>NZ_JBVIHJ010000027.1:15328-149613 GCF_055570355.1 Streptomyces sp. NPDC031225 | reverse complement strand
GGGGGGGGGGGGGGGGGGGGGGGGGGGGGGGGGGGGGGGGGGGGGGGGGAAGGGGAGGGGGGGGGGGGGGGGGGGGGGGGGGGGGGTGGTTTTCTTCCCCCCCCCCCCCCCTACCCGTCCCATCCCCAGGGGCGCTGCCCCTTCGACCCCGCCCGGGGGCTGCGCCCCCGGACCCCCATCGGCCCGAAAGGCCTCGTCCTCAAACGCCGGACGGGCTAACAGAACCCGGAGCCGGAACATACGCCTCTCCCCGATCGCTGTAAGGGGTATGAGCGAATACCGCATCGAGCACGACTCCATGGGTGAAGTACGCGTCCCCGCCGACGCCAAGTGGCGTGCCCAGACCCAACGGGCCGTGGAGAACTTCCCGGTCTCCGGTCAGCGCATCGAGCGGGCGCACATCGAGGCCCTCGCGCGCATCAAGGGAGCCGCGGCGAAGGTGAACGCCGAGCTCGGGGTGCTCGACAAGGACATCGCCCAGGCGATCCAGGACGCCGCCGAGGAGGTCGCGCGCGGGGACTGGGACGAGCAGTTCCCCGTCGACGTCTTCCAGACCGGGTCCGGCACCTCGTCCAACATGAACACCAACGAGGTCCTGGCCACGCTCGCGACCGAGCGGCTCGGCCGTGCCGTGCACCCCAACGACCACGTCAACGCCTCGCAGTCGTCCAACGACGTCTTCCCCTCCTCCATCCACATCGCCGCCACCGCCGCCGTGACCCGGGATCTCATCCCCGCCCTCGGCCATCTCGCCGCCGCGCTGACCCGCAAGTCCGAGGAGTTCGCGGACGTCGTGAAGTCCGGGCGGACCCATCTGATGGACGCCACCCCGGTGACCCTGGGCCAGGAGTTCGGCGGGTACGCGGCCCAGGTCCGCTACGGCGTCGAGCGACTGGAGGCCTCGCTGCCCCGGCTCGCCGAACTCCCCCTGGGCGGCACCGCGGTCGGCACCGGCATCAACACCCCGCCCGGTTTCTCCGCCGCGGTCATCGAGGAGGTGGCCCGCACCACCGGGCTGCCGCTCACCGAGGCGCGCGACCACTTCGAGGCGCAGGGCGCGCGGGACGGGATCGTCGAGACCAGCGGGCAGCTCAGGACCATCGCGGTCGGGCTCACGAAGATCGCCAACGATCTGCGCTGGATGTCCTCCGGTCCGAGGACCGGCCTGGCGGAGATCTCCCTGCCCGACCTCCAGCCCGGTTCGTCGATCATGCCCGGCAAGGTCAACCCGGTGATCCCGGAGGCCGTGCTGATGGTCGCCGCGCAGGTCGTGGGGAACGACGCGACCGTCGCCACCGCCGGAGCGGCCGGCAACTTCGAGCTCAACGTCATGCTTCCGGTCATCGCGAAGAACGTCCTGGAGTCGGTCCGGCTGCTCGCCAACGTCTCCCGGCTGCTCGCCGACCGGACGGTCGACGGGATCGTCGCCCACCGCGAGCGGGCCCGGGAGTACGCCGAGTCCTCGCCCTCCGTGGTCACCCCGCTCAACAAGTACATCGGGTACGAGGAGGCCGCGAAGGTCGCCAAGAAGGCCCTCGCGGAGCTGAAGACTATCCGTCAGGTCGTGCTGGAGAGCGGATACGTCGAGCGGGGCGACCTGACGGAGGAGCAGCTGGACGAGGCACTGGATGTCCTGCGGATGACACGGCCGTAACCTTTCCCGTCCCCGGCGTGAACCGTGACGCGCACCGCAGCGTCGTATGCCCATGGCACCTAATATCTCTTCATGGCAGACGGTGGAGCGGTGAGAGCGGTGGAAGCGGGCACGTCGACGTCCTTCTGGAAGCCCGGGAGTCAGATCCTGTGGCGCTACCGGGAGAACTCCGGCGCGCACTTCCACATCGTCCGCCCGGTCACCGTCGTACGCGACGACGAGGACCTGCTCGCCGTCTGGCTGGCGCCGGGCACCGAGTGTGTGAAGCCGGTGCTGGCCGACGGCACGTCCGTGCACGCGGAGCCGCTGGAGTCCCGCTACACCAAGCCGAGGACCGTGCAGCTGGACCACTGGTTCGGCACCGGGGTGCTGAAGCTGGCGCGGCCGGGACTGCCGTGGTCGGTGTGGCTGTTCTGGGAGCCGGGCTGGCGGTTCAAGAACTGGTACGTGAACCTCGAGGAGCCGCTGACCCGTTGGGCCGGGGGCGTGGACTCCGAGGATCACTTCCTGGACATCTCGGTGCACCCGGACCGCAGTTGGCACTGGCTCGACGAGGACGAGTTCGCGCAGGCACAGCGGGACGGGCTGATGAGCCCCGAACTCGCCGGGCAGGTCAGGGCCGCGGGGCGGTCCGCGGTGGAGGTGATCCGCGCCTGGGGCCCGCCGTTCTCGGACGGCTGGCCCGACTGGCGGCCCGATCCATCCTGGTCTGTACCGCTCCTACCGGAAGACTGGGACCGTACGCCCGCGCACTTGTCCTCATGAGACCCTTGATGCGCCCCCGGGCTGCAAACGTAGGATCGTCCTCCGCAAGAGTGCGCAGCGGCAACTACCGGAGCGGGCACTGGGCTTGACCGATCGTCACCGAGGGGCGGCAGGACGTGAGCGTGGGGTACGAGGGCAACACCGGTACGGGCCGACGTTTCGCCAACAACGCAGGAGCAGCCCCTGACCACGCGGGAATTCCGTTCCTCGGACACGCATTCCGGGTATCGGGATTTCGGCGGGACCGACTGCGCGTACGGCGTGCAGCCCCGGACGGACGGATTCGACACGCGTGACGGAGCACCCGACCTCCTTCGAACGCCCACAGCCGGGCGTCGACCCCACGGACCCCCGCGGGGCGCGTCCGCGTTCCCCGGTGCCCGCACCGGGCGTCGAGGCGCCGTCCGCTTTACCCGTCCAGGCCCGCTCCGGTGACACCTCGCCGGAAACGGCACCCGTCGTCCAGGGCAGCAGCACGACCGGCAAGACCGGTAGAACCGGCAACAACAAGGACATGGGTATGAACCCGGCGGGCACCGGCCCCGAGCACTCCCAGCCGGCCGCTACGGAGCAGGACACGCACCGCCCGCGGCCCGTCCCCGACGGGGTCCCGGTCCAGCCGGGTGGCGAGGGCGAGCGGCCGCAGAGCGGTCTCAGCAGCGAGGAACGCCGTACCGGACAGGCACTGTCCCCGGGCCGGCCCACGCCCATGCGGCGGGACGGGGACCGGCTGCGCTTCGTGGGCGCGGCGACCCGGCGGATCGCCCGCGGCATAGACCTGGACGAGATCGTCATGGGGCTGTGCCGGGCGACCGTGCCGACGTTCTCCGACGCGATCCTCGTCTATCTGCGCGATCCGCTGCCGGTCGGCGACGAACGGCCCACCGGCCCCCTCGTACTGAGGCTGCGGCGCAGCGACCGCATCCCGCAGCAGGAGCGGGACCTGGAGGACGGCATCCTTCCGGTGCCGGTGCCGGAGAACCCGACCGAGCTGGACGCCCTCGGCACCGAACTGTGCGAGGTACAGCCCGGCAGCGCGCTCGCCGAGGTGCTGCGCGGAGTGCGCCCGGTGTTCACGGACACGCCCGCAGCTCATGCGGCGCTGCCGGAACTGCTCGGCGAGGGCGCCGAATTCGCCGTACCGACGGGCCGCCGCGCGATCCTCGCCCCGCTGCGCGGCCGGCGCCGGGTCATCGGCGCCGCGCTGTTCCTGCGCCGCCCCGACCGCATCCCCTTCGACCCGGACGACCTGCTGGTCGCCGCCCAGCTGGCCACGCACAGTGCGCTGGGCATCGACAAGGCCGTCCTGTACGGCCGTGAGGCGTACATCGCCGACGAGCTGCAGCGCACCATGCTTCCGGAGACGCTCCCGCGGCCGACCGGTGTCCGGCTGGCCTCGCGCTATCTGCCGGCCGCCGAGACGGCCCGGGTGGGCGGTGACTGGTACGACGCGATCCCGCTGCCGGGCAGCCGGGTCGCGCTGGTCGTGGGGGACGTCATGGGCCACTCCATGACATCCGCGGCGATCATGGGCCAGCTGCGCACGACGGCCCAGACCCTCGCCGGCCTCGACCTGCCTCCGCAGGAGGTGCTGCACCACCTCGACGAGCAGGCCCAACGGCTCGGTACGGACCGCATGGCGACCTGTCTCTACGCCGTCTACGACCCGGTGTCGCACCGCATCACCATCGCCAACGCCGGTCATCCGCCGCCGGTGCTGCTGCATCTGGGCGGCCGTGCGGAGGTGCTCCGGGTGCCGCCGGGCGCGCCGATCGGTGTCGGGGGCGTCGACTTCGAGGCCGTGGAGCTGGACGCGCCGGCCGGGGCCACGCTGCTGCTGTACACCGACGGGCTCGTGGAGTCGCGTCTGCGGGACGTGTGGACCGGGATAGAGCAGCTGCGGGAGAAGCTGGCCGCGACCGCCCAGCTGACCGGACCGGATCATCCGCCGCCGCTGGAGGCGCTGTGCGACGAGGTGCTCGACATGCTCGGTCCTGGCGACCGGGACGACGACATCGCGCTGCTCGCCGCACGGTTCGACGGGATCGCGCCGAGTGACGTGGCGTACTGGTTCCTGGAGCCGGAGGACGCGGCACCGGGCCGTGCCCGGCGGCTTGCGCGCCGGGCGCTGTCCCGTTGGGGCATGGAGGATCTCACCGACTCCGTCGAGCTGCTGGTGAGTGAGGTCGTCACCAACGCCGTGCGGTACGCGACGCGGCCGGTCACGCTGCGGCTCCTGCGGACCGATGTGCTGCGCTGCGAGGTCGGGGACGACGTGCCGCAACTGCCGCGGCTGCGGCAGGCTCGCGCCACCGACGAGGGCGGGCGCGGCCTGTACCTCGTCAACCGGCTGGCCCGGCGGTGGGGGGCGACCCGGCTCAGCACCGGCAAGGTGGTGTGGTTCGAGCTGAACCGGAGCTGAGCGTGCCGCTGCTCGGCCCGTACGCGAACGGCGAAGGGCGCCCGGTGATCACCGGGCGCCCTTCGCCGTTTCCTCGCTACTGGTCGCCGTTCGGGTCGAACGGGTTCGGCGGGCTGGTCGTCGGGGTCACCGGCGCACTGGTCGTCGGGGTCACCGGCGCACTGGTCGTCGGGGTCACCGGCGCACTGGTCGTCGGGGTCACCGGGGTCGCCGGCGCACTGGTCGTCGGTTTCTTCGTGGTCGCGGACGGCGACGGTGTGTCGGACACCGAGGCGCTGGGGCTCGGGGTCCAGCTGGGCTGGACCGCGGCGCCCTGGTCGGTGTCCAGGTCGAACTTGGTGTTCTTGCCCGCGACGCCGAAGGTGTACGCCGCCCAGATCTGCGCGGGGAAGCCGCCGCCGTTGACGCGCGGAAGGCCGGCGGTCTTGTACATCTTGCTCTGCGCGTGGGTCTTGTAGTCCTCACCGAACAGGCCGACCGAGGTGACCAGGTCCGGGGTGTAGCCGGTGAACCAGGCCGACAGGTTGTCGTCGGAGGTACCGGTCTTGCCGGCGACCTTCCGGCCGTCGCGGGCCGGGTTCTGTGCCACGGACACCTTGGCCGTACCGTCGTCGACCACGCCGGTCAGGACCGAGGTCACCGTGTCGGCGGCCTCGCGGCTGATGACCTGCTCGCCGATCGGGTCGGGCATCTGGATCTCGGTGCCGCCCTGTTCCGCCGACTTGATGATGGTCGGCGTGACCTGCTTGCCGTGGTTGTCGAGCGTGGCGTAGACGCCGGCCATCTGGATCGGGCTCGCGCCCATGGTGCCCAGGGTGTAGGCGGGCAGCGGCTTGAGCTTGCCGGTGTCCATGCCCATCTTGGTGGCCGTCTCGAGCACCTTGTCCATGCCGACGTCCACGCCCATCTGCGCGAAGACGGAGTTGATGGACTTGTCCATGGCCGTCTGGACGGTGACCTTGCCGTAGTCCGCGTCGTCCTCGTTCTCGGGGCCGAAGCCGACCTTGTTGCCGTTGCCGTCCACGACCTGGCGCTTGCTGGTGCCGTCGTAGATCGTGTTCGCGCCGATCGCCTTGCCGCCCTGCGTCTCGGCGGCGTTCTCCAGGGCGGCGGCGAGGATGACCGGCTTGAACGTCGAAGCGGGCTGGTAGTCGGTGCGGTTGGCGTTGTTGAAGAAGTGCTTGGTGTAGTCCTCGCCGCCGTACAGGGCGACGATCTTGCCCGTCTTGGGATCGACGGAGGCGGCGCCGGCCTGGACGTTCTTGTCGACCGACCGCTTCTTCGGGTCGAGCTGACTGGTCAGCTGGGTCTTGACGGACTTCTCCAGCTGGGCCTGCTTCTTCTTGTCGATGTTCAGGGTGAGGGTCCAGCCGGAGTTCTCGACCCGGGCCTCCGCCTCGTCCTGGGTGATGCCCTCCTGCTTGATGAGCTGCTTCTCCAGCTGCTGCTTGGCGAGCTTGACGAAGTAGCCCTTCTGCCCTTCGAGGCCGGGTGCGGCCTTGGGCTCCTTGGGCACCGGGAACGTCATGGCGTCACGCTTGGCCTTGTTGAGCCAGCCCTGCCCGACCATGTTGTCCAGGACGTAGTTCCAGCGGGCCTTCACCAGCTTCTTGCCGGTGGGGGTGGCGGCCGCCCAGTCGTACTGGCTCGGGGCCTGGAGCAGCGCGGCGAGGTACGCGCCCTGCTGGACGCTGAGGTCCTTGGCGTCGACGCGGTAGTAGTCCTGGGCGGCGGCCTGGATGCCGTAGGCGCCGCGGCCGTAGTAGCTGGTGTTGATGTAGCCCGCGAGGATCTTGTCCTTGGACGTCGTGCGGTCCACCTTCAACGAGATGACCAGTTCCTTCAGCTTGCGCGTGACGGTCTGGTCCTGGTCGAGGTAGTAGTTCTTGACGTACTGCTGGGTGATCGTCGAGCCACCCTGCTTGCCCTTGCCGGACAGCGTGTTGATCAGACCGCGGGCCGTGCCCTTGAGGTCGACGCCGGCGTCGGTGTAGAAGGACTTGTTCTCCGCCGCTACGAAGGTGTGCTGGACGGGCTTGGGGACCTCGGAGAGATCGACGATCTCCCGGTTGGTGTCTCCCTCGCGGGCCATGGGCGAGCCGTCGCTGTACTTGTAGATGTTGCTCTGCTTCTGCGCGGCCGCGTTGCCCTTGGGCACGCCGATCATCATGTACATCACGATGAAGGCGCCGATGCCGAGCAGGCAGAAGCCGAAGAACGCGCCGAGGATCTTCTTCCAGGTGAAGAGCCGCCGTATCGCGCTCTTGCCGTTCTTTGCGTTCTTTGCGTTCTTCTTGCCCTGGGCGGCCTTGCGCGCCGCTGCACGGCCGCCGGTCACGACGCCCTCGCTCGGCGTCCCGGACGAGCGTGTGGGCGGCGCCGCGCGGCGACCACCGCGCTGACGTGCTCTTCTCTCTTCCGCTCGTCCCATGGGTCGACTCGCTCCGCTTCCTCATCGGCGGCCACACCGGTTCGTGGCTCAGGTCAGCTCAGAAAGCTAACACCGCTCTATATGACAAAGGACATTCGATCCGGGCCTCACCGGGCGTGAGAATCAGCACCCGCCTCCTCGGAACCAGACTCCCAGGGGGGTGTGAAGGTTGCCGAGGCGGGGTAAAGTGATATCACTTAGCTAGAAGTTCGATAGAAGCCTGCCAGAGGTAAGACAGATGGGGGATCACCATGTCCGCGGATGACTCGGTACCAGAGATGCCCGCCCCGCGCGTCCGGGAGGTCGCCGCGCACAGCATCGGCGGCGCGCTCGCACTACTGCTCGGCCTGGTCGGACTGCTGGCCGCCGTCGTGCTGTTCGCCGCCAGTTCACGGAGTCCCGGCTTCGCCGCCGGCGGTGTCCTCGTGCTGGTCGCCGCGCTCATCTCGCTGCGCGGCCTGAACACGGTCGCACCGGGCGAGGCCCGGGTCGTCCAGCTCTTCGGGCGCTACCGGGGCACGATCCGCCAGGACGGGCTGCGCTGGGTGAACCCCTTCACCTCCCGCACGAAGATCTCCACCCGGGTCCGCAACCACGAGACCGCGGTCCTCAAGGTCAACGACGCCTACGGCAACCCGATCGAGCTGGCCGCGGTCGTGGTGTGGCGGGTCGAGGACACCGCGCAGGCCACCTTCGAGGTGGACAACTACGTGAAGTTCGTCGCCACCCAGACCGAGACAGCCGTCCGGCACATCGCCATCGAGTACCCCTACGACGCCCACGAGGAGGACGGGCTCTCGCTGCGCGGCAACGCCGACGAGATCACCCAGAAGCTCGCCACCGAGCTCCACGCACGCGTCGAGACAGCCGGCGTGCAGATCATCGAGTCCCGCTTCACGCACCTCGCCTACGCGCCCGAGATCGCCTCGGCGATGCTCCAGCGGCAGCAGGCCGGGGCGGTCGTCGCGGCCCGGCGGCAGATCGTGGAGGGCGCGGTCGGCATGGTCGAGGAGGCGCTGGCCCGCATCACCGAGCGGGACATCGTGTCGCTGGACGAGGAGCGCAAGGCGGCGATGGTGTCCAACCTGATGGTGGTGCTGTGCGGCGACCGCGCCCCGCAGCCGGTCCTCAACACCGGGACGCTCTACCAGTGACGGCACCTTCCGCGGGGGGCTCCCCCGAGCGGCGGCCTCAGCAGCGCAAGCAGGTGCTGCTGAGGCTGGACCCGCTGGTGTACGAGGCGCTCGCGCGGTGGGCGGGGGACGAGCTGCGGTCGGCCAACGCGCAGATCGAGTTCCTGTTGCGCAGGGCCCTGAAGGAGGCCGGGCGGCTGCCCGGCGACACCGGTCCGCTGCCACGCCGGGGACGACCACCCAAGGACGACCGGGGCGACCGGGCCACGTAGCAGAACCGTGACAATCGGCCTTCACCTGCGGCTGCTCACGCCCCGGCCCGGCGTACACACTCCGCGTATACACCTGACGTATACACCGCATGTACAGTCCTCTCCATGTCCATCGGTCACACTCTTCTAGGGCTCCTGGAGTCCGGCCCCCGGCACGGTTACGACCTCAAGCGGGCCTTCGACGAGAAGTTCGGTCACGACCGGCCGCTGCACTACGGCCAGGTCTACTCGACGATGTCCCGGCTGCTGAAGCACGGGCTCGTCGAAGTCGACGGGATCGAGCCCGGCGGCGGCCCCGAGCGCAAGCGGTACGCCATCACCGACGCCGGGATCACCGACGTACAGCGGTGGCTCGCGACGCCGGAGAAGCCCGAGCCGTATCTCCAGTCCACGCTGTACACCAAGATCGTCCTCGCGTTGCTCACACACCGGGACGCCGGCGACATCCTCGACTCGCAGCGCTCCGAGCACCTGCGGATGATGCGCATCCTCACCGACCGGAAGCGCAAGGGTGACCTCGCGGACCAGCTGATCTGCGACCACGCCCTGTTCCATCTGGAAGCCGACCTGCGCTGGCTGGAACTGACCGCCGCGCGTCTCGACAAGCTCGCGGAGGTGGTGGTCAAGTGACCCCGGCCGGTTCCCTTCTCGTCGCCGACGAACTGCGCAAGACCTACGGTCCGACCGTCGCGCTCGACGGCGCCCAGTTCTCCATCCACCCCGGCGAGGTCGTCGCCGTCATGGGCCCCTCCGGGTCCGGCAAGTCGACGCTGCTGCACTGCCTCGCCGGGATCGTGCCGCCCGACTCGGGCTCGATCACGTACAACGGCCGCGAGATGGCCACGATGAACGACGCCGAGCGCAGCGCGCTCAGGCGCACCGAGTTCGGGTTCGTCTTCCAGTTCGGACAGCTCGTCCCCGAGCTGACCTGCGTCGAGAACGTGGCGCTTCCGCTGCGGCTGAACGGCACCTCCCGCAAGGAGGCCGAGAAGGCGGCGCTGGCGTGGATGGAGCGCCTGGAGGTCGACGACCTCCGCAAGAAGCGGCCCGGCGAGGTCTCCGGCGGTCAGGGACAGCGCGTGGCCGTGGCCCGCTCCCTGGTCACCAACCCGCGCGTGCTGTTCGCCGACGAGCCGACCGGCGCGCTGGACTCCCTCAACGGCGAGCGGGTGATGGAGCTGCTCACCGAGGCCGCCCGGTCCACCAACGCGGCCGTCGTCCTCGTCACGCACGAGGCACGGGTCGCCGCCTACTCCGACCGCGAGATCGTCGTACGGGACGGGAAGTCCCGGGACATGGAGCGGGTCGTATGACGCTCAGGCAGTGGTGGCGAGACCTCGCCATGGGGGTTCGGTTCGCCTTCGCGGGCGGACGCGAAGGGTGGGTCCGGGCCCTGCTGACCGCGGTCGGCGTCGGCCTCGGAGTGGCGTTGCTGCTGCTGACCACCGCGCTGCCGAGCGCGCTGGCGGTCCGGCACCAGCGCGAGGACGCCCGTACGGACATCACGTACAGCGACAAGATCCCCCCGAAGGGTGCCGACACGCTGCTGGTCGCGGCCACCGGAACCACCTTCCGGGACACGAGCATCCGCGGACGGGAGCTGGAGCCCGAGGGGCCGAAGGCGCCCCTGCCGCCGGGGGTCGGGAAGTTCCCGGCGGTCGGCGAGATGGTGGTCTCCCCCGCGCTGAAGAAGCTGCTGGAGTCGGGCGACGGCAGGCTCCTGCGGGAGCGGCTGCCGCAGCGGATCGTCGGCACCATCGGCGAGAGCGGGCTGATCGGCTCCGCCGAACTCGCCTACTACCGGGGCGCCGAGGGGCTCGCGGCGCACGGCATCACCGGCGGACAGATCACCCGCATCGAACAGTTCGGGAACCCGAACCCGGTCCAGGAACGCACCGACCCGGTGCTGGTCCTGCTGGTCCTCGTCGTCTTCATCGTGCTGCTGATGCCGGTCGCCGTGTTCATCACCGCCGCCGTGCGTTTCGGCGGCGAGCGGCGCGACCGTCGGCTCGCGGCCCTGCGCCTGGTCGGCGCCGACGGCCGCTCGACCCGTCGGATCGCCGCCGGCGAGGCACTCGCAGGGGCGGTGCTGGGACTCGTCCTGGGCACCGGGTTCTTCCTGATCGCCCGTGAAGCGGCGGGCTCCGTCGAGGTGTTCGGGGAGAGCGTGTTCCCGAGCTATCTCAACCCCTCCCCCCTGCTTGCCCTGCTGGTCGGTCTCGCGGTGCCCGCCGCGGCCGTCCTGGTGACCCTGCTCGCCCTGCGCGGAGTGGTGATCGAGCCGCTCGGCGTGGTGCGTACGGCGAAGCCCTCTCGGCGCCGGCTGTGGTGGCGGCTGCTGCTGCCGCTGGCCGGGCTCGGGATGCTCTACCCGATGGTCGGACAGGGCCGCGACGGAGGCGACTTCAACCAGTACCTCGTCACCGGGGGTGTGGTCCTGCTGCTGGTCGGGGTGACCGCGCTGCTGCCGTGGATCGTCGAGGCGGTCGTCGCCCGGCTCGGCGCGGGCGGACTGTCCTGGCAACTGGCCGTGCGCAGGCTGCAGTTGAGCAGCGGTACGGCGGCCCGGATGGTCAACGGCATCGCGGTGGCGGTGGCCGGGGCGATCGCGCTGCAGATGCTGTTCGCGGGCGTCGAGGGCGACTACACCCGGGACAGCGGCTACGACGTCTCCCGGGCGCAGATGCAGGTCGCCGTCCCGGAGGGGAAGACGCTCGCCGCGACCGCGAAGGAGTTCTCGGCGACCAAGGGCGTGCAGCACGTGTACGCCTTCGACGAGGGATACGCCAACGACGGGCCCGGCGACGACGCTCACTTCAGCCGGGTCACCGTCGCCGACTGCACATCCCTGCGGCAGGTGGCCGAACTGCCCTCCTGCCACGACGGCGACGTCTTCGCCTCCCACGTCACACCGGGCGCGAACGGCGACTCCTCCACCCAGGAGAACGCGGACGGCGAGTCGGGCATGGCGGCCAAGCCCGGCAAGACGCTCTACTTCGTCGACACCTCCGACGACTCGGACAAGCCCGCCTCGGTCACCTGGACCGTGCCGAAGACCGTCAAGCAGGCCCGGTCCATCCCGGACCCGACGGGCTACCGGCGCGGCGGCCTCCTGGTCACCCCGGCCGCCTTCTCGGCGAAGGCCGCGGCGGGTGTGGACGGCCAGATCTATCTGCGGCTCGACAAGTCGCTGCCGGACGCCTACGAGTACGTACGCAACACGGCGGCCCGGATCAACCCGCTCGAAGAGCCGATGACCTGGGTGTCCGTCGAGAGCAACGACCGCTACAGGTCCATCCGCACCGGCCTGTTCGTCGGCGCCGCCTGTGTCCTCGCACTGATCGGCGCGAGTCTGCTGGTCTCCCAGCTGGAGCAGCTGCGCGAGCGCAAGAAGCTGCTGTCGGCGCTGGTCGCCTTCGGCACCAGGAGGCGCACCCTGAGCCTGTCGGTGCTGTGGCAGACGGCGATCCCGATCGTGCTCGGTCTGCTGCTGGCCATGGTGGTGGGGCTGACGCTGGGCGTGGTCCTGCTGCGGATGACGAACACCGGGGTGCGCGTGGACTGGCCGAGCGTGCTGTCGATGACCGGCGTGGGGGCGGCGGTGGTGGTCGTGGTGACGCTGCTGAGCCTGCCGCCGCTGCTCAGGCTGATGCGGCCGGACGGGCTGCGGACGGAGTAGCCGCCCGCAGCCGGCCGTCCGTTCAGAGGCTGTACTCCCGCACCACCCGCCGGACCTGGGCGAACAGCATGCCGACGTTGACCGACTTGCGGCAGACGACGACGGCCACGACGTCCTGCTGTTCGTTCAGCCGCACGAACAGGTGCGTGAGGTTCTCGCTGTTGACCAGGATCTCCTGGAAGAAGTGGTTGTCACTGGCGACCCCGCGACGCTCCTTGAAGACGTCCTCGATCATCACGACCGTACGGCCCTGGAACAGGTCGAGAGTCGCGCCCGCCAGGAGGTCCAGGACCTCCGGCGGGTGGCTCTCGACGGTCTCGTACGACAGCAGCATGCCCGTGGACATGTCGACCACGCCGGAGGCGACACAGTCGGGGGCGTCGGTACGAAGGGACTTCACCAGGCCCATCACCTGGTCGGAGAAATTTGCGGCCATGCGCTTCGTCGCCATCCCTTCAGACTCCTTCTGGTGCTTTCTCGGTCGCTTTGCCGGTGAGGATCGAGCCGATCCGGTTCAGGGTCGGTTGGGTCGCTCGGTGCAGCTGGTCCACGTCCATGCCCTCGTCGCCGAGTACGACCATCAGGGCGGTGTCGCCGAGGGCGTAGAAGGCGGCGCAGCCGTGGCTGCCGTACGTCACCGTCCGGCGCAGCGTGCCGCGGGCGGTCGCCTCGGCGGTGCGCCGGGCCAGGCCGAGGCCGGCCGCGGCGAGCGCGGCCAGACCCTCCGGGTCGATCGAGTCGGCGGTGTCGGCGGCTATCAGCAGCCCGTCCGCGGCAGCGACCGCGGTGTCCGTGATTCCGGTGACCTGTTCGCGCAGACCGCGCATTTCGAGCGCCAGGGCTTTGTGATCCATATACTCAACTCCCCTAATTCTGTTCACATCTGATCGGCTGCTTCATTTCGGTGTTCCGTTCCGGAGGCGGAAAAAGCTTCCTGGTTTACGGAGGGGCAGATCGGCGCGTTCCACGGTCCTGGCCGGCTCGGTGGGCCCCGGTTCCCGCTGACTCAGGCCCTGGCCGTCCGGGAGCGTCCGGACGGTGATCGGTTCGGGCGGCTCGACGCAGACCAGGAGGCCTTCGTCGAGCATCCGGGCGACCTCGACGGTGACGGTGTAGACGCCGCGTCCGACCCGGAAGGCGAGATCGCGGGCGGTACGGCGGCCGTCGGCCCGGGCGAGCAGATCGCGCCGCAGTGCGGTGGTCGCGCCGGCCGTGCCGTCGGGTGCGGGGGCGGGCACGGGCCGCTCCCGGTCGGGGTGCACGGGGTGCGGCAGGGCGGCCAGGGCGATGAGTCTGCGGGTCGCGTCCTGGAGCAGCCGCAGGGGCATCTCCCCTACCGGGACCTGCGCGAACGGCTCGGTGGTGGCGACGCGTTCGCACTCCTCCACCCGTCCCGCGGCCATCGCGAAGGCGGCGTCGTGCAGGGCCAGCGCGCACACCACGCGCAACTGCGCGGCCCCCGCGTAGCCGTGCGCGATGAGCGCGGTCGCCGGCCAGCGCGAGCCGCCGGACTCCCGCACCAGCTGGGCCCACTGCTCGCCGCTGACCCGCCCGGAACGCAGCAGCAGCGCCTCGGGTCCGGGGGCGCCGGGCGACTCCACGGCGACGACCCGGCCGTCGCCGAAGTGGAAGGTGCCGCCCGGTGATCCGGTGATCCGCAGCTCTCCGGTGAAGCTGTCCCGGCCACACGCGGCCAGGGCCAGTGCCAGGTGTTCGTGGCCCGACATCACACCCCCCGCCGCCTCGCACATACGCCTGACGCGTAGCGCTGAGGAGGGAATGTGTATCAGTCCGGGCGCATATTCCGGGTGCCGCTTTCCTACCTGCCGCTAGTTGTCGGAAGTTGAGTTCGCGGGCTGTTCAAAACACTTGTTTCGGCGCTCATTTGACCGAATATGGCCACCGGATTTCCCGCCCGGACGCCGGGTTCAGCGGCGGGCGGCACCGGGGGCGCGGGCCTGTGCAGGGGCGGGGTGAGGCGCTTCGGGATCGGCACGTACCCGGTTCGGAAGCGGCCTGCCGCGGTGGGCCGCCGCCCGGACGCCCGGCGGCGACAAGCCGCACGGGCGTGCCGAGCCCAACGGCTGCCGTGGTCATCAGCGCGCCCTCACCGCCCGCCTGCCGGCCGACGCCCGGCGCCCGGTCCCGCGGGCGGTGACCCTCGCCGAGGGCCAGGAGGGTGGGCGCCCCGGCCGCCTCGCGCGGGATGCCCTCGCGGCCGCCGAGCCGTGGCCGGGGAGCGTGACGAGCCCCCGAACCGCCCAGCCGGCTCCAGCACGGCCTGGGCGTGTACGGCCACAGGACCGCCCACTGGCGACCGGAGCACCGTGCGTGCGAGTGGTGATACGGCCGCCCAGGTGCCCGACCGCGCGGGGCTCGGCTGCCTCTTCCCGCCGACCGTCACACAGCCGGCCCCGGCGCTCAGTCCCGCGGGACGGGGTCCTCGGTGGGCTCGTCGGCGCCGTCGGGGGGCGCGTCCCCCGACGCGTCGTCGGCTTCGGTACCGACGGCCGCGTCCTCGACGGGCGGATCGTCCTCCGCACTCGTCTGTTCCTCCGCGTACGCCTTCAGGTAGCTGACCACGGTGTTCGTCACCGCCACCAGCGGCACGGCCACCACCGCGCCGCCGATACCGGCCACCATGCCGCCCGTCGCGACGGTCAGCACCACCGCGAGCGGGTGGACGCGGACCGCACGGCCGAGGATGAACGGCTGCAGGATGTGGCCCTCGATCTGCTGGACCGCGAGGACCACCGCGAGCGTCATGAGCGCCGTGAACACGCCCTGGGTGACCAGCGCGACGACCACCGCCAGCGCGCCGGAGGCGACCGCGCCCACGAGCGGGATGAACGAGAACAGGAAGATGAAGACGGCCAGCGGGACGGCCATGGGGACGTTGAGGAAGTAGATGCCGACGCCGATGAAGACGGCGTCGATGAGGGCCACGAGGACCGTGCCGCGGACGTAGGCGGTGAGGGTGTGCCAGGCGCGCGGGCCGGCGCCGGCGACCGCCGGACGGGCCGCCGCCGGGACCAGCTTGAGCGTCCACTCCCAGATCCGCCGGCCGTCGTACAGGAGGAAGAGGGTGGAGAAGAACGTCAGCAGGATGCCCGTCAGGGCCTCGACCACGACCTGGACGCCTTCCAGGCCAGCGGAGGTGATCTGGTCGGTGTTGGCGCCGACCGCTTCGCGCAGGTTCTTGGCGATCTGGTTGATCTGCTTGTCGGTGACGTGGAAGGGGCTCTTCAGCAGCCAGTTGCGCAGATCGTCGATGCCGCTCTGGATCTGGTCGGAGAGGTTGTCGATGTTCTCCATGACCTGCCAGGTCACGAACCAGCCCATGAGGCCGATGACGACGAACCCCAGGATCGCGGTGAGCGAAGTGGCCGGACCGCGCGGGACGCCGTGGCGCATGAGACGGGCCACCGTCGGCTGCAGCATCGCGGTGATGAGCAGGGCGATGACGAAGGCGAAGACGACGAGTTGCACGGCACTGATGACCCGCATCAGCACCCAGACGGTGCCCGCGAGGATCAGCAGCCGCCAGCCGGCCTCGGCGGCGACCCGTACGCCCCACGGCACGGCCTGCGCCGGATCGGGGCGGGGTGCCAGCACGACGGCCGGACGGGAGGCGGGGCTCGCGGGCGCCCGCTTGCGCTCGGGGAACGGCGGGGCCGCGTCGGTCTCGGCCTCCTCCCGCGCCACCTCGGCGCGGCGCTCGTCCAAGCGCTCTCCCATATCGGTCAGCCGGGCACCGAGCCGACCGAGCCACCCTGGCACTCGCGACATGATTCGTCCTCTTCCCCCGTCCGTGACCACCACTCCCCCTGGAGTCGTCGGATCAGACCGTACAGGGCAAAAGCCCCTCCCCGTAGGACGGGGAGGGGCTTCGCGAGGTTGAGTGCGGGGCGCGCTCAGTACCAGTGGTTGGCCTGCCAGAACGACCAGGCCTCACACGGGCTGCCGTACCGGCTGTCCATGTAGTTGAGGCCCCACTTGATCTGGGTGGCCGGGTTGGTCTGCCAGTCGGAGCCGACCGAGGACATCTTGGAGCCCGGCAGGGCCTGGAAGAGGCCGTAGGCACCGGAGGAGGCGTTGACGGCCGTGTAGTTCCAGCTGGACTCGTGGTCCACGATGTTGCTGAAGCACTGGAACTGGCCGCTCGGCACCATCGAGGAAGCCATCGCCTGGATCTGCGCGGTGGTGTACGAGCTCTGCACCGGGAAGCTGGAGGAGCTCCTGCTGGCCTTCTCCTTGGCCTCGGCGCGCTCCTTGGCTTCCTTGGCCGCCTGCTCGGCGGCCTCCTTCTTCTCGATCGCGCTCTTGGCGGCGGCCTTGCGGGCCGACTCCTCGGCGACCTTCTTGGCACCCGCGTCCGCGGCGATGGCCTGGGTGTCGGCCTGCTGCGTGAGGGACGCGGTCTGCACCTGAGCCTGCTGGCCCGCGGGAATGTCCGCGAGCAGCGTCGTGTCGGCTGCCGTCGCCTCGGCGTCGTTCGACTGCGCGACGCTGCCTGAGGCAACGCCTACGACGCTTCCGACAGCGGTGACTGCCGTGGCCGACGCCACTGCGAATCCCCGGACCGAAATCGGGCTCACACGGTTTCCTTCCAGCATCGCCCGCTTCGGTGACCCTGGCGGACGAAATCGTGCCCCTGCGCACTGGCCTCCGTACTGCGGGGTCACGGGAGGCGCGGGCCCGGTGGGCAACTCCCTTGCAGGGAGCGCCATGTGGAACTCGGGCGGCATACGACGTCGACTATGGAGTTGGGCTGTGATGTTGCTGTGGTGCCGTACCGCTGGGGGTACAGGTGTGTCGTATGCGGGGCCTGACAGGAACGAGACTCTGCCGTAACCCGACGCCGGGTGGCAATTCTGAGTTGCGTGTGAAAGCTCACATCCCGTTTGACGCCAGTGATTTCACGAAACGGCGACACACGAAGGCGCCGCCCGGCTAGGCTCTTGGCCTTTCCGGACGGCGCCAACTGGCTCTGGATAGCCCAGTTTTCCCCAGATCTGGCAGATTGCCTCAGATCTGGCCGTCTTCGAGCATTTCGGTCACAAGGGCCGCGATCTGGGACCTCTCGGACCTCGTCAGCGTGACGTGGGCGAAGAGGGGATGTCCCTTCAGCTTCTCCACGACGGCGACCACACCGTCGTAGCGGCCGACCCGCAGATTGTCCCGCTGGGCCACGTCATGGGTCAGTACGACCCGTGAGTTCGCGCCGATCCGGGACAGAACGGTCAGCAGGACGTTCCGTTCCAGGGACTGCGCCTCGTCCACGATCACGAACGCGTCGTGGAGCGAGCGGCCGCGGATGTGGGTGAGCGGCAGCACTTCGAGCATGCCGCGCGCGGTGACCTCCTCGATGACCTCGCGGCTGGCGACCGCGGACAGCGTGTCGAAGACCGCCTGAGCCCAGGGGCTCATCTTCTCGGACTCGGAGCCCGGCAGATAGCCGAGTTCCTGCCCGCCGACCGCGTACAGCGGCCGGAAGACCATCACCTTCTTGTGCTGGCGGCGCTCCAGGACCGCCTCCAGGCCCGCGCACAGCGCGAGCGCCGACTTTCCGGTGCCGGCCCGGCCGCCCATCGACACGATCCCGATGTCGGGGTCGAGGAGGATGTCCAGCGCGATGCGCTGCTCCGCGCTGCGGCCCTTGATGCCGAACGCCTCCCGGTCGCCGCGCACCAGACGGACGTTGCCGTCGGGCGACACCCGGCCCAGCGCCTTGCCGCGCTCGGAGTGGATGGTCAGCCCCGTGTGCACGGGCATCTCGGAGGCCTCGGGGACGTAGACGTGGCCTTCCTCGAAGAGGATGTCCACCTGCTCGCCCGGCAGGGTCAGTTCGGACATTCCGGTCCAGCCGGAGGAGCCCGTGATGGCGAGCTCGGCGCGGTACTCCTCGGCGAGGAGACCGACCGAGGACGCCTTGATCCTGAGCGGGAGGTCCTTGGAGACGACGGTGACGTCGAACCCCTCGGCCTGCAGGTTGCGGGCCACCGCGAGGATGCGGGAGTCGTTGTCCCCCAGGCGGTAGCCGCTGGGCAGCACGCTGGGGTCCGAGTGATTGAGCTCGACACGGACGGTCCCGCCGAGTTCCCCGATCGGGATGGGGGCGTCGAGGCGACCGTGCCGGACCCGGAACTCGTCGAGCAGGCGCAGGGCCTGCCGGGCGAAGTAGCCGAGTTCGGGATGGTGCCGCTTGGCCTCCAGCTCAGTGACCACGACGATGGGGAGCACAACTTCGTGCTCGTCGAAGCGGTTCAGGGCGTTCGGATCGGCCAGCAGGACGCTGGTGTCGAGAACATAGGTGCGCCTGTCAGGCATACGGCGCTTTGTGCTGGTCACCACGGAAGGACGTACCCCCTCGGATGAGGTCGGGGAGCGACGGAGTGGAGCTGGACCGGTCCACGGCCACGATGCACGGGCCGAAAACCGGCCCTCCACTGCTTCTTCCGTGCTGTTACCGCACGGTCGAGCTGGTGCAAAGGGCCTCCCGGGCGGACGGCCCCGTGCCGTCCGCTGAGATCCGACACCCGTGGTTCGGGCGTCGGCCTGCTTGGCTTATGCCCTCGAACATGCGGTGCCATGCCATCAGGTATGACGGCGCCCTGGTGAACTCCTTGTTACTTGTGCCCCAAAAGGGGTAGTCGCCCGCGCCACGCTCTCCGTGGAGCGTCTGCGTCAGCCGCCGTAGCGGCGGTGGCGCGCCGCGTAGTCGCGCAGTGCGCGCAGGAAGTCGACCTTGCGGAAGGCCGGCCAGAAGACGTCACAGAAGTGGTACTCCGAGTGGGCGGTCTGCCACAGCATGAATCCGGACAGCCGCTGTTCGCCGCTGGTACGGATCACCAGGTCGGGGTCGGGCTGGTCGCCGGTGTAGAGGTGGCGGCCGATCATGTCGGTGTCGACGGCCTCGGCGAGCTCCTCCATCGAGGTGCCCTTGTCGCGCGCGTCCAGCAGCATCGACCGTACGGCGTCCGCGATCTCCTGGCGTCCGCCGTAGCCGATGGCGACGTTGACGAGTATTCCGTCGACGTGGGCGGTGGCCTCCTCGGCCTCCTTCAGCGCCGTCTGCATCGGGGAGGGCAGCAGGTCGGGGGTGCCGACGTGGTGGACCCGCCAGCGGCCGTCGGCGGCGAGGGTGCGCACGACGTCCTCGATGATGCCGAGGAGCGGGCCGAGCTCCTCCGGCGGCCGGTTGAAGTTGTCCGTCGACAGCAGCCAGAGGGTGACGACCTCGACGTCCGTCTCGGTGCACCAGCCGAGGAACTCCTCGATCTTCTCGGCACCGGCGCGGTGGCCGTCGACGGGGGTGGAACCGGCGGCCTTCGCCCAGCGCCGGCTGCCGTCCACGATGACGCCGATGTGCTTGGGCACCTGAGCGTGGTCCAGGTGGCCTTCCACCCGGCGTGCGTAGAGCCTGACGAGCAGGCCGCGCAGCTTGTCGCGCAGGTTCACGTGAAAGTCAGCCCCTTTGAGATGGCGGTCCCCGCGGCTAGAGCGTACCGGGGGTTCCGGGCGCCGACGGTGGGGGCCTGTCTTGTTCAACTGTGGGAGCCCCGCTCGTTCGTGGACGGCTGCGAAGCGTCGACGGCCGGTCGCGGCCGCCCGGCGGAGTGGTGCGCCGAACCGGGTCCGCGCCCCTCGAACGGCCACCGAGGCCCCTGGAGGACGCCGGCCTCTGGAGCGGGTACCCCGACCACCCCTGTCATGCGCACAGTCATGCACCCAGTCAGGCGCAGGGTCGCGGGCGCTGCCGTGAGCGCGGCCCTGGACACGGTCGCGCGCACCGTTCTGCGCACAAAAAACGGGCCGGTCCGTGGGGGGGAGACGGACCGGCCCGAGGGGGGGTTTCCACCATAACCCTTCGTAAGTGATGCTGCGTGCATCGGCGTGCCACAACTACTCTCCGGAGTCGCTCGGCGACGGCCCGGTGGTCGGCTGAGGGCCAGTTCATGGGGGTTTCGTGGCCGAATCACGGCGGCATCATGGGGGCGTAAGGCATCGCCCACGCGGGTGACTCCGGGTCGGAACGTTTCTTTGACGCCGGGAAGTGGGCGCGGCACCGCGCAGCCCCCTCCTCTGCGCGGTGCCACCGCGCAGCTTTGCTGGCGCGAATTGCCTCGTCTTGAATTTACGTCAATCACGGCCGGGACGCGAGACGCCTGGGATAACGATGTGGACACCCCGTGAAGACCATGGATATGTGGGGCAGATCGACCGGCGATGCGCCTGTTGCCCGATTTGAAGCCATTTAGGCCCCCGGTGACCCTGGAGGCGGGACGTGCAATGGCTTCAAATCGAGAAGGGGCGCGGCACCTCCGCCGCCCCGGCCCTGCCGACGGTGCGAAGTGCCGTGGACCGAACCGGAGTTGACGATCGGAAAGATTACGGCCGGCCCGCGCCCGTGCGGCTCAGCTGTGCGGCCTGCGGGCCTCGACGAGGTGACGGCTGCTGTGGGCGACGAACGGGCCCTCGGCCTCGATCCGCTCGTGCAGGGCCCGGAGTCGCGGCGCGTACTCCTCCACTGTGAAGCCGGGGACCATCCACACCACCTTGCGCAGGAAGTGGACGACGGCGGCGATGTCGTGGAACTCGATCCGCAGCCGCTCGGCGCGCAGGTCGACGATCTCCAGTCCGGCGGCCTCGGCACGAGCGCGTTCGTGCTCGGGGTGACGGTCCGAGCTCTGTGCCTCCGGCAGCGGGCCGAGGAAGTACTCGACGAGCTCGAAGACGCTGCGCGGGCCCACGTGCTGGGCGAAGTACGTACCGCCGGGCTGGAGCACGCGGGCGATCTCCGTCCACTGGGGGTTGACCGGGTGCCGGCTGCTGACCAGGTCGAAGGTGCCGTCGGCGAAGGGCAGCGGCGCGTCCTCCGGGGCGGCGACGACCACGATGCCGCGCGGGCGCAGCAGTGCGGTGGCCTTGGCCACGTTCGGCGGCCAGCCCTCGGTGGCCGCGGCGAGCACGGGGGCCTTGATCCCCTGGTCGAGGGCGAAGGCCAGCACCTCACCGCCGCCGGTCTGGATGTCGAGCGAGGCGGCGGCCCCGGCCAGCCGTCCGGCCAGCGAACGCGCGTACCCCCACGAGGGCCGCGCCTCGGTGGCCCGCCCCTCGAACCACGAGAAGTCCCACCCCGCGGTGGGGACGGCGGCCCCCTCGGCGACGAGGTCCTCGAACGTGTGGGGGTGTCGGGAGGTCATGAACTGATCGTGACAGGAGGGCCCCGGTGGGCGCCGCCCATTTTTCCGGCCCCACGAGGCACGGGCCGGCCCCCGCTACTCGGTGACGGAGGCGGGGGCGTCGGGGTCGGCGTCGGCGGTGGCGGTGGGCCCGTGATCGGCCATGAGCTCGTGGACGACCCGGCCGTGAAGCAGCCCGCCCATGGCTTTGACCGTGGCGTTCATGTGCGCGTGCAGCTCTTCGTCCACGCGGTGCCGGCTGATGTCACGGTCGAGGCCCTCGATGTGACCGTCGGGCGACACCCCCGTCATCAGGACGATTATTCGCATCGGACACCTGACCCGGGCAGGAGAGAGAGGATCAACCCCGAAGTACCGGGAGCGGCATGACGAGGAGGTGGCCTCGGGATGGGGCGATGGCAGGACGGCCGGGGAGAGCTGATCGTGCACGGGGAGCGGGAGACTCTCGCCGTGCCGCTGGAGATCGCGAGCTCCTACCGGGCCCGGACAAAGGGACTGCTCGGGCGGGACTCCGTCGACGGCGCCCTGCTGCTCTCCCCCGCAGGCAGCGTGCACACGTTCCGGATGCGGTTCCCCATCGACGTCGCGTACCTCGACCGCCGGCTCCGCGTCATCGCCGTACGCACGATGAGGCCGGGACGACTGGGGCTGCCGCGGGTGCGGTCGCGGCATGTGCTGGAGGCGGAGGCGGGGGCGATGGAGGGGTGGGGGGTGCGGGTGGGGGTGCGGGTGGAGGTACGGAGGGACACCGTCGCGGGGTAACGACCGGGACGACGGCCGACGCTGGGTCAGTGAGCTGGCGGGTCAGTGGACAGTGGATCAGCAGGTCAGCCGGTCAGCGGGTCAGCAGGTCAGTGGATCAGCCGGTCAGCGCGTCAGTGGGTCAGCGGGGTACTTCCGATAAATCTGACTCTTCCTGATAGTTCAGTACATCTTTGGCCATCTGGCTCGATTTCGCGTTGACGGCCACCTGTGCCGGGAGTTGAGTTTCCCCCCTGAGCGGGACGCGCCGCGTCCTTAGACGCTCAGGGCAGCGGGGGCCGCCATGGACGACACGGAGATCCTCGTCGTGGGTGAGGCCCGCGACGGTGGCGCGGTGGATGACCACTGGCCGGTGGTGGCCCGTGTCCCTCCCTGGATCACGGTGTTCCGCGTGAGCGCGGAGAACCTGGCGGAGCATCTTCGGGAACTGTCCGGCGACGGCCGTCTCGCCCTCGCCCGTTCCCCGCGCGGAGAGATCACGAGCATGGGCGACGAGGCCGTCGTACGACAAGTCGACGAGCCCGCGCTCCTGTTCATCGAGGCCTGGAAGTCAGGGCCCTCAAGGAAGTCATCAAGGCTGGGCGAAGGCCGGAACTGGGGCGACCCGGACTTCCGGCCGCCCGACCTGAACCCCAACGGAGTGTGAGATGGCCGGCGACATCAGCGTCACCGAACGTGCGGTGCTCGGAGCGGACGCCAACCAACGAGGCGCCGCCCCGGCCTGGCCCGGCCTGGGGCACACGATCCACCGGTACGGCCGGGTCAGTGTCGTCACCTCCCCGGCCGGCGCCGCTGCCGCACCCGCCCCGGAGCCGGGTGACGCGGACGGACTCACCGAGGTGGAACGGCTGGGACTCGGCGCACTGCGTCTGCGCGAGTCGGCCGGCTACCGGGCGGCGAAGAGCCGCCGGCCGCGCCACGCCGAGGTCTGGGACATGCCCGACTGCACCACGATCGTGCCCACGCCCACGTCCACCTTCTCGGCCGGGGCGGCGGACGCCACCGCGCCCGCACCCACCAGTTCCTACCTGGAGGGGACGGTCGCGGTCGGCATCGTCATCGTGCAGGGGCCGACCCCCGACCTGCAGTTCTCCAACGACGAGATCCTCAAGGTCGTCGCCGAGGTCCAGAACGGGCTGAGCTTCTACGCGACGACCAACCCCATCGCCGGAATCAGCTTCTCCTACGACATCCAGGACGTGGCCGTGACGGTCCCCGCGGACCCGAACGCCGCCGACCTGGAGGCGCTGTGGCGCGACCCGGCGATGGCCGCGATCGGTTACAGCGCGGACTTCGCCGGGGTGGGCGCGTACGTCGAGGACCTGCGCGGCCGCTTCGGCACCCGCTGGACCTACTGCGGGTTCTTCACCAAGTACCCGCTGGCCCACTTCGCGTACGCGAGCATCGGCGGCCCCAGGCTGGTGATGCAGTACGCCAACGACGGGTGGGGGCCGGACAACATCGACCGGGTCTTCGCCCACGAGACGGGGCACATCTTCGGCTGCCCGGACGAGTACGCCAACAGCAAGTGCGACTGCGGCGGTTCCTGGGGCCGGTTCGGTCTGGCCAATGGCAACTGCGAGAACTGCGCGGGAGACGGTGGCGTTCCCTGCCTGATGAAGGCCAACACGTTCGAGGTGTGCGAGTTCACCCCGGCGCACCTGGGGTGGGCGCCCCAACTGCTGGTCCGCAACTTCGGTTACGTCGCCGGTGGTTGGCGGGTGGACAAGCACCCGCGGTTCCTCGCCGACATCACCGGGGACAAGCGGCTCGACATCGTCGGCTTCGGCGACGCGGGCGTCTGGGCGTCGCCGGGCCACTCCGACGGCCGCTTCGAGACGCCACGGCTGAGCGTGGACAACTTCGGTTATGTGGCCGGGGGTTGGCGCGTCGAGAAACACCCGCGCTTCCTCGCCGACGTCACGGGCGACGGCAAGGCCGACATCATCGGCTTCGGCGACGCGGGCGCCTGGGTGGCGGTGTCCAACGGTGACAGCACCTTCCAGCCGATGAACCTGGCCATCAACAACTTCGGCTACAACGCCGGGGGTTGGCGCGTCGAGAAACACCCACGGTTCCTCGCCGACACCACCGGCGACGGCAAGGCCGACATCATCGGCTTCGGCGACGCAGGAGTCTGGGTCGCTCTCTCCAACGGCGACGGCACCTTCCAACCCATGACCCTCGCCATCAACAACTTCGGCTACAACGCCGGAGGCTGGCGCGTCGAGAAACACCCACGGTTCCTCGCCGACACCACCGGCGACGGCAAGGCCGACATCATCGGCTTCGGCGACGCGGGCGCCTGGGTGGCGGTGTCCAACGGCGACGGCACCTTCCAGCCGATGAACCTGGCCATCAACAACTTCGGCTACAACGCCGGAGGCTGGCGCGTCGAGAAACACCCGCGGTTCCTCGCCGACACCACGGGCGACGGCCGCGCGGACGTCGTGGGCTGCGGCGACGCCGGCGTCTGGGTGTCCCGCGCGCTCGGCGGGGGTCGGTTCGACGCCCCCGGCAGGGTGATCGCGAACTTCGGCTACGACGCCGGGGGCTGGCGTGTCGACCAGCACCCACGCTTCGTCGCCAACATCACCGGCGACAATCGCGCCGACGTTCTCGGCTTCGGCGACGCGGGGGTGTGGGTCAACCGGACCTGACATCCGGAGGTTCCCGGACGAGTCAGGAACGTGTGCAACACGAGCCGGGCACAACACGATCGACCGCGGCGGCGGGCCTGAACCGGAGGGCCCGCCGCCGGGGCGTGCCAGAGTCGCCGTACGGACCGGGTGGCCGGGGCGGACCGTGCGGCCGGGGCGGCTGCGAGGGGGCGTCGACGCCCGGGCGGTCCGGGCGGTCCAGGCGGCCAGGGCGGTCCGGGCGGTCCAGGCGGGAGACGCACCCGAGCCCGCCCGGCGGGAAGGCCGTCTCGGCGCCGAACCGTCGTTACGCCGGCCTTTATCCGAACGCGCTGACGGCGAGATCGGATGAAGGGATCGTGATACCTGGGCGGCTGCCGGGGTTGATGGCCACTGTGCAGCCGAACAGGCCCTTGGCGAGATCCCCCCCGTTCATCGCCCGCACCTGCCGACCGTCGTCCGGGACGTACTGGGTGCTGGTGTAGACGTACAGGAGGCGTGCACCGGCATCGTCTTGGACGAAGCGGAGCTGCTTTCCGTCTGCCTCGACGGAAACCAGCACGGTGCCTTCGCGGAAAGCGTCCAGGAACGCCTCAGCGGTGCCGTGGCGTGTCCAGACACCTTGCAGCGCACGCTCCAGCTCGTTCTCCGGAGCGCGCCACCGCAGCGCGGTGAGGGTGGGCTCGTAGGAGGGATTGGCGTAGAACCCGTCGCGGATCTCACCGTGCTCGTCGATGAGCCAGCCGCCCAGCATCCTGTGCTCCGGGACCTCGCCGTGCGGGTCGTAGGCCGGATCGATGGCGAATATCGTTCTGTGGGGCTGGCGTCGGGCGGAGCGCCGCATCTTCTCGGTCACTTCGGGGACGCGCATCTTCTCGCCGTGGAGGGCGATCACCGGATACACGTTCAGCTTCAGGTCGCGCGGGTTCCGGTCCCACGTGCCGTCGCCCTTGATCTCTTCCTTGAGAGTCACCAGGCTGGGAGCCTCCCGCCAGGGCCCAGGTACCACCCACGCCTCGAACGGAAGTCCGTCCTGCTGCGCCACCATCTCGGCCAACGCCTCGGTGGGTGCGAGTCCCCGCTGTTTCGCGGATCGCCGACGAGAGATCCAGAAGCCGCTGGCGTTGGCGGCGGTGGGCCCCAATTCCGGGCGCACGACGTAGCCGAAAGCCTCCTCCGCGTCCGACACCCACGCCGCCCCCAGAATTCCCTCCATGTTGGCCACCACCACGTACTGGACAGGACCGTCAGCCCGCTGCCCGTAGTCGTCCGGGCCGCCGACCCGCCGTGGCTGCAGGTCATCCGCCAGCCGGGAGAACGGCCTCTCCTCGGAGTGCCCGCCCGGCCCGTGCTGCTCACTCATCAATGGATCTTTCCGTAGATCTGCCACTGCCCGTTCGCGTCCTTGAACGCCTTGGTAATCGTGTATTCGTTGCCGCGGCCGAGAAGCAGTTCACGCTCGTCGGAGCCGTAGTGGCTCAGCTTCTCCACCCACAAACCCGGGGTTCCCTCAGGCGCTCGCAGATGAAGGACGGCTTCCTTGTTGCTGAATACGGTGTCTCCCAGCGAGGTCGACATGTAGGACTCCTCGTTGAAAACCTCACCGACCATGCCTCTTGGGTCGTCGGCGGCAATCTTCTCCAGAAAGTGTCCCAGGTCCGTGCCGCGGGTGACGATGACGTCCTCAGGGAGCCTGTTTCCGGCGAGGGCCCTGTCGATCTGCTCGATCTGCTGACGTACCACCGGTGTGTCGTAGTAGTCGTTGCCCCGTAGAAGCCCGTTGATCTTCTGGTATTCGGACCCCGTATAGCTGCGCACCGCCGCCTGCTGGTCGGCGGGCAGGTTCTCCGCGTAGTCGTTCCAGTGCTTGGCCCCGTACTGCAGCGCGTCCGCATTGCCATTGAACGTGACTGTTCCGTCGGAGATATCGGCCATCGCCGATTGGTGCTTGACAGGGTCCCCGAGATCGTCCCAGTCCGGGGCAGCGCTTTTGGCGCCTGCTTCCGTGGCCGGTGAACCGTCCCCGGAGCCGGAGACATTCCCCCACCTGTCACGCGCGGCATCCTTGGCGGCGTCCGCCGTGACGTCCGCGGCCTCCTGGCCCTGCTTGAGGGTCCAGCCGTCCGGCAGGCCCTCCTTGGCGACGTCCCTGGCCACGTTCTTGGTGGCCGCTTCCCCCGCGCTCTCGGCCGCCGTCCCGATCCCCTCACGGGCGCCCCGCTCCACCCCCGACTCCATGGCGTCCTTCGCGCCCGCGGTGAACGTGCGGCGGGCCGCGCCCGCACCAGCGCCCGCTCCGCCGGTGAGCAGGTCGATGCCGACGTCGAAGACGGCGGTGCCGAACGCCTCGGACGGGTCGGTGGACCAGCCGGAGCCGACCATCGACTTGGCGGTGCGCACGGGGTGGTTGGCCGAGGTGAGCAGCCCCATACCGGTGATGGAGACGTTCCGCAGGTACTGCGCGGGGTGGGTGAGGTTGTACGGGTCGAGCGGGTTGACCGTCCGCATCATGCGGGTCAGCCCGATCCCGCCCTTGAGGAAACCGCCGGCGAAATGCTCCAGCT
The DNA here is from genome assembly GCF_055570355.1 of Streptomyces sp. NPDC031225. Lineage (NCBI taxonomy): Bacteria > Bacillati > Actinomycetota > Actinomycetes > Kitasatosporales > Streptomycetaceae > Streptomyces > Streptomyces sp. NPDC031225. The sequence goes on along the minus strand of NZ_JBVIHJ010000027.1, from coordinate 122,086 downwards.
CCATGTTGACGGCCATGGGGGCGTCCGTCAGGGCCGCCTTGAACTTCGCCCAGGCGCCGGGTTCGGCCGGGGCCGCCTCGAAGGCGCCGGTCACCTTGGTCATGGCGGTCTCGGCGGCGGAGTCGCGCACGTGGCGGGCGTGCCCGAGGGTCTCGCGGGCCGTCTCGCGGCCGGCTTCGCCGGGGTCCACGAAATCCCCCGGGGCGGTGGGGGCGGCCGCGGTGGAGCCCAATTCGCCACCGAGCGACAGGACTCCCTGGTACCGGTTGTACTCCCAGGCCTGCTGGTCGTACTTCTGCCGGGCCGCGGAGCTCTTCGCCTCAGCGGCACGCCACTGCTCGATCGCCTCGGCAGCCTGCCCGCGCGCCCAGGAAACGGTGTGCGCGTACGAGGCCAGCGCGTCCATCGCGGCCGTGCAGGCGTCGGCCGCGGTCAGCCACTTCCCGGGGTGAGTGGTGAAGGTGTCCCGGAACGACTCGGCTGCGGTGCCGGTCCAGTGCCCCGGGTCGAGCTTCTTCAACGCCTGTCCGGCGTTCTCGAAGGCGGTGGCGAAGGCCTTCAGATGCCCGATCGTCTCCTCGAGATCACCGGTCGACCCGTGGATCAGCTCGCCCGGCTGGTCGGTCTCCCCCAACTCCCTTTCGGGAACAACGGCGTTGGTGAAACCGGCGTAGTACTCGGCGCCGTCACGGACCTTCTCCCCGACGGACTCCAGCCCGACCGAGTCCAACGTGTCGCCCACGACACCCGCGGTCGCGCCGATTCCGTCAGCGATGCCCTGGTTGGCGCCCTCGGCCAGGTCTTCCAGTTCCCCCAGAACTCCCATCAGGGACCGTCCTCGGGCGTGACGGCGTCCACCGACTCCCGCACGAACTCTCCGCCGAGTTTGAGCTGCGTCCCGTACTGACCGCTGGTGGTCAGGTCCTCCTCGGTGGCGTGCCAGGTCTGCCCCATCTGCTGCAGGGACGCGGACGCCGACTCCTGGGAGAGGTCCGGTGTCCAGCTCCCCTTCGCCGAGGACCCGACCTGGCTCCACGACATCCGCTCGGTGTCCTCCCCGGACAGGGCCGGATCACCGAAGGAGGCCACGACGTAGTCCTTGGCGACCCCGACCGCGTACTCCTCGGCCTCGTGGTAGTAACCGGCCGACAGGTCGAGCTTCTCCGCGATCTCGTTGCCCTCGTCGACCAGCGCCTTCACGCCCCACTCCCAACGCTCCGCGAAGGTGGCGAAGACCTTGGCCAACCCGGTGTGCCCCATCTGCAGTTGGGTCAGTTGCAGGCTGCTGAAGCCACGCCCGACCGCGCCCCCGCCGACCATGCCGACGCCCTGGAGCTCCTCGATCGTCTGGTTGATGCCCTTGGCGGCCTGCTTGAGGACCTCGGGGTCCGCTCCGTAACCGTCGCTCACGCTTCCTCCGCGCTATGGAGCCTCGTCGAGGACGGCCGTTCCATGAGTTCCTCCGCGGGATCCAACTCGAGATCCACCGCCACCGGGTCCGGGACGATTCCGGACAGCGGAGGGAGGAGGAACGGCCGGATGCCCCCCACGTCCACCGCCACCCCGGCCGGGGTCCGCGCCTCGGCGACAGCTGCCGGTACGGCGACGTCGAGCAGCCGGGAACCGAACACCGTCCAGTAGCGAATACGGCCGTTCTCCCACCCGGGATCGGTCCCCGACCCGAGACGGGCACGCGCGAAACGCTCCAACTCGGTGGTGGAAGTGAAGGCGTACAACCAGCGGACGCCGTCCGACTCGCCGGAGCACATCGCCTCGCCCTCGACCAACGGCACGTACAGCGCCGCCGCCCGGAAGGCCGCCAACAGCCGGTCGCCGTCGCCTTGACCGTCGTACAGATCGTGGATCTCGGCCGCCAGCGCGGCCCGTTGGCCCCTGCCCAGGTCGTCCCCCGGACCGTGCGCCGGGTCGTCGGCTGCGTCCACCGTCATGCGTAGTCACCCCGTGGCCGACATCGTGATGCGCGAAAGCACATCACGATGATCGTGTGTCAGTCCAACCAGGTGGGGTGGTTGAGGCGGGAACTGTGAGGCGCACCGGGGCAGTTCGGGAACAGCACCCCGTACGGCAGGTACGCCACGCGCTCCTCGTGCGCCGCCCGCGCGGGTGAAGTCGGGGACTTGCGAAGTCCCTTCGGGGCAGCGGTTCTTGTCGTCAGCCGTACGGGTGAGGCCGGGAGACCTCTTTGAGTAGGCGTACTCATGCCCGGGACGCCGCTTGAACCGACACTTCGAGCATGAAGCGACGTGACAGAGAAACGAACCGTCCAGGCAGTACCGCACTGGTTGTCCTCGGGACACTGTGCGCCCTCGCCCTCACCGCCTGCGGCACGGAACGGGCGGGCGACGGCGACGCGAAGGGCGAGTCCGCCGGGAGGGCCGTGGCGGTTTCGGCCACGCCTCTCCCCGTGGGCTCGGCCGGGCCGAGTGACACCGAGGGGTCGGACTTCCTCCCCTTCATGGAACACCAACTCGCCCTCGCGGAGCCGTGCATGAAGGATCTGCCCACCGCGGCCCCTGAGGTGTCCGAGGACGGACCGGAGCCACCGCAGTTCACCGGTCAGCCGCCCACCCTCCTCCCGGAGGACGAACCAACGCCCACCTCGGAACCCCGGGACCCCTCGGCCGCAGCCCAGGAGACGGAACTGGGTTCCCCGGAGAAATGCGAGGCCCGCATCCACAGCCGCCGCATCACCAGGGCCCTGGCGGACACCCCGACCGCATCACCCCAGCAGGTCCGGCAGACCCTGCACGACCTCGGCTACATCGACGAGCGCATCGAAGGTCCGCAACGCTCCGGGGACCGGGTGAAGTTCACCCTCGACCTACGGCTGCTGGGAGGCGAGCTGTGCCTCGACGGCACGACCGGATCCGACGGGACCGTCGTCGAGTCGTACGGCGGCTCTCCGGAGGTCGAGTGCCGGGATGTGCGGCGGCGTCACTGAGCGGGCGTGCTCCCTCGCCGCTCGATGTGAAGAAGGTGAGCCGGGCTGATCTCGATCTCGCCACCCACCTCGGCTGACGTTCTTTCTGTCAGTGGACATAACTAAAGTGGTAGTACACCGGATTGGATACGCCAGCTGACGTTCGGTGATGGCGTTTCGTGAACGGGGTGAGGTCGGCCGCGGGGCACGCGTCTGATGCCGGCGGTCAGGGTCACGGCCGCCGACGATGCGAGCTGGGTGCGGGTAACAACGGGGAGCTGGACATGGCTGAACAAGTACGCGTCGATCTCGACGAGTTGGAAAAGACCGTCGCCGCGCTGAACCAGGTACTGAGCGGTCTCGGCAAGGCGGGCACGGACACGGCGACCAACACCTACCTCCCGCCGGGCGCCCTCGGCACCGGGTTCGACGAAGCGGACAAACTCGCCGGCGCGCACAGCGAGATCAAGACGTACATCGAGGACGCGGTGAGGTACCTCAACACCGTCATGGACGAGTTCGGGCGGAAGACGAAGTACACGCACGGGGCGTACCAGGACACCGACTACGAGACTCAGGCGAGCTTCCCGAACGCGGGACAGTAGAGGTACCAGGGGTCCATGGACGGGGTGCAGGCCGAGATGTGCGGCAACAGCGGTGACGAGGGGACACGGGGACATGGCTGACAGCGACGGCCAGATCGACTACGACTACACCGAGATGAACATGTGCTTCAACGCGAAGCACACGACGAACTTCGCGCTTGGCAAGAACATGGACGAGATGAAGGCCATGCTCAGCAATGCCAGGCCTGACCTCGTGACGGACGTTGCCAAGGGCTGGTCCGGCTTGTCGGCCCAACTCGTCGCCATCCAGGAGGAGTTCGAGAAGGAGGTCACCCGCATCCAGGCCCATTGGACGGGTGCCGCCGCCGACGGATTCGCCGCCAAGGCCAAGCAGGTCAGCAAGAGCATCGGCAACACCGCGAAGTACGCCAGCCACACGTCGACAGCGATGTCGAACGTCGGCGCCGCGCTGGGTCCGATCAAGGACGAGGTCATGGCGATGGAGAAGCCGGGCCGGGTGTCCAGCTTCTTCAATTCCGCCGGAGACGGATTCACGCGCAGCGAAGAGGGCACGGACAAGGACATCGCTGCCGGGAAGGGCGCCCAGGAGGTCCTCGACCGCAACCATGACGACTTGTCGGCGGGGCGGGAGGCGCAGCTGAAGATGGCCTCCAAGATGGAGACGTTGGGGGCGGCGTACAACTCGCAGGCTATGGCTATGGGGTCGTGGAACAAACTTCCTCAACGCGATGAAGTGCAAGACTATCCGGGCGACCCTGGCGGCGTTGCCCCCACGCCCGTCGCCACTCCAACTGCCCGCGCGTCTCGAATCGCGAAGAGTGTGTCATCGAGTTCAGCACGGACTGGTCAGACGAGCAGCATCAGTTCGTCGAAATCTGTTACTTCACCCTCAGGTATCACCGGTGGTGCACACAAGGCAACTACTCCACAGCGAAATGTCGGCATGGCGATCGATGGTATTTCCACTGGTCACACTGGAGCATCCCCCGTTTCTGGCTCCGGAAGGGTCGGCGGTGGAGCTACTGGTGGCAGCGGCGTCGGCGGCTCCGGCTTCGTGGGTGGTGCGATTGGCGGGGCGGCTGGAGCCGGAGCAGCTCGCGGCATGGCCGGCCGCGTCGGTGCTGGTGGTAGGGCAGGGCGCGCCGGGGGCGTAGACGGTTTCGCTGGAACGGGTGGCGCCAGAGGCGGTGCTGCACGTTCCGGAGGCTTGGCTCGCGGGAGCGGTGGCGTGGTCGGTGGAACGCCCAAGGCCGGTACGGGCGCGGGCGGCAAGGGCACTACTGGCGGTTCGGGTCTGCACAACAGCCGTGGTGCGGCAGGTAAGGGAGCCAGCGCGGTCCGCAAGGGTGGCGTCGCCGGTGCCCCCGGTGGGCGCACCGGTCGCCGCAAGGAAGAGGAACAGCGCGAGAGCGAGCGTCCCGACTACCTCGTCGAGGATGAGGAGACCTGGACCCCGCAGCGTAACGTGGCGCCCCGAGTCATCGGCGAGTAAGCCCCACAGCGATCGCAGCAAGAAGGTGCGAAGGTGTTGTCCGATACGCCTTCGCATTCGCACCGGCCCGAGGGAGGAACACACGGATGGGCTTCACCGAGGTAAAGCGCGCGTCTGGCTGCAGCGCGTTGGTTGCTGCGCTGTTGTTCGTCTCTGCTCCTTTTGCCTCAGCAGACCAGGTGCGAGAGGACCAATGGGCGTTGGACGCCCTCAACGCCCACTCAGTGTGGAAGCTTTCAAAGGGAAGCGGTGTAACCGTTGCCGTCATCGACGACGGCGTGAACGCCAGCCAAGTCGACCTCCAGGGCAATGTCCTTGCGGGTAAGGACTTCATGGATGGGGGTAGCGCTACTCCAGATCCTGGCGATGATCACGGCACAGCCATGGCATCGATCATTGCTGCACGTGGACACGGCTCAAGCGATGGCGTAATCGGCTTGGCACCGGAAGCAAAGATCCTACCCATCCGATCCTTTGGTACCGACGGGCCGGGCCTCGCTGAACCTATTCGATATGCCGCTGACCATGGTGCGTCCGTGATCAACGTCTCCATGTGTTTCGATTCCAGCGACCCCGACAAAGTACAACAGGTCTCGGATGCTGTGGCCTATGCCCTGAGCCACGATGTGCTGGTCGTTGGCGCGTCAGGAAATGAAGAAGACAAGGGCGGTAAGTGCTATCCGGCCGCTTCGCCTGGAGCCCTTGGAGTCGGCGCCGTAGAGAACGACGGGTCGATCTGGGAGCAATCCAATCCTGGTGACTTTGTCGCGTTGTCAGCCCCTGGCACCAACATCGTCTCCGCAAAGGGCACCGGCAACGGTTATCGTGCGGCAAACGGCACCTCCGACGCGGCGGCATACACGTCGGCCGCGGCTGCCCTCCTCCGCTCCAAATTCCCTGACCTGACAGCAGGCCAGATCGCCAACCGCCTCGTAAAGACCGCAGCGTTGCCCGACTCCAAGAAGGGCCTGTCCGTCCCTGACAAGAGCTACGGCTACGGCATCATCCAGCCGCTCGCCGCTCTCAAGGACAACATCCCGGCCGGCTCGAAGTACGGCCCACTCACTGTTCCGGAATCATTGAAGGAGAAGTCGGCCGCTGCTGCGCCCGGTACATCCGATGAGAAACAGGCACAGGCCGACCAAAAGGCGATGATTATCTGGGCTGTCATTGGTGTTGTGGGCCTGGCTGTGATCGGCTTGATCGTGCTCTTGCTGGTCAAGCGATCCAGGCGAAACAGGAACAACAACGGCGGCCCCGGCGGCACTGCGGCCTCTCCTCAGTACGGCCAGCAGCCCTACGCGCTGCAGCAGAACCCGTACCAGCAACCGGTCTCGTCGCAGCAGCACAATCCGTACCAGCAACAGCAGACCCCGCCTCACGGCCAGTGGCCGCCCCAGCAGTAATCACAGGTTCGGCCACGCCACAGCCCTGGGGAAGCAGGCGGATCAGCCTCGGAGCCTCGCGAACTCGGTGCCATCGGGGTGAGCCTTCAGAGCTTCTATGAAGGGACTGAAGGCTCCGGCCGGGAAGGTGAGGGTTGCCCGGGTCCGGGCCTTGGAGTCGCGGATGGATATACGGGTGAGGCGAGTTGCGATCTCCACGCAGGCATTGCCTTCGCCGCCACCGGAGTAGCTCGACTTCCGCCAGGTATCGGGGGTGGTCATGATGTGGCTCACAGCTCCTTGGCCAACGTATGGATGAAGTCGCGCGATCGTTCGGGGTCGAGTGACACCCCTTCCAGCCTACGGAAGAGTGTTCGGAAGCGGCTCAGTTGAGCTGTGGCATCGATGAACCCAGTTCCGTGGGGGCCATCGCGCACGACGGTGTCCAACCTGGGAACTGGGCCGCCCACATACACCATGGCGCCTCCAGCTCCGGCGAACTCGTCCAGGTCGAAGGGGATCACACGGACGCTGACGTGGTCGGCTTCGGACAGCGCCAGGATTCGAGCGAGCTGGGCACGGGTTGCAGAACGGTCGCCGACTCGGATACGAAGTGCCGCTTCATGAATCACCGCCTCGTACGGGGTCGGGTCGGGATGCTCGATGATGGCCTTCCTCTTCATGCGGTGCTCCACCCTCAAGTCCACCTCGCTCTGCGGGAACTCGGCATTCACGTAGGAGAAGAGCGCTCGGGCGTATGCCTCGGTCTGCAACAGACCCGGCACATGCAGGAAGTCGACGTCCCATCGATGACTCGCGTGATATTCCAACTCGGCGAGATCCAAGTAGGGCGTGGGCAAGCGCTCTTGGTACTCCTCCCACCAACCGCGCGTCCGATCGGTCGCCATGGCTGCGAGGGCATCGATCAGTGCTGTGTCTGAGCAGGCATAGTTGGCGGCCAGGTGGCGTAGCCGCTTCTCGCTCACACCCGCGAGGCCCGTCTCGATCTGACTGATCTGTGCGGAACTCACCCCCAGGGCCGCCGCCGCCTCACGGCCCGTGATGCCGGCCGCATCGCGAAGCCTGCGCAGCTCGGTAGCCAGTCGCATCTGACGTGCCGTCGGCTCACGCCTCAGTGCCATCGCGTGCTCCTCTCAACGCGCCAGCGGGCGCGACTCGTTCGGGGTCAGATTACGCGACCGGCTTGCAAAGTATAGAAATCAATACCAACCTTGAGTGACGCGACGCACACGCTACGGAACATCGGGATCCCGGAAGTGCACCGCTCCGTCCTGCCACGACGGCTGCGGCAATGCCACCGCCCACCACCCGTAGACCCCCATCTCCCCCACCACCGAATCGGAGTTGCCACATGCCCGAAAACGCCCCTTGGGAATACACGCTGTACATCCCGAACGACCTCAGAGCCGTCACTATCAGCCGCCGCACCCTTCGCTTGATCCTGACGATGCACGGCCTGATCCGCCTGGTCGACACCGCGGAACTGCTCGCAACAGAGCTGGTTGCCAACGCCGTGCGCCACACGGAAGGGCCCGCTGCTCTCAGGGTGCGGTGGTCGGCGGACGTGTTGCGCATCGGAGCGTGGGACGCCGACCCCGAACCACCCGAGCCACCGCAGGAGTTCGAACTGATCGGAGAGGCAGAGCAAGGGAGAGGCCTGGCGTTGGTGCGTGCTTGTGCCGACCTGTGGGGGTGGCAGCCGTTGGCACGGAACGGCAACCGGGGCAAGTACGTGTGGTTCGAACTGGCCGCAGCCTAGCCCGTCTGTGAGGTGAGCTCTCAGCACTCCGAGAGGCGAGCGACAGCTCATCAACGGCTGGCTGAAGCGCTGGCAGGCGTATCCGGGGGAACCTCATCTTCTGCGCACAGCCATGCCCGGACGGCGGCCGAAAACCTTCTACCTCGGCAAACTGCAACGAGGTCGACTTGATCCTCTTACGGTAATCTCACCCTCACTGGCGGTCTCACGGGGTGAAGAGGAGCAAACCATGCCAGGCGGTACGGACGTTGACAACCCGGAATCGTTGAAGAAGGCCGGGAACGGGGCGGCGGAGATCGCGGGTGACACACGGATCGCCGGCAACCATCCACTCGACGAGACCCGTTCGGCGGCCGCGGACTTCAGCGCCGACTGGAGCGGCGGGTTGGGCGCGGCGCTCAACAGTCTCGCGTCGGTCTGGTCCCTCCAGGTGGACGGGTTGGTCGGCCGGTGCCGGGATCTCAGCACCCGGTTCGGCACCACGGGTGGCAACTACGTAGAGGTCGAGTCGGTCAACACCCAGACCGTGAAGTCCGTCCAGCCGTCGCCCTTCGGCTGAGCGGAAGCACGTTCCAGCCAGCCTTACACGACCAGCTTCACGGGGAGAAGTCCGGCCGATGCCGACGTACGAGCAGCTCTACCACCTCAAGCTTGGCAACCTCAAAAGCGCCGCCGACCGGTGGGTGGAGACCTCTACCAAGTTCAAGGGCCTGCACACCTCTTTCGGGGAGCGGGTGGAACGGCCGTACAAGGACGCGGGCTGGCGGCAGCCGGTCATGACCGCCGCGTATGCGGGGACCAAGACCACCGAGGCCAAGCAGGAGTTCGAGGACGCCGGGATCGAGGCCAACAGCGTCGCCAAGATTCTCAGTGACCTGCGTACCAAGCTCGCGGCCTACCAGACGGAGTTGCGTGAGTGCGCGGATGTGCAGGCCAAGAACAAAGGTCTGCACGTCAGCACCAAGGGGGAGGTCACCGCGCGCCACGACCTGTCCCAGGACAACGGGGCCCGCCACGACCCGGACGGCCAGGACCTCATCCGCCAGCAGCGGGCCGACATCGACGCCATCGTCGTCAAGCTGGAACGCATCCTTCAGAAGGCCACCGACGCCGACGAAGAAGCCTGCTACGCGCTGAACAAGAACCTCGGCGGCGACAACGCGAACTTCAACGACAGCGTCTACACCTCGCTCAACGACGCCGACGCGGCCCGCGATTCAGCCCGTGCCCTGGAACTGGCCCGCAAGGGCAAGGACATGACGGACCAGGAGCTGACGGAGCTCAACACTCTCCTCGAAGAGCATCGCAACGACACCACCATCACCCCTGACGGCAAGGGGGGTTTCAAGGCGGTCAAGGACCCCCGCTTCGCCGAGATGTTCGCCACCGGCCTCGGGCCCAAGGGCACGCTGGCCTTCTGGTCCGAGATGGCCGACCCGGCCGACAACTACTACGGCCGCACCGATGAGCGCGAGAAGCTCCTCAAGGACCTCCAGAATCAACTCGGCACCACCCTCGGCAACGCGACCCAGTCCGACAGCAAGGCCATGGCGGACTGGAAGCACGACATGATCGAGCTCGGACCGCAGCGCCTTGAAGTCGACGACGCGGGCAACCCGTACGGATTCCAGGTGATGAGCAACCTGATGCGCAGCGGGGAGTACGACAGCGACTTCCTGCAGAGCTACGGCAACGCCATCATCAAGGCCGAGAAGCCCTGGAACGACGGGGACGCCAGCCATGGACTGGGGCTGGACCGGCTCTGGACCGGCACCCTCAACAGTGGCGACCTCAACTTCGGCTCCGAGAACGACCGCGGCAACGACCCGATGACCGGCTTCCTCGAAGCCCTCGGTCACAACCCGGAGGCGTCGGCCGAGTTCCTCTCGGACGACAAGCACTTCGACTACCTGGTCGGCGGCAGCGAGGACCCCAAGTCCCGCGACTGGCCCCACGACACGGCATTCGGCGGCGACCGCGACAAGATCGCCGGCTACGACTCGCTCGGCCATGCCCTTGAGTCGGCCACGATCGGCCGGTCGTACGGATCCGAGGTTCCACCGCTGCACCGGACCACCGAAGGCGCGGCCGTCATGGACCGTCTCGTCACGACCTACGGTGACCATCCGGAACTCATGCACGAACGGGCCGGTATCGAGGACAGTCTCAGCAAGGTCGGTGCCGCGTACATCGATGACCTGAACAACGGGGTTTCGGACTTCGGCGATCGCAACGGCGACGCGCGCGACCCCCTGTACGACACGAAGGGGCAGGCTCACGCCGAGATTTCCCGGAGTGACGCCCTCGACTTCCTCTCGGTCATGGGACAGAACGAGGACACCCACGCGGCGATGTCCCAGGCACAGCAGGCGTACACACTCGGCGTTCTCGACTCGACGCACAACATGGCCGAAGCCGAGTCCGCCGTGAGTACGGGCGCCCAGGCGCAGGGCGTACTCGATGATTCCCGGATGAAGCAGATCGAAGCGGACTTCGCGGGTGACGCAAAGAAACAGCAGGAAGAGCTCGGTAAGTCCACCGAGTGGATCAAATGGGGTACTGGCGCCGTCATCGGAGGTGCGGTCGGTATCGCAACCGGAGGCACAGGCGCGGCAATCGCCGTTCCCCTGGCTGCGGAAACCGTTGGTGGAGCGTTGGAGACCTTCGTGGGTCAGCGAATCGACGACACGGCCGAGAAGTACGAGATGAACGCCAACGACACCATCAACCAGGCGCAGGACAAATACACCACCACTGGGGAGAGCCGTGCGGCCCTCCCGATCACCGCCTACATCACGGCGCATGGAATCGAGGAATATTCAACTCAACATCGACAGCTCACGGAGGCGGCAGCGGCTGGATACGACCGAGGTAAGAGTTCTCGCACGGCCTACACGGAGGACGACTAGGCATGGCGAAGCGTAGGACACTCGCCCGTACCGCGGCCGCCTTGCCGCTGCTGGCCCTGGCTGCGGTGGGTTGCTCAAACGGGACTGACGTAGAGGAGAAGACATCGGTCCCGCAGCTCGCCAAGGAAGTCTGTGACTCCTCTCTGTCCCCGGCGGCGAGGAAGGATTTCGAGAAGCTCTTCGCCGGAAGAAAGGTAGAAGAGTCGTCGTACAACAGCGGTCTCGCGAACACTGCCGATGAGCTGAAGCAGGCCAAGGGCACCGATGTGAAGGCGTGCGGAGTGGTTCTGTCCGACACGACGGACCGCGGGATGACCATCGAGTTCGGCTGGTCCTACGGTCCCTGGAACCCTTCTGACACCTCCGGCACGGCGTTCTTCTCCGTGGCCGACAGGGCCTTCTCCAATGGGCGGATGGCCTACGTACTCGTCAAGTGCAGCGCCTCCGTCCCGAAGCTCAACCCCGATGAGGAGCACTACCTTCTCGCCAGCATGACCGGTCCGGACTCGGATCTCCCCCTAGCCGAGCGCCAGAAGCTCCAGGTCTCCGTCCTCTACCCGGTGCTGCGGAAGATGGCCGAAGTGGTGGGGTGCAAGGAAGCGGCAGACCTTCCCGCCTCGCCGACGCTGATCCCCACGACCGCACCGAAATGACTCGGGTACCACAGCGGTTCCGCAGACCGCTGCTCACAGCGCTGCCGCTCGTCCTGATCGGCGGTGGGGTAGTTGTCGCCGCCCTCGGTGGCGGTGACGGTTCCGGCGGCGGTGGCCACGCGGCGGCCAACCGGGCGCAGTTGAAGCGTGCCTGTGGTGGGCTGTTGCCGTATGACGAGCTGAAGGGGCTCGTGCCCGACGAGGTCGCGGGTGAAGTGGCCCAGTACGGCACCCTGCTGGAGCCCGGGCAGGCGAGTCGCTCGCTGGTGAATTGTGCGGTGACCTGGCCGGGGCATGGTTCGGCGCGAGTGCGGGCCGTCCCGTTGATCTCGCCGTTGCCGATGTCGGTGGAGGTCGCGGCCGGCGGGGGTGACGAGGAGTACGAGGTACCTGGCCTGACCGGGAGAGTCGGAAAGGATACGTCGCCCTGGATCATCGCCGAGTGTCCCGGCGGGCTCGACGGCCAGGTGCGTGAAGTGCAGGACATGTATGTCATGGCCGAGGTTGATCTGCCCGTTCCCGGCAAGGGGGAACAGGCGCGGAACCTCACGGGTTTCCGGACCGCCGTTCAGGTCGCCAATGGGATCACCGCGCGGCAGAAGTGCGGGGGGACCCCGCTGGCCGTACCCACCCGGATGGTCGACACCTACGAGGAGCACACGGTCGCGGACCCGGACAGCATCGACGGTGAGACCACGCGGGTGGAGGAGCCGGGGCTGCAGGCGAGGAAGTGCCGTGGGCTTTCCAAGCGGTCGATCTTTCCCGGGACCTGGGTTGCCACTGGTGACCTGCAGGACTCCCGGCTGCTCAGCGTCTGCACCGCCACGCTCATGGATCCCGATGATCCGACCGAGCCCGTCCCGTCACCGGAGGACGGCACCATCGCCGATGTGTCCGTGGCGAGTTGGGCCGGACCGCTCAGTTCGGCCGCGGTGGACCAGTACGACATCACGGACCGCACCTTCGACTCCGCGGAAGAGCGGCGCACCACGGCCTTCTCGGACGGTGCGGAGCAGCTCGAACTCATCTTCTGGGCCAGGTCGACGTGCGCCGCGGGCAACACCTATCACCGCGTGGCCGTCTACATGCACGAAAGTATTTACGGCTACGACGAGCAGGACACCTACGAGCGCACGCTCACCGAGGCGGAGCGGAGCGGGCTCTCGCGCGACGCCCGCAAACTCATGGACGGCTATCTCACCGACCCCGACGGCTGGCCCCGGCAACAGCGTTGCCATGACACCAAGTTCCTCGGGGAGGTACAGGGATGGTGACGAGGCGGATCGTCCTGCGGGCAGCGCTCGCCCTGGCGGTTACGGTCGCTGGTGTTCTCGGTTATCTGGATGTGCACGGGGACTTCCAGCGCTGGAGCGACAACTCGGCGCTCGACGGCGCCTGTGACGGTCTCCTCGACCGGGACGTGGTGCGCGGAGTTCTCGGGTCCGGGGAGGTCGAGGTCCACGACCGGGGTGACGGGGACCTGGTGGCGGAATGCCAGGTGGATGTCGACGGTGGCGGCTCCGCCGAGGTCAGCGTTCTCGACACCGCCTCCGTCGAGGAGAGAAGGGACTCCCTCTACCAGGCGAACCTCTCGGACGTTGTCTCCGTACCGGTGGGACATGGCTGGTCAGGTCTCTTCGGGGCGGACATGGAGGATCCGAAGGATTCCTTCGACTCACCGACCGAGCACGCGACCACGAGCCTGGTCCTCGACTGCGCCGAGAGCAGCCAGGTCGACGGCCTGTCCGTCACCGTCAGGACCAAGCTGCGCGACGCTACGTTGGACAATCCCGCGAACCGGCCGCAATACGCCAGGATCGCCACGTCCACCGCGGTAAAGGTGTCGGAGAAGCTGGGCTGCGGGGCCAAGATCGGAAAGGACGTACGGCGTCTCGGTCTGCCCGTGTCCGAGGACGAGTACGAGCCGCTCCGCACAGCAGGCGGGACCTGCTCCGGCATCCCCACCGCGCGGGGGGTGTCCGTCGCCACCGAGACGGACCGTGGGGGTGCGCCGTACGAGATCTGCCGGTTGGCCGACGCGGACGTCAGTACGCGGTACATCCTCAGTGCCCAGTTCGGCCCTTACGCGCAGGAGGCGTACGCCGGTTACCAGGAGCGGAGCTATGGCGAGGGCATGCCGTCGCCCGACATCCCCGCCCAACAGCGCGATGCTGACGGCCCGGTCAGCTGGTCGACGGCCAAGTGCCCGGACGGAGTAGCCCTGTTCACCCTGCAGGCCGCCGGGGATAGGGGCGTTGATCGCAAGGACACCGCGGAGCCACCGGGCTTCGCCTACGAGCGTGCCGCGCTCGGGGCTTTCGCCGAACGCTCGGCGAAAGCCCACGGGTGTTCTGCCCCAGCGGCACTCTGACCCGCAGCGTTCAGCGGTTCAGGTCCATGACCCCAACGCCGAGCCCGGCGTAGGCCTCCGGCGTGACCGTGGCCACCAGTGCCCCTTCAGGCAGCATCGCGTTCGGTCGCGCCACATGCGCTGCGGCCGCGACACCGAGGGCGACACCGTCGCGGACCAGCTCGGCCACCGTCACGGCCGGCGCATAGTCGTCGTCGATGACGCGGAACACGTCCAGCAACACCCCACGTGGGCGACGATCCCCGCGCGCTCACGCTCAGCCTCCACGAGGCACAGGACGGGTAGCCACAGGCACACGTCATCCACCAGGAGTTCGTGCGGTAGTGCCAGACGGAGAAGTCCTCGTAGCGGGGGTCGGTGGCCGCGACGTCGTTGAGCAGGGCAATCATCGGCTGCCGTACCAGCCGTTCGCGGTCCGCTCGGTAGCGCTCGCGGATCGCTTGGTTCGGTTCGCCCTGGAGTTGCCACAAGACGTCCATGGCCTGCTCCGGCCAGCCGGTGAACTGTCCGCGCATGCGCGGAGGACAGCTCACCCATGAGACGGGCAGCACGAGGACCACCTACGAGCTCGGATCGCGCACCGCTGAGTTTCCCGTGCTACGCCGGTCTGTACGTGTGAGACCAGCTCACGGAAGGCTGATGCCATGCGGAAACTGATCTACGGCATGAACGTGTCCTTGGACGGCTACATCGCCGCTCCCGGCGACGACATCGGCTGGAGCGTGCCGAGCGACGAGCTGTTCCAGTTGTGGTCGGACCAGTTGCAGGCGACCGATCTGACGCTGTACGGGCGCAAGTTGTGGCAGACGATGAGCTCCTACTGGCCGACCGGCGACCAGCAGCCGGGCGCCACCCCGGCGGAGATCGAGTTCGCGCGCCGCTGGCGGGACATGTCGAAGGTGGTGTTCTCCTCGACGGTCGACAAGGTCGACTGGAACACCCGCCTGGTCACCGGTGACGCGGTCGCCGAGATCACCCGGCTCAAGGCCGAGGACGGCGGCCCGATGGACATCGGCGGCGCGACGCTCGCAGGGGCGGCCATGCGGGCCGGACTTATCGACGAGTACGTGCTGGCCACCGCACCGGTCGTGGTGGGCGGCGGCACACCGTTCTTCACCGCGCTGGACAGCTGGGTGAACCTGAACCTGGTGGAGACGCGGACGCTTCCCGGCGGCGTGATCCTGACCAGGTACGAGACGAGGCGCTGAGTAACTGTCACGCGAGCATGAACGCCGCCACCGGGGTGGAGAGCAGGCCGTGTTCTCAACCGCCGTGGGTCAGTCTCCTCGTGGGAATGAGACCTCCACCCGCCGGTTCTTCTTGCGGCTGGCCTCTGTCGCGTTGGAGGCGATCGGGTACTGCTCGCCGTAGCCGCGTACCTCGAAGGTGATGTTCGGGTCGTTCAGTTCCTGGTCCAGGACGTCCTGTACGGCGTTGGCGCGCTGTTTCGAGAGGACGTCGCCGTGGGCCGAGGAGCCGAGGTTGTCGGTGAAGCCGAAGACGCGGATCTGCGTCGCGTTCTGGTTCTTGATCTCCGCGGCGATGGCGGAGATACGGGCCTTGGCCTCGCCGTTCAGTTTCGAGCTGTCCTTGCCGAACAGGACCTCCGCCTGGAGGGCGAACTTCACGTCCGCGTTGGTGTCCTCGCGGCGTTCGTCTCCGCTCTGGTCCTCGACGACCTGCTTGATGTCCAGGACCTTCGGTTCGGCGAGGGTGGCGCCCTCAGGAAGCTTCAGGTCCGGGTCGTTGGGGTCGACTTCGACCGGGGCGGAGGCGGAGGGTTCGGTGCCCGGGGGGACGCTGGGGTCGTCGTCGGCCTGGGCCGGGGCGGTGAGAGTCAGCGCCGCCATGACCGAGGCGAGGGTCATGACCAGGGCGAGGCGCGGTGGCGTGTGGGTGGTCATGGGTCGCGTCACCCGGAGATCTGGATGGTCGCGGAGGCGAAGGTGGGGAGTTGGAAATCGACCTCGGTCGTACTGGTCGGCGGAGCCGGGAACTGCATGAACACCGGGATGGAGGCACCCGCCTCGATCCTCGGCATGCCCGTGGTCGTGAGGGGGCGGCCGTCGGTGTCGCGCAGAACGTAGTAACGCTTCTTGGACTTGGAGTCGACGAGGGTCGCCCCGCCGAGCGACGAGCCGTGCCTGATGATCTCGGTTTCGTCACCCGCCGTCCGAACCGAGACGCGGGCCGCCTTGTCGCCGTCGTTCTTCATCTCGCCGCTCACCGTGAGGAACCCCCCGGAGTCCCGCTGCACGGAGGCGATTTGGAGGATCAGCCCGTCCTCACCCTTGAGCTCGGCGATGGGCTCGTCCGTGCCCTCTTGCGTGGTCGCGCCGGATCCCCCGCTCCTGGAAGCGGACGCAGACGCCTCTGGCTTCTTGTCGTCGCCACCTCCACCGCCGCAGCCGGCCACGCCGACGGCCAGACCGGCCGCGATCGTCAGCGCGACCATCCCCCTGCGGGCCTTCGCCGTGAACCGAATGCTCATCACTGCGCTTCCTTCACCACTCGTCGTTCGCTTGTCAGTCGGCCAGGTGGACGTCGAAGAGATCCTCGGGCCCTGGGAGATCCTCAAGATGCTCGGGATCCAGAGTCCAATCACCGTCGTCACACGTGAGCTTCGGCAGCACGTCCGTCCCGGCATCCGCCGCCGGGGGGTCGAAATCACAGGCCGGCTCGATGACGGCGGTGGCCCGCTGCTTCGACTTCCTGATCTCGGTGCCGGGCACGATGGAATCACCGACGGTCTTGTTGGTCGTCGCCTCTACCTCGTAACCCGGGTACTCCTCCGTCACCGCCCCGCAGACGACCGTGGCGTCGTTCTGTGCGGCCAGTTGATCCGCCCGTGCGCAGCCGTCGAACGGGACTCCGAGACCGTCGAAGATGTCCCGCCACTTGGTGGGGTCGAGTACGTTCTGCACCCACTCGTCGGCGAGTTTGTCCCGCGTGTCCAGGGCGGCCGCCAGCGCCGCCGCGTCGGCCGCCGTCTGGGCGCCGTTCCGGTTCGCCGCGGCCTGGCCGACCGCCAGGAAGGCGAACGCGAGAAAGAGCAGGCCCGCCACCACCATGATGTAGATGGGGAAAGCCTGCCCTGCGTCGTTGGGCCGACGAGCCTGCGTCAGGCGCCGATGACTTCGTCGATCTTGTCCACGATCGCGTCGTAGATGGCCTGACCGATGTCCGTCCCCGTGATCGCCAGCACGATCGCCACCACCACCGCGATGATGCCCAGGTACTCGACCGCGGTCTGGCCCTTGTCGTCGTTGAACCGGTTGTTCATGGTGATGGGCCCCTTCGGCGTCGTCGCTGTCGACCTCCGGAACGTAGGCCGGAGCGGGCGGTTCGGCGGAGGGTCCCTGGGCCCAAATCCGGGCCCAAGTCGACATCCTCATGGGTCACCCCACTCCCCGGCTCGAACCGGGCGCCGTGCCCAGCCACTTGGCGGCGGCCTCGGAGCGGCTCGTGCTGTGGAGCTTGGCGAAGATGCGGTTGATGTGGTTCTTGACCGTCTTCTCGCTGATGAAGCAGGCGGCGGCGATCTGCTGGTTGTTCATGCCGGATGCGATGAGGTCCATGATCTCCGCCTCCCTGGCGCTGAGTTGGAAACGCGACCTGTCCAACAAGGACTGTCCCACAACTGGTTGCAATCGCGAAAGGCTTTGCGGGGAAAATGTGGAGACGGCAGTTGGGAGTTCCGTGACCTCATGTGCAGTCGCACTTGACTCCCGGAGCTGGGTCAGCACCGCGCCGGCCGCCGTGGGGGTCAGATGGGTGCGGCCCTGCACGGTGTCCCGCACGGCCACCACAAGTTGGTCCGCCGTGAACTCGCCGTGGACCAGGTAGCCGTGGGCTCCCCTGCGCAGGGCCTCCTGGACGATCTCCGGCTCCCCGCTGTACGTCAGCATCAGCACCGGGGCGATCGGCACGAGGTACGGGAGCGCCGAGATGCCGTCCACGCCCGGCATCCGGACGTCCAGGAGGATCACGTCGGGGCGGTGGCGGTTCGCGGCCTCGTACGCCTCTCTGCCGTCCGCCGCCTGCGCTACGACCGTGATGTCCTCGCGGCCCGAGAGGAGCGCGGTGAGGCCCGCTCGGACCACCGGGTTGTCGTCGGCGACGACGATCCGGACGGGGGTGGGCTGCGGTGCCGTCGGGAAGAGCGCGAACGGTCGGGGGGTGGGGGATGGGGAGTCGTTCGGCATTCGTGGCCTCCTCTCGTGGTGGGAGGGTGGGAAGGGCGGGGGCGCTGTCGGTCAACCAGGTGGCTGTGGTGTCAAAGGGAGTTCCACCAGGACTTCCGTGCCTCCTGCCCGGGCGTCTTCGCCGATGTGGATACGCGCGCCCACCGACTCGGCGCGTTCCACCATGCCGACCAGGCCGAAGTGGCCGGACCGGCGGAGTTCGTCGAGCGAGGTGCCCGGGGGGAGGCCGCGGCCGTCGTCGTGGACGCTGATGCGGAGCAGGTGGTGGTCGGGGTCGACGTCCGCGCTCACGTCGATGTGCGTCGCCCGGGCGTGACGGTGGGCGTTCTCCATCGCCTCCTCGGTGATGGTGAGGAGGTGGCGGGCCACGGTGTGGGGGACGGCGAGGTGGTGGCGGACGGGGGCCCGGTAGGTCGACGGGAGTCCGGTGCGGTCGCTGAAGTCCCTTGTGCGGGTGGCCAGTTCCTTCAGTACGTCCGTGGTGGGGGCCGGGTCCGGGTTGGTGCGCAGGTCGGTGACGAGTTCGCGGGATTCCGTCACGGCTCTGCGGGCTGCCCGGGCCACCAGTTCCGCCTGCTGTTTGAGCAGGGCCGGATCCGGGGTCCGGGCCGCCGCCGAGGCTGCCAGGCCCTCCGCTGCCAGCGCCACGCCGTGGAGCGTCTTCGCCACCGAGTCGTGCATCTCCCTGGCCAGGCGGGCGCGTTCCTCGCTGATCGCCTCCGTCACGGCGAGGCGGGCCCTCATCGCGGTGAGCGCCTGGGTCGCGGTGCCGAAGCGGAGCAGGAGGTTGCGGAGGGTGGAGCCGACCGCGCCGGTGATCACGCAGAAGCCGGGGAGCAGGAGGGTGTCGGCGGGGGTGGTGTTCGGGTGCGGGAGGGCTGTCTGGGCCAGCAGCAGGATCAGGGACTGCAGGGACGCGAACACCGCGGCGCCTCGCCAGCTGTAGGCGATGCCGGCGAGGAGCGGGGTGCAGACGCTGACGTAGGCGAGCGTGGTGTCGGGGCCCGCGGAGATCAGCAGAAGGCTGCCGAAGAGGGTGTCCGCGGCGAGGAGGGTGGGGTGGCGGAGGAGCAGGGGGCCGAAGCGTTCCCAGTCCCTGAAGAGGGCGTACGACAGCATGAACGTGACGACGACCGCGGCGCCGACCAGGCGGGTGCCGAGGCCCGGGTTGGCGTTGAGGAGGGCGGCGGGGGCGGCCAGGGCGATCATCGCCAGGCGGAAGCCGAAGACCTGACGGCACATTGCCTGGAGGGCGTTCACCTGGATCTTGAGTGCGGGTGCGTGGGAACCCACACCACCCGCACCACCCGCACCACCC
This sequence comes from Streptomyces sp. NPDC031225, assembly GCF_055570355.1. NCBI lineage: Bacteria > Bacillati > Actinomycetota > Actinomycetes > Kitasatosporales > Streptomycetaceae > Streptomyces > Streptomyces sp. NPDC031225. The sequence continues at coordinate 102,445 of NZ_JBVIHJ010000027.1, read as the reverse complement.
GCACCACTTTCGTCGTCGTGTGCCGGTGGCCCCATCCCTGGCTGAGCGCCGTCGGCGGCCGCGCGGCCGATCAACGGCGCCGACCTTCGCGCCTGCGCCACCGGCTGTCGCCTCTCCGGGTCCCCATGCCGCAGCCCGAGCCCCCGCCCCCGGAGCCCACGCCCCGTCCTGCGCGCACCCGTCATCGACATAGCCGGCCCCCTACTTCCCCGTGATCGTGCCGAAGTCGGTGCCCGAGCCGAGCAGCAGGCCCGCGGCCAGCAGGAGCATCGTGGCCGGGACCATGAACGTGGTGATCATCATGGTGGCCTTCGGGACGGCGCGAGCGGCCTTGCGGCGGGCGTTCTGGGCGTCCGTGCGGCGCATGTCCTTGGCCAGGGAGACCAGGGTGTCCACGATGGGCGCGCCCAGTTCCTCGCCCTGTTGGAGCGCGGTCACGAACATCGCCACCTGTTCGGATTCGTTGCGGCGACGCAGCTCCGCGAAGGCCTGGCGGCGGCTCATGCCGAGGTCCATCTGGCGGAGCGTGATGCGCAGTTCGTCGGCCCAGGGGCCCTCGTACTTCGAGGCGACGCGGTCCAGCGCCTGGCGGAAGCCGAGGCCCGCGCTCACCACCACCGCCAGCACGTCCAGGAAGTCGGGGAGGGTGCGCTCGATGACGTCCTTGCGCAGCCGGATCGCCGACCAGATCCCGACCTCCGTCCAGAACGCCCCGAAGGCCAGCAGGAGCAGGGCGACCAGGATCTGGCCGCGGAGCAGGAAGACCAGGAAACCCAGCGCGCCGAGGAAGCCGTACACCGCCCTGCGGGCCGCGTAGCGGTTGATGGTCAGGCCGCCGGGGTTGCCCGCCAGGTCGATCTTGCGGCGGTACTTGGCGACCTGTTTGGGGCCCATCAGACGCAGCACGGCGGGCGCGTACCGCATGCCCATGCGGTCGATCAGCGAGTCGACCGCGCCGGTGCGGGTCGAGCCCACCTCCAGGGCCAGCAGCAGGTCGCTGGGCAGCTTCGCCTCCGCACGGTACATGCGGAGGCCGGCGAAGACGCCCCACACGCTCACGGCCATCAACAGGGCCAGTCCGATTCCGATCATGGCCACCCCCTCAGACGTCGATCCGTGACAGGCGGCGGATCAGGACGAATCCGACCGCGTACAGACCGAACGCGATGATCACCGCCGCCTGCCCCAGCGGTGAGCCCGTCATGCGTTCCAGCGCGCCGCCCTTCACGCCGTTCATCAGGAACAGCGAGCCGATGCCCAGGACCGGGACCGCGTACGACGTCATGTTGACCTGGGAGAGCTGGGTACGGACCTCGCGCCGCGTCTCCTTGCGCTCCTCCAGGGTCTCGGTCAGGTTGCGCAGCGCGCTGACGACCTGGCCGCCCGCCCGGTTGGACAGCACCAGGGTCGTCACCAGGACCACCAGCTCACGGGACGGGAGTCGTTTCGCCATCTCGTCGAGGGCCTCGTCCAGGGACACGCCCATCGCCAACTGGTTGGCCACCTTGGACAGTTCCTCCCCGGCCGGTGCCTCCAGCTCCTCCGCCGCCATGCCGATCGCGGTGCGCAGGGCGAGGCCCGCGTGGGTCGCGTTGGCCAGGATGCGGGCCAGTTCGGGGAGTTGGTTGATGAACTTCTCGATGCGCTTCTGGCGCTGCCAGTTGAGGAACTGGACCGCCGCCCAGATGCCCACCAGCGCGGCGATCGGGCCGAAGAAGGGGGCCAGTGTCTGTTCGCCGACCAGCCACAGGCCCGCCACCACGGCGAGCATCGCGACGAAGAACTCGCCCGGAGTCACGTCCAGGCCCGTGGCCGCGAGCCGGAGTTCCAGCTGCCTGCCGAGCCGGGTGCGGCGCAGCCGGCGGTCCAGGTCGCGGAAGTGGCGCCGGCGGCCGGTGTACGACACCTGGCCCGCGGCCGACAGCCGGTCGACCAGGGCGGCCCGCTGGGCCCGGCCCCTGCCGTAGACGTGGACGCCTACGACGGCCAGCACGCACGTCACCAGCGTGATCCCGACGGTGAGCCGGACTAGGTTCTGGAGGTCCATGGGGGTGCGTCCTACCTGGCTTCTCGGATGGACAGCTCGGCGGCGGACTGGGCCACGCCGAAGGCCTGGGGGGTGGGCTGGCTCGCCATGTAGAGGCGGTCGACGGTACGGCGCGGGAGCGGGAAGTACTCGAACCGGCCGTAGATCCGGCCGTCCGCGGACATCGGCTGGGCCTTGAAGCGGGCCACCGACACCAGGCGGTACGGCTCGCTGCCGCTGCTCTCCAGCAGGGCGATCTCGGTGATGCGGCGGGCGCCGTCGGCGAACCGGGTGAGCTGGATGATCACGTCGACCGCGCTGTTGATCTGGTCGTGGAGCGCCTCGAAGGGGATCTCCACCTCCGACATGGATGCCAGGGTCTTGAGCCGCATCAGCGCGTCCTCCGCGCTGTTGGCGTGGACCGTGGCGAGGGAGCCGTCGTGACCCGTCGACATCGCCTGGAGCATGTCCAGGGACTCGCCGCCGCGGACCTCGCCGACCACGATGCGGTCGGGGCGCATGCGCAGCGAGTTGCGGACCAGGTCGCGGATGGTGATCTGGCCCTGGCCCTCCACGTTCGGCGGGCGTGACTCCAGGCGGACCACGTGCCGTTGCTGGAGCTGGAGTTCGGCCGAGTCCTCGATGGTGATGATCCGGTCGCCGTCGGGGATGAGACCGGAGAGGGCGTTGAGGAGGGTCGTCTTCCCGGTGCCCGTCGCTCCCGAGACGATGATGTTGAAGCGGGCCTGCACCAGTCCGGCCAGCAGGTACAGCATGTGCTCGTCGAGCGAGCCGAAGCCGGACAGTTCCTGGAGCGTGTAGGAGCGGGGGAAGCGGCGGATGGTGAGGATGGCGCCGGTCAGGGAGAGCGGCGGGATGATGACGTTCACGCGCTCGCCGGACGGGAGGCGCGCGTCGACCATCGGGTTCGTCTCGTCCACCCGCCGGTTGACCGTCGACACTATTCGTTCGATGGTCTGCATCAGCTGGTCGTGGGAGGGGAAGCGCAGCGGCAACTGCTCGACCCGGCCGGCGCGTTCGACGAAGATCGAGTCCGGGCCGTTGACCATGATCTCGGTGATGGAGGCGTCTTCGAGCAGGGGTTCCAGGATGCCGAGGCCGAGGGCCTCGTCGACCACGCGCCGGATCAGCTGCGAGCGTTCGACGGTCGACAGGACCGGTCCCTCACGGCTGATGATGTGCCCGAGCACCCGTTCGAGGCGGGCCCGGCGCTCGGCCGCCGCCAGCGAGCTCATCTCGGCGAGGTCGATCTCCTCCAGGAGCTTGGCCCGGTAGGAGGAGACCAGGTGGCCGTCCTCGCCCCGACTGCCGTTCTCCTCGGGGGTGTTGATACGGGACCGCAGGCTCATGGGGGTACCTCGTTCAGTGGTCGAGCGGCATGGTGGCGGTCTTGACTGCGGGGTCGAAACTCCAGCCGGGGACGATCGACGGGATCTGGACGGTCGCGGTGACGGTGACCGAGTCGCCGCCCCCGCCCTCGGCGCAGTCGACGGACAGCCAGTCGCTGATCGCGTTCACGCAGCCCTCCTGCGCGCTCAGGTCGAGCGAGGCCGCCCGTGCCCCCGCTCTGGCCGCCGTACCGGCCTGCTGGGCGGTGTAGGCGATGAGCCCGAGCTGGACACCCGCCATGGCGACGAGGATCAGGATCGGGATGAAACCGAGGTATTCGAGGGCGACTTGACCGCGGTCACGCCGGCAGCCGCTGTCCTTCCGGGAGTACGGCATCTCAGTCCTTGTCCTCCTCCACCGCGCCCGCGTGTCCGTCGACCTTGAAGGGGAAGGCGATCGAGCCCGGGAAGAGGACGGGGACGTCGAGGTGGACGTCGGCCGTGACATAGCCGCCGCCGGTGGAGCAGTTCACCTGGCCGGTCCAGGCGCCGGGCAGCTTGTCCAGTCCCGCCTGCTCGCATGCGGCCTCCCGCTCTCCCGGCGCCGCCGCCGTCGCGGCCCGTACCGCCTCGTCCGCAGCATTCCCCGCGAGCGTGAACGTGTACCCCAGCAGCACGAACTGCCACAGCAGCACCAGGGTGATCAGGATCAGCGGGGTCATCCCGAGGAACTCGATGGTGACCTGGCCCTCGTCGCGTCGGAGAACCCGGGTGCTCATCTCCCCAGCTCCCTGCGCCGCCGGAAGGTCAGCGCCCGATCCTTGCCGCCGTTGCGATGGGAGTTCGCCTCCGTGCCCTTGACCAGGCCCAGTTCGCCGGCGAGCGCCCACAGGGCTTGCTTGACCGTGCCCTTGGCGTCGAGTTCGTGGACCCGGCCCGCGTCCACCGCGCTCTGCAGCTCCTTGAAGTTCGCCGGGATCACGGTCGCCGCGACACCCGTGCCGGTGATCTTCTGGATGAGCGCGGGCTGGATCTCCGTACCGCGGCTGTGGCGGTTGACGACGACGGTGGTCTCCTCGGCCTTGCGGACCTGGAGCCGGTCCCACATGCGTACGGCACGCTTGGCGCCGCGCACGGCGACGACGTCCGGGGTGGTGACCAGGAGGGCGGTGTCGGCCATCTCCACGACCGCCGCGCCGGCCCCGCTGAGCTGTGAACCGCAGTCGACGATCACGACCTCGTAGCGGGAGCGCAGGGCGCTGACGATCTGGCGGGCGGAGCGCTCGGTGACCTCCTCGCCGCGTTCGCCGTCGCCGGGGGCGAGCAGCAGGGCCAGGCCCGTGTCGTGGCTGAAGACGGCGTCGGCGAGGACGCGCGGGGTGATGTCGCTGATGGTGGCGAGGTCGACGACCGAGCGGCGGAACTGGACGTCCAGGTAGGAGGCGACGTCTCCGGTCTGGAGGTCCATGTCGAGCAGGGCGGTGGTGCGGCCGGAGGCCTGTGCGGCGAGGGCGACCTGGATCGCGGTCGTGGTGGCGCCGACGCCGCCCTTGGCGCCGCTGACCGTGACGACGGTGCCGCCGACGCCGGTGAAGACGTCTCCGGCGGCGCCCAGGTGCCGTCGTACCCCCACCGACCACTGGGCGACCGCGTGCACCCGGTTCGCGAGCTCCTCGTAGCCGAGCGGGAGGGCGATGAGGCCGCGGGCGCCGTAGTCCATGGCGGCCTGGAAGAGGCCGGGGCTGACGTCGGAGGTGACGAGGATGACACCGACGGCAGGGAAGCGGAGCGCGACCTCGCGGATGAGCTCCAGGGCCGGGACGGGGCCGATGCGCTCATGGACGACGACCACTTCCGGCAGTTCGTCGATCGACTCGGACGCCAGGCGGGCCAGGGTGTCGATGAGCTGGGTGGAGTCGTTCACCGGGGTCACGGGCTCGGCGTCCGGGAGCTGGCTGAGCAGTGTGATGAGGGAACGGACCGCGTCCGCGTCGCCGACTGCCGGGAGGATCCTCGTGGGCATGGCGGCCTCTCACTTGTCCTTCGCGAGTTCGTACGTGCGGTCCCGCTCGGGGACCGTGCCGGTCTCGCCGGGGGCGACCAGGGCGAGCCGGACGCGCTTGGCGAACGACTCGGCGTACGTGATGCGCTGGGCGTCGAGCGCGGAGAGCGCGAAGGTGATGGGGCGGGCCTTGGTTGCCTCACGGGTGCGTTCGTCGGCGTCGGGCTGCAGCGCGGTGAGGTCACCGACGTCGAGGATCCGGGCGTTCGTCACGATGATCTTCGACTGGTCCGGGTCGCCCTCCCGCTGTCCCTCGAAGGTGGCGTACACGTTGACCAGGGAGCCCGGTGTGATCTTGCCGGCGACTCCGGTCGCCGCGTCGATCATGATGGCGACCTCCTGCTGCCCGGGCTGGAGGGCGGGCTGGTCGACGATCATGTCGCTCTGCAGCAGGGAGCCCTGCCTGAGGGTCGTCACGGCGATCTTGCCGCGGACCTCGGCGAGGTCGGTGATCGCGTTGGCCGACAGCCAGCGCTTGGGCATCTCGGTCTTCTCGAACTGCGCCGCGGTGAGCCGGGTGTACGGCGGGATGTCCTTACTGACCTCGTACGCCGTGACCTCGGGGCCGACCTTGGACTTCGCGTCGTCGATGACGGACAGCACGCCGGCGAACGCCGCGAGGGCGCCCAGGACCGACAGGAGCAGGAGTATCACGCCGCGGCGCTGACGGGAGTTCATGAACCGTGCAACCTCGTTGGGGGGCTAGGTCGAGCGGAATCGGGGCGGGGGCGGTCCGGTACGGCTCACCCGGCGGGCAGTTGGTGCTGTCGCTGCGGTTGCAGCTGTTGGTGCTGCTGTTGCTGGGGTCCTGGCGTCACCGGTGCGATGGCCGAACAGAAGACGCAGCGGTCCCCGATGACGTCGATACCGCACCAGTGACATACGTTCTGCCGTACCGAGGTGACCAGTTGGTAAAGGACGGACAGGTCGGGCAGGAAGGCGCAGAACTCGATCAGCTTTCCGGTGCCCCACCACTCGGCGGACTCGGCGGGCAGCGGGCTCTCGCGCAGCCCCTGGACCCGCCAGGCCTTGGCCAGGTCCCCGGAGACCCAGTCGGACTGGAGCTGGCCGCGGGCGACGAGCAGCGAGGTGGCGAACTCCGGGCCGGCGAGCGTGGCGTCCGGGGCGATCCTGACGAGCTGCGGCTGGGGGTGGGCGAGCACGGCGAACTGGCTGCCCGGCACCCAGGACTTGGCGTGCGACTTGAGACCCACGGGGACCCGGTCGAGTTTCGCGACCGAGCCGAGCAGCGCGCCCGCGTGGAGGTAGTGGGTGAGCAGCCGGCCGGCCGAGGCGAGGACGCCCGGGCTGAGGTCGCAGGAGGCGAGCTGTCGCAGCTGGCGGGCCAGGACGGCGGTCGCGAGGGGCGGCAGTTCGGGGCGGAACAGGGCGATACGGTCGCTCTCCAGAAGGGATCGCACGGTGCGCAGCCGCTGGTCCACCGCAGGCGGCACGGCATGGGAGTACACGACGATCACATGGCCGTGCTGGTCGATCAGCGACTGCAACGCGCTGAGCGAGTGGTCGAGCGGCTGCCGGTCGAGGCCGTCGAGCACGACGGCGGGCAGGGTCCGCTCGTCCTGCGCCGGCAGCGCCATGTCGGCACCGGTCACTGCGATGGCAGTTGGCACGCGCAGCTCCCCGTATCCCATGCCCGGGGGTCCGACGGATCACTCCGGCGCACCCGGTCGACTTCACTGCGTGACTACCTGAGCACTGTAACCACGGCTCTGTGACCGGAGAACAGCGATTCTGTGACTTCCTGACCTGGATGACGGATCAAAAGCGGGCGATTCCTGCCCAGATGGGGCGCACTTGCCACGTGCGTGCTCCAGAGAATGGCGAGTTGCGTATACATCCTTGACAGCGGGATTGGTCTGGACCAACTCTCTTGTCATGCCCATACTCAGCAGAAAACCGGTGCGGTTCCGGACCGCCGCCGCCGTCGTCGCCACCGCCGCCGTGACGCTCGCCCTGGGGCTCGCGGGACCGGCCTCCGCCGCGGACGTCAACAACGCGAAGAACGCAGGCTTCGAGTCCGGCCTGGCCGACTGGACCTGTTCCGCGAACAGCGGTACGACCATCTCCGCACCCGTCCACGGCGGCTCGGCCGCGCTGAAGGCGACACCGGCCGGGCAGGACAACGCGCGCTGCAGCCAGACGGTCGCCGTGAAACCGAACTCGACGTACACCCTGAGCGCCTGGGTGCAGGGCGGCTACGCCTACCTGGGCGCGACCGGCACCGGCACGACGGACGTGTCGACCTGGACCCCGGACTCCGCCTCCTGGAAGCAGCTGTCGACGACCTTCACGACGGGCTCCTCGACGACCTCCGTGACGGTGTACACCCACGGCTGGTACGGACAGGCCGCCTACCTCGCGGACGACGTGTCGGTGTACGGCCCCGACGGGGGCGGCGGGTCCGGCCCCTCCCCGACGGTTCCCGGCGCCCCGGGCGGGCTGAGCGTCTCCGGTACGACCTCGTCGTCGGTCTCCCTGGCCTGGAACGCCGTGTCGGGGGCGACCGGCTACAACGTCTACCGCGCCGGTACGAAGGTCACCGCGGTGACCGGCACGTCGGCGACCGTGACCGGGCTCGCCGCGTCGACGTCGTACAGCTTCCAGGTCACGGCCGTGAACTCGGCGGGTGAGTCCGGGAAGTCGGGTGCGGTGACGGGGACGACGACCGCCACTCCGGGCGACGGGGGCGGCGCGCTGCCCAAGCACGCGGTCACCGGGTACTGGCAGAACTTCAACAACGGGGCCACGGTCCAGAAGCTGTCCGCCGTCCAGTCCCAGTACGACATCATCGCCGTCGCCTTCGCGGACGCCACGACGACTCCGGGTGCCGTCACCTTCACCCTCGACTCGGCCGGGCTCGGCGGGTACACGGTCGACCAGTTCAAGGCCGACATCAAGGCGAAGCAGGCGGCCGGGAAGAAGGTCGTCGTCTCCGTGGGCGGCCAGAACGGCACGGTCTCGGTGACCGACCCCACGTCGGCGGCGAACTTCGCGAACTCGGTGTACGCGCTGATGCAGACGTACGGCTTCGACGGCGTCGACATCGATCTGGAGAACGGGCTCAACGCCACCTATATGTCACAGGCGTTGCGATCACTGGCGGGGAAGGCGGGGAGTTCGCTGGTGCTGACGATGGCACCGCAGACGATCGACATGCAGTCGACGTCGAACGCGTACTTCCAGACCGCGCTGAACGTGAAGGACATCCTCACGGTCGTCAACATGCAGTACTACAACAGCGGTTCGATGCTCGGCTGCGACGGCAAGGTCTACTCCCAGGGCTCCGTGGACTTCCTCACCGCCCTGGCCTGCATCCAGCTGGAGGGCGGACTGGCCCCGTCCCAGGTCGGGTTGGGTCTGCCGGCGTCCACCAGCGGGGCGGGCAGCGGATACGTCTCGCCCTCCGTCGTGAACAACGCCCTGGACTGCCTGACGAAGGGAACGTCCTGCGGTTCCTTCAAGCCGTCGAAGACCTATCCGGACCTGCGTGGGGCCATGACCTGGTCGACGAACTGGGACGCGACGGCGGGCAACGCGTGGTCGGGGACGGTGGGACCGCACGTGCACGGACTGCCGTAGCCGGGGGTGGCCGTGGGGAGCCGTCGGTCAGGGCGCGGTCGGGTTGCGGCCCCGGACGACCGGCATGATCTCCCGGCCGGTGCTTCCGGGCCGCGGAGGCAGCGCACCGCCACCGTCACGTCAGTGGCCTGTAGTACCCGAGAACCGGGGCCAGTTGGGCGAACCACTGAGCCAGCTGGTCCCGGCCCTTGGCGTCCACGACGCACTCGTAGAAGCGGCTGTCGAGGTGGATGACGGCCACCATGAGGGTCTTGCCGTTGGGGCCGGCCTTGTAGTGGACGCTGCGGATCTCGTGCCAGGGGAACTCGGCGGAGTGACCGTGGTCCTCGAAGGCGACGCCCGCGGAGTCGACGACGACGGAGTTGTGCCGGTCCACAGCCATGAACTCGGGTCCGTCAGCGGGCTGCTGGGGCGGGGCCGGGGCCGTCGGATACCCGTACGGGGGCGCGCCGTACTGCGGCAGGGCGGTCGGGTGGCCGTACGGCGGAGCGGGCGGCCCGAATCCCGGAGCCACGGGGACCGGCGGGCCGAAACCGGGCGGGGCGGCGGCGACGGAGGGCTGCGGGGCCGGCGGGACGGGAGCCGGAGGGGCGAGGGGCGGCTCGGTGGGAGCTGCTGGGGCGGTGGCCGATGGAGCGGTCTCCGCTTCCGCGACAGCCGGAGGCGCCTCGCGTGGCTGGACAGTGGCCGCGGCGAGGGGCGGCTCGGTGGAGGTCGGTGGGGCGAGGACCCAGTCCGCGGGGGGCTCCTCCGCCGGGGTGGGCGGCGGTTCGGTGGGGGGCTGTGGGGTGGTCATCGGCGTCGGCCCTCGTCGGTGGTGGGGTTTTCGGTCGCCGAGGATATCCGGCCGTTCCCGCGGCCGGTGCGGGCCGGGTCCCCGGACCGCCTCCTCCCTCGACGGGGCGTTGTGTGACGCACGCGTGGGGGCTTGTCGCGCAGTTCCCCGCGCCCCATGAGGCGCCTGCTCGACCGTCACCGACTCGGTGAGGCCACAGAGCGCACTGGGCGCACCGGCGGGAGCGCCTACCCGAAGAACTCCGACCACGGCTGGTCCCAGACCTGCTTCACGCACAGGACGAGGAACAGCAGACCCGCGATCGCCAGCATCGCGTTGCTCACCGGGCCGTTGCGCCACTCCCGGGGCGTGCGCGCGGAGTTGAGGAGCCAGAGCAGGGTGCCGGCGAGGAACGGGAGGAAGGCCGCGCCCAGGACGCCGTAGAGGATGATCAGGCGGAAGGGTTCGCCCTGGAAGAGCAGGACGATGGGCGGGAAGGTCAGCCACAGCAGGTACGCGCGGAAGGGCCAGGAGCGTTCGCGCGCACCGGTGGCGACCTCCTCGCCCTTCTGCTCGCCCTGGCCCCGGAAGCGGGCCACGAAGTCCGCGAACATCAGGCTCACGCCGTGCCAGACGCCGATGAGCGAGGTGAACGACGTGGCGAAGAAGCCGATGAGGAAGAACGTTGCGGTCGCCGAGCCGTACTCGTCCTCCAGGATGTCGCTCAGCTGGATGAGCCCCTTGTCGCCGCTCGCGATCGCCACGTTGGCGGAGTGCAGCAGTTCCGCGCCGACGAAGAGCATCGCGACGACGAAGATGCCGGTGGTGATGTAGGCGACCCGGTTGTCCAGGCGCATCACCTTCATCCAGCCCGAGTTGGTCCAGCCCTTGGCGTTGACCCAGTAGCCGTACGCGGCGAGCGTGATCGTGCCGCCGACGCCGCCGATCAGGCCGAGGGTGTTGAGGACGGAGTCCTTCTCGTCGGGCAGGACGGGCAGGAGACCGGCGACGGCGTCCGGGATGTTGGGCGTGACCCTGATCGCCAGGTAGACGGTGACGACGAACATGACGCCCACCAGGACCGTCATGACCTTCTCGAAGACCGCGTACTTGTTGAACCAGACGAAGACCAGTCCCACCAACCCGCAGGCGATGGCCCACCATTCGAGGTCCATCACGTCCGGGAACAGCGCCTGGAGCGGGAGCGCGCTCGACGACATCGCCGCCGCGCCGTACACGAAGCCCCAGATCACCACGTAGACGCCGAAGAACCAGCTGGTCCAGCGGCCCAGGCCGGCCCAGCCGTCGAACAGGGTGCGGCCGGTGGACAGATGCCAGCGGCCGGCGGCCTCGGCGAGGGAGATCTTGACGAGGCAGCCGATGACCGCGGCCCACAGCAGGGTGTAGCCGAAGTTGCTGCCCGCGATGAGCGTGGCGACGAGGTCGCCGGCACCGACGCCGGTCGCGGCGACGACGATCCCCGGGCCGATGTACCGCCAACTGGACTTGCGGGGTACGGAACGTGTCTCACCGGTCACTGTGTTGTCCGTGGTGTCCGCCATGCGGGTCAAGAAACCCTAAAGAGCGGCGAGCGGCAAGAGGGCGTGCGGTGAAGGAACTCGGAGGAAAGCGGCACGGTTTCACGCCATCGCGTCTTTGTTCGCTCTTGACCTGGTCATGCCATAAGTAGACGATGTGCCGCACACCCGCACCGGCAGCACGTCCGCAGAACTCGCTGAACCACCCCCCGCTCCACTCCCCCGCTTCCGGAGATCCCGGAACCCCGGAGAACACAGGAGACTTCATGCGACTTCGCACACGCGGTTCCGGCGCCCTCGGCGGCAGACGCTACGCCGCCCTCGCCGCCGTCCTTGCCCTCGCCCTCGCGGCCCCGCTCTCCGCGAACGCCGACAGCGCCCCGAAGGCGGCCCCGAGCGCCGAGGACGTCCGCCAGTACGAGATCCACCAGCGGACGACTCCCGTCACCCGCACGGCGATCCAGCAGACCGGGGTGACCGTCGACGAGGCCGACGAGGAGACCGTCGTGGTCTCCGGGCGCGCCGACCAGATCAGGAAGCTGCGTCAACTCGGGTACGAGGTCGTCCCGTCGGGGGCGGCTCCGAACCGGGTCGCGCAGGACGAGGCCCGGCTCTACGACTTCCCCACCGCCGACGCCCGCTACCACAACTACGCCGAGACGAACGCCGAGATCGACCAGCGCCTGGCCGCCTACCCGAACATCATGAGCAAGCGGGTCATCGGCACGTCGTACCAGGGCCGGGACATCGTCGCCATCAAGATCAGCGACAACGTGGCGACCGACGAGGCCGAGCCCGAGGTGCTGTTCACCCACCACCAGCACGCCCGTGAGCACCTCACGGTGGAGATGGCGCTGTATCTGCTGCGCGAACTCGGCGCGGGCTACGGCTCCGACTCCCGGATCACCAACATGGTGAACAACCGTGAGATCTGGATCATCCCCGACCTCAACCCGGACGGCGGCGAGTACGACATCGCCAGCGGCTCGTACCGCTCGTGGCGCAAGAACCGGCAGCCCAACTCCGGTTCGTCGGCGGTCGGTACGGACCTCAACCGCAACTGGGCCTACCGGTGGGGCTGCTGCGGCGGCTCGTCCGGGTCCACGTCCTCCGAGACGTACCGGGGTCCTGCCGCCGAGTCGGCGCCCGAGGTCAAGGTCGTCGCGAACTTCGTGCGCAGCCGGGTCGTCGGCGGGGTCCAGCAGATCAAGACGAACATCGACTTCCACACGTACAGCGAACTGGTGCTGTGGCCCTTCGGGTACACGTACTCCGACACGGCGACCGGGATGACGGCCGACGACAACGCCGTGTTCAAGACGGTCGGGCAGAAGATGGCCGCGAGCAACGGGTACACGGCGGAGCAGGCCAGCGACCTGTACATCACCGACGGGTCGATCGACGACTATCTGTGGGGCACCCACCGGATCTTCTCGTACACCTTCGAGATGTACCCGTCGTCCGGTGGCGGCGGCTTCTACCCGCCCGACGAGGTGATCGAGCGGGAGACCTCGCGGAACCGGGACGCGGTGCTGCAGCTCCTGGAGAACTCCGACTGCATGTACCGGTCGATCGGGAAGCAGGCGCAGTACTGCTAGGGGCTGACGGTTGTGGGGAATCGCGGGACTGTGGTGGCTGGTCGCGCCCACGCGGCGGAGCCGCAAATAGACACAGCCCCGCGCCCCCTAGTCGGACTCCTCGGGCTCTTCTTCCTCTGTCTTCGGAGTCTCGTCCTCGAAGTACTTGTCCATGACCGCGTCGAGTTGTTCGTCCCACTCCGCGAAGTGGGACCTGGACCCCGCCTCGATCTCGATCGGGTACCAGCGGCGGTCCGGCGTGTGCACCGTGATGGTGAAGCGCTTCCCGAACCGTGGCGTCTCCGTCTCGACGGCGCCGATCTCGTCCCAACGGAACTCGCACGCCTGGTCGTCGAGAAAGAGGCGTACGCCCCGGTGGTCGGCGACGATCTTCGCGCGACGGTCGGAGGCCTCGAAGACCGGCCCGTCGGGGGCTTCCTCCTCGACGGGCTCCTCGGCGGCCCCTGAAGCGGCCTCCTCGACGGCCTCCTCGCCGGGCTCCTCCGGAGTCACCTCCGCCTCCTCCGGCTTGGCGTCCTCCGCCTCGCCGGATACAGGTGAGGTGAGCCCGGGGATGAAGGCCGGGTCGAATCCGGCGCCTTCCAGGGGCTGGCTGCTCGAACCTATGCGCTGCTCCACAGCGGGCAGTATGGTCGACGATCCTGTGCCGCACACAGCCGACCCCTACATCGTTATCGGACGCCTACATGAGCCGCACCCTTCACAGGAAGACGCTCAGCACCGCGGCCATCAGGAACCCCGCCACCGACAGCACCGTCTCCAGCACGGTCCACGTCTTCAGGGTGTCGCGTTCGCTGATGCCGAAGTACTTGGCGACCATCCAGCTGCATCCATCAGCGCACTCCGCGCGCGGGCACCGTCGTTGACGTGCGAGGCGAAGATGGAACCGGCCGAGATCGCCATGATGACGAGCGCGACGAAGGCCTGGGAGTGGTGCCCCTCGGACAGCAGCGGCGCCACGATGCCGGCCGCCGTCACGATGGCGACCGTCGCCGAGCCCTGGGCGACGCGCAGCACCACCGAGATCAGGTAGGACAGCACGATCACCGCCAGACCGACGTCGTTGAAGGTGTCCGAGAGCGCCTGGGCGACCCCCTGGCCTTGAGGACCGCATAGACCGACATGGGGGTCCTCTGCGTGAGTGCGTGCATCCGGCTTTCGGGCAGGGCGGAGCGCGGCATGACCGCCCGTGCGGGAGCCATGCCGTGTGCGTCGTGCGGGAATTGAAGAGCCGTCAGTCCGTCAGCCGAGGACGGCCAGCGTGTCGATCTCGATGAGGAGCCCGGCGGGAAGGCCGACGTAGACCGTAGTCCGGGCGGCCGGGGGCGCAGTGAGGCCCTGCTCCTCGAAGTAAGTGTTGTAAACGGCGTTCATCTCGGCGAAGTGGTCGACGTCCGTCAGATAGACGCGGATCATCATCGCGTCGTCCCAGGAGGCGCCGCCCTCCTCCAGGATCGCCTTGACGTTGGCGAGGGTCTGCAGGGTCTGCTCGCGCAGGGTGGGACCGGCGGGCGTGGGCGGCCTGCCGTCCTCCGCCGGAAGGAAGCCGACCTGCCCGGCGACCTGGAGGATGTTGCCCTTCCTGACCCCGTGGGAGAACTTCGCGGGCGGGGTGGTGTGGGTCTTCGGGGTGAGTGCGGTCTTCTCGGTCATACGGGGTCCTCGGGATCCTTCGCTGGGGTTGGGAACTGTTGCCGCTGCACTTAGCGGAAGTGACTTCTGGTGATCGTGAGTGGGTGCCTGTACTGGACGCGGTGGTTTGTCTGCGCGCCGGGAGGGTCTGCCGGCGGGGGTGTGCTGCCTGCTCTTTCGGGAGGGAACAGGAGTTCGTGGGTCGAATGGGTGACCTTTGCGGATGCTGCTCGTTGACTGCCGTGGATGGGGATCTTCGGCAGAGGGCGGGGTGTACGAGTGGGCGCACTGCGGGAGGTGGCGGCGTCGTTCGTGGTGCCTGGCCCGGCCGGGGTGGCGATCCGGGCCCGGCTGCGGGTGTCGGATGCGGACGCGGCGGTGCTTACCGAGGTCGGCGTCTCCCTGGGGTCGCTGGCGGCCGGGGATCTCGCGGAGCGCTCCCGGCAGGGGCCGGCCCATGACGCTGCGGGGTGGGCGGTACGCAAGAGGTCGCTGACGGGGAGGTCGTCGGCGCGCTGGGCGGGCAGTATCACCAAGGCCACCCATGACCAGTGGGCGCTGGCCCGGCGCGGGCAGGCCGCCCACACGGCCTGGCTGCGGAAGCAGATCGCCTCCGTCGAGGCGCGGCTGGCCCGGCCCTTGGGCGCCAAGGCCGACAAGCGCGCGGGGCTGGTCCGCGGGTATGCCTCGCGGGGCGAGTGGCATGCCAAGTCCCGCCGCCTGCAGACCCTCAAGGACCGGCTCGCGGTGGTGGAGGCGGACCGGGCTGCAGGCCGGGTGCGGGTGGTGCGTGGTGGCAAACGCCTCGCGAACACCCGCCACCACCTTGCGGCGGCCGGACTGGACGAGCACACCTGGCGGCAGCACTGGCGCGCGGAGCGGATGTTCCTGACCGCCGACGGGGAGTCCGGCAAACGCTTCGGCAACGAGACGATCCGCGTCACCGACACCGGACAGCTCTCCCTCAAGCTCCCCGCTGCGCTGGCCCACCTGGCCAACGCCCCGCACGGCCGGTATGTGCTGGACGCGGCCGTGGTGTTCAAGCACCGGGGTCAGGAGTGGCTCGACCGGGTCACCGTTAACCGGGCGGTGGCCTACCGCATCCACCACGACACGGCACGCGGCCGCTGGTATGTCACCGCGTCCTGGCAGCGGGCCGCCGCTCCCGTCCTGCCGCTTCAAGCAGCGCTGGCGCGGGGGGTGGTGGGGGTGGACATGAACGACGACCACCTCGCCGCCTGGTACCTGGATGTGCACGGCAACCCCATCGGCGAACCACAGCGGTTCTTCTACGACCTCACCGGCACCGCCCAGCACCGGGACGCGCAGATCCGGCACGCGCTGAGCAGGCTGCTGCACCACGCCCGGCGCTGCGGGGCCGCCGCGATCGCCATCGAGGACCTCGACTTCACCGACGGCACCAGCCGCGAGAAGCACGGCCGCAGCAAACGCTTCCGCCGCCTCATCTCCAGCTTCCCCACCGCGAAGCTCAGGGCCCGGCTGGTGTCGATGGCCGCCGAGCAGGACATCGCCGTCGTCGCGGTCGACCCCGCCTACACCAGCCGCTGGGGCGCCCAGCACTGGCAGAAGCCGCTCACCGCGACAACCCGCAAGATTTCCCGGCACGATGCGGCAAGCATCGCGATCGGGCGACGCGCCCTCGGACACCCGATCAGGCGACGGACGACACCGCCCCCGTCCCACCAGAGTGATGGTGCGGGGCATCGGACCGTCCAGGCCCGACCGGACACCCGCAGGCGCGAGGAAACCCGCCCCCACATTCCCGGACCGCGCACCCAATGCGCGCCGCCGGGCCGTGGAGCGAAAGCGGGCGACCAGGGTGCCCAACACCGTTCGGAGCACCCGGCTGAGCATGCGTTCTGGCAACAGGACCCACCCCCGCTCAGTCTGTAGGAACGGTTCTTCCGGAGTACTCGCCGCTGATGGCGTCCGCGACGCGGCGCACCTGCGGGAGCAGGGTGAGGAGTTCCTCGGCGGTGACGACGACGTTCGGCGCGGAGACCGACATCGCGGCCACGACCTTGCCGTCGGCGCCGCGGACGGGAGCCGCGACGCAGTTGATGGACTCCTCGTGACCACCGAGGTCGGTGGCCCAGCCCTGTTCGCGCACCCGCTCCAGTTCCTTGCGGAAGGCGAGCGCGTTGGGTGTCGAACGGGCCGTGTACAGGGGGTAGTCGAGCTTGTCGGCGAGGGTGTGGCGCTCGGCCTCGGGGAGATCGGCGAGCAGCAGTTTCGCCACGGCGGCGACGGTGATGGCGACCGGCTTGCCGATCCGGGAGTACATCCGCACCGGGTAGCGGCTCTCGACCTTGTCGATGTACAGCACCTCGCCCTCCTCGTACACGGCGAGGTGGACGGTGTGGCCGCACTGTTCGTTCAGCCGTACGAGGTGGGGGTGGGCGATCTCGCGGATGTCGAGGTTCTCCATCGCCTCCTGGGCGAGCGCGATGAGGCGGGCGCCGAGACGGTAGCGCTGGTCCGACTGGCGGTAGACCAGGCCGTGTTCGTGCAGGGTGCGGAGGAGGCGCAGCGCGGTGGACTTGTGGACGCCGAGGCGGTCGGCGACCTGGCCGAGGTCGGCGGGGCCCTCGGCGAGCAGCGGCAGGATGCTCAGCGCTCGGTCGACGGTCTGGCTCATGGGGTGTGTACCTCCTCCGGGGCCCTGTCGGCTTGCGTCCAGCCGGGGCCGAGTCGAAGTGTCCCCCACGCTTCGTCCCCGACGGCGGCGAGGCGGTCGGCGTGTGCGCGGGAGGGGGGTACCGCCAGGTCACCGGGGGCGGTGAGGGCGGCGGCGGCCCAGAGGTGGCCGTGCCTTATCCGATCCCTCATGGGGAGGTTGCGGAGGGTCGCTGACAGGAAGCCTGCAGCGAAGGCGTCACCGGCTCCGGTGGTCGCCACGACGTCGACGTCGAGGGCGGGGACGAAGGTGCCCTGCGTGGGGGTCGGCCGGGGGTGGGATTCGCTCGCCCGCGCTTGCGGGATGCCGCTCTCTGTGGGTCGGGAGCCGCCCTGCGGCACGACTGCCCGCAGCGACGGCAGCGTGTCGACTGGCGGCGCCTGGGACCCCCCTAGGGGAGCGGGGAACTGCGCGACCAGCCCACCACTGCCCGCACCCGACACGAAGGCAGTAGCCCCCACCGCCCCCTGTTTCACCACCAGCACCCCCGGCTCGGGCAGCACCGCTCGAATCGCCGCCGGACCCCCCGCAATCCCCCACGCCCCCTCCGCCTCGTCCTCCCCCACGAACACGATGTCGGCCCGCCGGGCCAGTTCCAGCAGCACCCGCGGCCCCTCGGCATCACGCCACAACCCAGCCCGGTGATTGACGTCGAAGGACACCATGGGCCGCCCCTCGCCAGGAGCGGTCAGCTCACGCAACAGCGACAGGCACGCGTCCGACAGGGCCGCCGTGATCCCCGACAGATGCAGCACCCGGGCCGCCCGCACCACGGACAGGTCCACGTTCTCGACCGACATCGCCGATGCAGCGGACCCCGCCCGGTAATACGCGACCTCGTGCGCGTCCGTCGCCCGGTCCCCCGCCGTACGGAAGTACACCCCCGTAGGCCGCGAAGGATCCCGCCCGACCGCAGAGGTATCGACCCCGTACCCCCCGACCGTCTCGACCAGGTGGTCCCCGAACCCGTCGGCCCCGACCCGGCTGACCCACCGAACCGCATGCCCGGCCGCAGCCAGCCCGCACGCCACGTTCGACTCCGCGCCCCCGATCCCCCGGTCGAAGGACGGTACGTCGGCGAGGCGGCCGGCCCGCGTGGGCAGGAAGGTGACCATGGACTCGCCGAGCGCGACGACGTCCACGACGTCGGGGGCATTCACGATGGTCGTAGCTCCTCGTCGTCCCCGGGCAGTGGCGGCTCCATTGACCCGGCGTTGGCCTGGATGTTAGACAGCAGTAAGCGTTCCACGCAATGGCCGTTGCATGCAGTGCAACACACCTGATCAGGGAGGTCCCGTGTCCCTCGGTACCGGCACCGAAGCGCTCGCCCGCCTCGCGGAGGACCGCGTCGACCACCGCTTCAAGGGCCTCCCCCCGGACGCGGACGGCCTGACCGTCGCCGAGCTGACCGCCCAGCGCCGCAACCTCTTCACCGACGGCTTCACGACCCCCGTCCTGGCCCTCTCCGCCGAGCGCCTGGAGCACAACCTCGCGCTGATGGAGCGGTACGCCACCCGTCACGGCCTCGCCTTCGCCCCGCACGGCAAGACGACCATGGCCCCCCAGCTGTTCCGGCGCCAGATCGAACACGGGGCCTGGGGCATCACCCTCGCCGTACCGCACCAGGTACGAGTCGCACGGGCGTACGGCGTCCAGCGGATCTTCCTCGCCAACGAACTCGTGGACCCGGCGGCGCTGCGCTGGATCGCCGGGGAACTGGCGGCCGACGAGGACTTCCGCTTCCTGTGCTACGTCGACTCCGTGCGCGGGGTCGAGCTGATGGACGCGGCCCTCCGGGGCGCCGCCCGCCCCCTGGACGTCGTCGTGGAACTCGCCGCCGGTGAGGGCGCCCGCACCGGTGTCCGTACGGAGGCGGAGTGCGCGGCGGTCGCCGACGCGGTGGCGGCCACCGGCACGCTGCGGCTCGTCGGCGTCGCCGGTTACGAGGGCGAGGTCCCGCGGGCGGACCCGGAGCGCGTACACGCGTGGCTGCGTCGGCTCGTGGCCCTGGCCGCCGACTTCGACAAGGCGGGACGGTTCGCCGACGCGGGCCCCGACGGGATCGTGGTCAGCGCCGGTGGCAGCGCCTGGTTCGACGCGGTCGCCGACGTGTTCGCGGAGATCCCCGAACTCTCCCTCCCCGTCGTGAAGTTGCTCCGCTCCGGGGCATACGTCTCGCACGACGACGGCCACTACCGCAAGGTGTCCCCCTTCAACCGGGTCCCCGAGGAGGGCGCCCTGGAGCCCGCGTTCCGGCTGTGGACGCAGGTCGTCTCCCGCCCCTCCCCCGGCCAGGCCTTCAGCAACGCGGGCAAGCGGGACGCGGCCTACGACCTCGACCTCCCCTTCCCCCAGGTGGTCCGCCGCGACGGCACCGAGCGCCCGGCCACCGGCATCGAGGTGACCGCCCTCTCCGACCAGCACGCCTGGCTGAGCACGACAGGGGACGCCGACCTGGAGGTGGGCGACTGGCTGGGCCTCGGCCTCTCCCACCCGTGCACGTCCTTCGACAAGTGGCAGTTGATCCCGGTGGCGGAGGCCGACGGCACGGTCGTGGAATACATCCGCACGTTCTTCTAGAAGCGCCCAGGAGGCCCGCCGTGGAGGAACTCGTCATCCGGGACGCCGACGTCGTCGACGGCAGCGGCGCCCCCTCGTACCGCGCCGACGTGGTGGTCGACGCCGGCCGGATCGTGTCCATCGTCAAGGAGGCCGCCGCCGCGGGGTGCCAACGCCCGAAAGCGCGGCGGGAGTTGGATGCCGAGGGTCTCGTCCTGTCCCCCGGTTTCATCGACATGCACGCCCACAGCGACCTGGCCCTGCTGCGCGACCCCGACCACAGCGCCAAGGCCGCGCAGGGGGTCACGCTCGAAGTCCTGGGCCAGGACGGGCTGTCGTACGCCCCGGTCGACGACCGCACCCTGGAGGAGGTCCGGCGGGCCATCACCGGCTGGAACGGCCCCGGCGACGACATCGACTTCGACTGGCGGTCGGTCGGCGAGTACCTGGACCGCCTCGACCGCGGGATCGCCGTCAACGCGGCCTATCTGATCCCCCAGGGCACGGTCCGCGCGCTCGCCGTCGGCTGGGAGGACCGCGAGGCGACTCCCCAGGAGCTCGGCCGTATGCGCGAGTTGGTCGCCGAAGGCATGGAACAGGGCGCGCTCGGCATGTCGTCCGGGCTGACCTACACGCCCGGCATGTACGCCGAGGACGCCGAACTCACCGAGCTGTGCCGGGTGGTGGCCCGGTACGGCGGCTACTACTGCCCGCACCACCGCTCCTACGGGGCGGGGGCCCTGGAGGCGTACGCGGAGATGGTCGCCCTGGCCGAGGAGGCGGGCTGCTCGCTCCATCTCGCCCACGCCACCATGAACTTCGGCGTGAACAAGGGCCGGGCGCCCGAGCTGCTGGCGCTCCTGGACGAGGCGCTTGCCTCGGGCGCCGACATCAGCCTGGACACGTATCCCTACACGCCCGGCTCCACCACCCTCGCGGCCCTGCTGCCCAGTTGGGCGGGCGAGGGCGGCCCCGAGGCCGTCCTGAAGCGGCTGGCGGACGACGACACGGCCGAGCGGATCCGGCACCACCTGGAGGAGATCGGCGCCGACGGCTGCCACGGCGTGCCCGTCGAGTGGGACACCGTCGAGATCTCGGGGGTCGGCGACCCGGCCTTCGCGGACCTCGTCGGCCGTACGGTCGCGGAGTCGGCCCGCTCCCGCGGCGAGAGCCCCTGGACGACCGCCCGCCGGCTGCTCCTCGGCGACCGGCTGGCCCCGTCGATCCTCCAGCACGTCGGCCACGAGGAGAACGTCCGGCAGATCATGTGCCACCCCGTCCACACGGGCGGTTCCGACGGCATCCTTCAGGGTGCCAAGCCGCATCCGCGGGCGTACGGCACGTTCCCGCGGTATCTCGGCACGTATGTGAGGGAGTTGGGCGTCCTCTCCCTGGAGGAGTGCGTCGCGCACCTCACCTCGCGCCCGGCGTCCCGGCTGCGGCTGCCGGACCGGGGTCTGATCCGCGAGGGGCACCGTGCCGACCTGGTCCTCTTCGACCCGGAGACGGTGGCCCCGGGCTCGACCTTCGACGACCCGCGCAGGCTCCCGACCGGCATCCCGCACGTCCTGGTCGACGGCCGGTTCGTGATCGAGGACGGCCGGCGCACGGACGTCCTGGCGGGGCGGGCGGTCCGTCGCAGTCCCATGTGACGGAACGCCCCTGTCCGCTTACGGCTTGGGCAGGGTGCAGGTGCTCGCGCTCAGGTTGAGCTGGTTGCCCGTGGTGAAGCAGGCGGGGATGTTGTAGATCTCCTGGGCGTAGTTGATGCCCTCGCGGACGGTGACGTTGCCGCTCGCGTCGACCTCGCACGGGTTGTTCTCCGTGCAGCGCTCACCGTCCTCGTTGCCGGTGTTGTTGACGGCGACGACCTTGCCGGTGGCCTGGTCGATGACCGGCGAACCCGAGGTGCCGCCGATGGTCTGGCAGGCGGAGGTGTAACGGACCGAGTCCTTCCAGGTCCAGTCGCCCTCCTTCAGGCGGTACGCGAACCCGTCGATGCTGCAGTTGTAGAGGGTCTTCCAGTAGCCGGAGGCCACGGTGATGGCGGTCCCGGCGGTCGGGTGCGTGTCCGCCACGGTGAGCGGGCTGATCCCGTACGAGCTCTTGATCGCCGCGTAGGTGCTGGTGAGCTGGTAGATCGACACGTCCGTGTCGGTCATCGTCCCGTAGGCCAGCTTGCTGGCGCGCAGGGTGGCGACCCGGGTGCCGGCGGAGTTGAGCAGGCCGAAGGTCCGGGTGGAGGACTGGTTGGTGAGCACCTCGCCCGGCTCCGGGAAGCCGGTGCTGAGGCAGTGCCCGTTGCTGAGGACCAGCGCCGGGGCGGTGTCCAGGGAGTTGGGGAAGCGGATGACCGACCCGGAACAGTTGCTGAGCGCGACGGTCCCGGCGAGCGTGACGGCCTGCAGCGTGGGCGACGCGGCCTTGGCCGAGGCAGCCGTGGCACTGCCCTTGTCCGCGGGCGCGGGGGCCGCGACCGCGGGCGCCGCACCCGCTCCGGCGATCACCAGGGCGAGCAGTGCGGCGGCGAGAGGCTTTTTCATGTGGGGGTCCTCTACATGACGAGGGTGACCGGAGATCTTCCGGCCACCCGCTGTTTTGTCATGTGCATCTTCAACGTAAGGAAGGTCGAGGACAAGCGGTCATTTCCAGCCACCCCCGCCTCCGGCGCGCCGTCCCACGTGGTGGAAAACACGAGCCGCGACGCGTTACCGGGCCGTAAGCTCCCAGTCATGCAGGTGATCCAGTCGACCAAGCTCGCCAACGTCTGTTACGAGATCCGGGGCCCGGTCCTCGAGGAGGCGATGCGCCTGGAAGCGGCAGGGCACCGCATCCTCAAGCTGAACACGGGCAACCCCGCGGCCTTCGGGTTCGAGGCGCCGCCGGAGATCCTGGAGGACGTCCTCCGCAACGTCTCGACGGCACACGGGTACGGCGACGCGAAGGGCCTGCTCGCCGCGCGGCGGGCCGTCGTCATGCACAACCAGACCATCGGCATCGAGACGGACGTCGAGCACGTCTTCATCGGCAACGGCGTCTCCGAGCTGATCGCGATGGCCATGCAGGGCCTGCTCGACGACGGCGACGAGGTCCTCGTACCGGCCCCCGACTACCCGCTGTGGACGGCCGCGGTCTCCCTTTCCGGCGGTACGGCCGTGCACTACCGCTGCGACGAGCAGTCGGACTGGATGCCCGACCTCGCGGACGTGGAGCGCAAGGTCACCGACCGCACCAAGGCGATCGTCATCATCAACCCCAACAACCCCACGGGCGCGGTGTACGACGAGACCATGCTCAAGGGGCTGACCGACATCGCCCGCCGGCACAACCTGCTGGTCTGCTCGGACGAGATCTACGACAAGATCCTCTACGACGGCGCCACGCACACCCCGACGGCATCGATCGCCCCGGACCTGCTGACCCTCACCTTCAACGGCATGTCGAAGGCATACCGGGTGGCCGGATACCGGGTGGGCTGGATGTCGATCTCCGGCCCGCGCGCGCACGCCGACTCCTATATCGAGGGCCTCACCGTCCTGGCCAACATGCGCCTGTGCGCGAACATGCCGGGACAGCACGGAGTGGTCGCCGCGCTCAGCGGACGCCAGTCGATCAACGACCTGGTCCTGCCGGGCGGACGGCTCGTCGAGCAGCGGGACATCGCCTACGAGCTGCTGACCCAGATCCCCGGTGTGAGCTGCGTGAAGCCGAAGGGGGCGCTGTATCTCTTCCCTCGGCTCGACCCCAAGGTCTTCAAGATCAAGGACGACCGGCGGATGGTCCTGGACCTGCTGCGACAGGAGAAGATCATGGTCGTCCAGGGCTCCGGCTTCAACTGGCCCGAGCCCGATCACTTCCGGGTGGTGACCCTGCCGACGGCCGGGGACCTGCGCGATGCGGTGGGACGGATCGCGAACTTCCTGGACGGGTACGGGCAGCCGTAGAACTTTAGACGAAATCCAAGCTAGGATGGTTTCCTGACAGCACAGGAGGCCATCCCATGTACGAACCGATCCGCACCAAGTCGGTCCACAGCACGATGGCCGACGCCCCCACCGACTTTCCCCACCGCTCCCGTGAGGAAGAGCTGGACATCCAGCTCGCGGGTCATTTGGCGGCGCTGCTGGCAGTCACCGACGAGCTGCGTGGGGCTTCGCCTTCGGCCGAGCTGGACACCGCAGCCGAACGCCTCGCCGAGCAGGTGACCCGGCTCCGGGGAGGCGGCACACCGGCCAGGTCCCCTCTCGCTGTCGCCGACCCGCGCCTCGCGGCACTGCACGAGCGTGCGCATGCCCTCGCCGGGCGGGCGCTGGTGGTCGCGGCATCCCGTGCGGACACGGCAGCGGCGATTTTGGCGGCCGAGCGTATGGACGCGCACACGGCAGCCATCGAGCCCAGGGAACTCACCTCCCACTGACGGCTCCCCTCCGACGGCCCCGGTCCGCGCGCACCCACAGCGACGTGCGGACCGGGTGCCACAGCACTGCGTTGGCTTGAGCCGGGGCGCCTGATCGCCGTAGGGGTTGATGCCGTCCGGCGGGTGCGGGTTCGTCGTGGCTTGTCGCGCCGTTCCCCGCGCCCCTGAAGGGGCGCTGACCCTTGGCCGTGTTGATCCGGTGACCCGGGCGCCTGTTCGCCGTAGTGCTTCGTGGCTTGTCGCGCAGTTCCCCGCGCCCCTGAAGGGGCGCTGACCCTTGGCGTGTTGATCCGGGACCGGTACTACACCTCCTGTTCACCCCGTTCGCCGGGGAATGTTGGGTTCCGGGAGCACTCTCCACAGCGTGAGACGAATCGCAGGAATCGTCCTCGCGGTTCTGCTGATCGGTGGCGTGGTGGCCGCCGTCGTAGCGGGCCGGGAAGCGGACGACAGGAGCACGGCAACGAAGACCGTGCGCGCAGTGATCGGATCGGAGAAGGCCGAGTTCTTCGCCGATCCCGACGTGGTGAAGGCCCTCGCCGCCAAGGGCTACACCGTGAAGGCCGAGACCTCGGGGTCCTGGGCCATGGAGGGCCTCGACCTCAAGGGGTACGACTTCGCCTTCCCCTCCAGCCAGGCCCCGGCCACCGAGCTCGCCGCGAAGTACAAGGTACGGGGGACCCTCCCCCGCCCCTTCTACTCGCCCCTCGTCGTCGTGGCGCACAAGAGCGCCGCCGGGGTGCTCGCGGGCAACGGCCTGGCCACGCTGGACGCCGAGCACCGCGGCACGCTGAGGATGGCCGCGTTTCTCGACGCGGCCCGCGCGGACCGGACCTGGCAGCAGCTCAGGGGCGCGAGCAAGTACGGGGAGCTCACCGGCACCCTCTACCTCTCCAGCACCGACCCGGAGACCTCCAGCTCCGGCGCCCTCTACCTCGCCGCCGCCTCCTACGTGGCCAACGGCGGCAAGGTCATCGCGAGCGACGCGGAGGTCAGGAGGACGACTCCGCTGCTGCACAAGCTCGTCAGCGTGCAGGGTGCCCAGCAGTCCAGCACGGACGCGGCCTTCCGGGACTTCGTCAGCGGCGCCGGCAATCCGCTGGTCCTGGTCTACGAGTCCCAGGTCGCCTCGCTCCTCGCGGACGGGCAGCGCCCCGACGACCTGGTCGTCCTCTACCCGGACACCACGGTCAACAGCGACCACACGGTCGTACCGCTCACCGACGACGGCCAGGCCCTCGCCGGGCTCCTGTCCACCGACCCGCGGTTGCGGACGCTGGAGGTCCGGCACGGGTTCCGTCCGCAGGGCGAGGCCACCGAGTTCGCCTCGGCCACCACCTACCTCAAGCAGGAACTGACCGGCGTCCGCCAGGCGCCCGTGCCCACCTCCGCGGTGCTGCACGAGCTGGCGCGACGGGCGCGCGGATAACGGGGGGCACCACCGATGACATTCATGAACGACGACGACACCTTCACCCTCACCCCGCCCGAGCCCGTGGCCGCCGTGCCGCGGGACAAGGCCGGCGGGCTCGTTCCCGTCGACGAGTCCGTCCGGACGGACATGGCGCGCAAGGCCTCCGCGTACGTCGGAGAACTCGCCGCCCTGGACGCCCGCTCACCCCAGTTCGCCGGCAAGGTCGGGGAGATCACCGGTCTCGGCGCGGGCGAGATGCGCAGTGCCGCCGCGCAGTCCAACCGCATGCTGGAGCGGACGGTGCGCAGTCTGCCGGACAAGGGCGGCGACGCCCAGTCCCAGGTGGCCGGATCGCTCGTCGAACTGCGGCGCGTGGTCGAGGACCTGGACCCCCGGGACCTGCCGGCCTCCAAGGGCCGCAAGTTCCTGTCCCGGCTGCCCGGCGGCAACAGACTGCGCGACCACGTCGCCAAGTACGCCTCCGCGCAGGGCACGTTGAACAGGATCGTCGGCTCGCTGCGCGGCGGCCAGGACGAACTCCGCCGCGACAACGCCGCGTTGCAGACCGAGCGGGTCCGCCTGTGGGAGACCATGGGCAAGCTCCAGGAGTACGTCGTGCTGACCGAGGCGCTGGACACGGCCGTCGAGCAGCACATCACCGCCGTCCCGGACCACCAGGCCGCCGACACTCTCCGCGCCGACGTGCTCTTCCCCGTCCGGCAGAAGCACCAGGACCTGCTCACCCAGCTCGCGGTGTGCGCGCAGGGCTACCTCGCCATGGACGTCGTACGCCGCAACAACGAGGAGCTGATCAAGGGCGTCGACCGGGCGGCCACGACCACGGTGTCGGCGCTGCGCATCTCCGTGATGCTGGCCTCCGCGCTCGACAACCAGAAGAAGGTCATCGAGCAGGTCAACGCCCTGCGCGGGACGACCGAGGACCTGATCCGGGGCAACGCCGAGATGCTGGCGACGCAGAGCGGGGAGATCCAGCGGATCGCGGCGGACCCGGCGGTCGGCGCCGAGACCCTGCGCTCCGCCTTCCAGCAGATCTGCCGGACCCTCGACGCGATCGACACCTACAAGGTCCAGGCGACCGAGGTGATGGCGGCGACCGTGGAATCGCTGACCTCCGAACTCCAGCACGCCAGCGGGTACTTGGAGCGCAGCCGCGCCCAGGGTGCCCTGGAAGGGGGTCTGGGATGAGACGACACGCACTCGCAGTCTGCCTGGCGGCCCTCGGTCTGCTCACCGCCTGTACGACACAGAAGAGCCCGGCCGTCGACGTCTCGACGTTCGGCGTACCCGGGCCCGCCGAACCGGGCACGCTCCGCGTCCTTGCCTCCAGTGAGCTGAGCGACATGACCCCGGTCCTCGACCAGGTCGAGAAGGACACCGGCGTCAAGGTGAAGCTGAACCCCATCGGCACCCTCGACGCCGTGGACATGCTGGCGGAGGGGAAGACCGACGGGCAGTACGACGCCCTGTGGCTGTCCTCGAACGACTACCTCCGGCTGCGCCCCGACGCGGCGAGGAGGGTGGTGTCGGAGACTCCCGTCATGACCAGCCCGGTCGCCGTCGGGGTGAGGTCCGCGACGGTGAGGGCGCTCGGCTGGAAGCCCGAGGACGTCACCTGGTCCCAGGTCGAACAGGCCGTCCGGGACGGGAAGCTGACGTACGGCATGACGGACCCGGCCCGCTCCAACTCCGGTTTCTCCACGCTGGTCTCGGTGGCCTCCGCGCTCTCCGGCGCCCAGTCCGCGCTCACCGACGCGGACGTCGCCAAGGCCACGCCCCGGCTGAAGGAGTTCTTCGAGGGCCAGAAGCTGACCTCGGGTTCCTCGGGCTGGCTGGCCGCGGCCTACGACCGGCGCGGCGACGTGGACGCCCTGCTCAACTACGAGTCCGTCCTCAAGGGCATCCCTGGCCTGACCGTGATCCGCCCCCGCGACGGCGTGATCACCGCCGACTACCCGGTCACCTCGCTCAGGTCGACGAGCGCGCGGACCCGCGAGGACGTCCGCCGTCTGACGGAGGACCTGCGCACCGAGAAGATCCAGCGGCTGATCACCGCGCGC
This sequence comes from Streptomyces sp. NPDC031225, assembly GCF_055570355.1. Lineage (NCBI taxonomy): Bacteria > Bacillati > Actinomycetota > Actinomycetes > Kitasatosporales > Streptomycetaceae > Streptomyces > Streptomyces sp. NPDC031225. The sequence goes on along the minus strand of NZ_JBVIHJ010000027.1, from coordinate 74,699 downwards.
ACCCACCGCCGCCCGGTCGTCGCCACGGTCCCGCCGGCGAGCGGCCTGGACACGACCCGACGCCGTGAACTGCCCTTCCCGGGAACGCGTTCCGTGGCCGACGGTCTGCTCGACGCCTACGAGAACGAACTGCGCCGCCCCTCCCGGACCGTGTACGTCCTGGACACCTCGGGCTCGATGAAGGGCGACCGCCTGGACCGTCTGAAGACGGCACTCGCCGACCTCACCGGCGACTTCCGCGAGCGCGAACAGGTCACGTTGATGCCGTTCGGGTCGCAGGTGAAGGACGTACGCACACACGTGGTCGACCCGGCGGATCCGCGGACCGGCCTGAACGCCATCCGCGAGGACGCCGAGGGGCTCTCCGCCGACGGCGGCACCGCGATCTACACCTCGCTGGAGAAGGCGTACGGCCATCTCGGCGCCGACGGCGACACGTTCACGTCGATCGTGCTGATGACGGACGGCGAGAACACGGAGGGCGCCGGTGCCCGGGACTTCGACGGCTTCTACCGGGACCGCCTGACCCCCGCCGCGCAGCGGATCCCGGTCTTCCCCATCCTCTTCGGCGACTCCGACCGCTCCGAACTGGCCCATATCGCCGACCTGACCGGCGGCCGCCTCTTCGACGCCCGGCAGGGCTCGCTGGACGGCGCCTTCGAGGAGATCCGTGGCTATCAGTGAGTACCTGGAGTCCCGCAAGAACATCGCGGGCAGTGCGTGCGGCCTCGTGGGGCTGGCGCTGACCTTCACGGGGGTGGCTGGCCCGTACTGGCCGGTGGTCGTGGCCGGACTGTACGGCGCGGGTGCGCTGATCGCCCCGCCGGAGCGGCCCCCGGTGCCGGACTTCCCCGACCCGTCGGCCCAGCTCGACGAGGTGCGGGGTGACTTCGAGACACTGCGGGTGTACCTGACGGACATCGACCTGTCGGTCACGGCCGCCGCCCGCCTGCGCGAACTCACCGAGCTTCTGACGGCGTTGCTCGACCAGGGCTGGAGCAAGGAGCTGCTGGCCCACGATCCGGAGGGCGTGCACTCTCTCTCCCGTATCGTCCGGCGCGACCTGCCCGAGGCGGTCGACAGCTTCGTCCGCACGAGGTGGTGGACGCGGATGACGCCGGGCACGGAATCCCCGGAACTCCACCTGGAGCAACAGCTGGGCCTCATGCGGAAGGACGCCGAGCACCTGGCGGCGGCCCTGAGGGAGACGGAGGCCCGCAGGCAGCAGACCCACACCCGCTACCTGGAGGAACGCTCGGGTCAGTGAGGGGCGCGGGGAGGGCGCGGGGAGTGGCGCGGGGGACGACTCGGGGAACGGCGAAGGCCCGTCCCCACCGGACTTCCCGTCGGGGCGGACGGGAAAAAGTGAGGACAGGCCCAGGACCGCACACGCCGTTGTGTGCGGCCTCGCCGTACTGATACCGCGGCCGGCCGTGACGATATTGCTGGTCAGGGCGCGATCGGAGCCGGCCGCGGCGTCTTGGGGGGCGTCAGCCCAGGCGCTGCACCAGCGCGTGGTACTCGTCCCACAGCTCCTTGGGCGTGTGGTCGCCGAAGGTGTTGAGGTGGCCGGGGACCAGGGAGGCCTCGTCCCTCCACACCTCCTTGTCGACGGTGAGCAGGAACTCCAGGTCGGCGTCGGCCAGTTCGAGTCCCTTGGTGTCGAGGGCGTCCTTGGTCGGCAGGACACCGATCGGCGTCTCGACGCCCTCGGCCTTACCCTCCAGCCGCTCCACGATCCACTTCAGGACGCGGCTGTTCTCGCCGAAGCCGGGCCAGACGAACTTGCCCGCGTCGTTCTTGCGGAACCAGTTGACGTAGTAGATCTTCGGCAGCTTCGACTGGTCCCTGCCCTTGGCCACGTCGACCCAGTGCCCCATGTAGTCGCCCATGTTGTAGCCGCAGAACGGCAGCATGGCGAAGGGGTCGCGGCGCAGCTCGCCGACCTTGCCCTCGGCGGCGGCGGTCTTCTCGGAGGCCACGTTGGCACCGAGGAAGACGCCGTGGTTCCAGTCGAAGGACTCCGTCACCAGCGGCACCGCGCTCGCGCGCCGCCCGCCGAAGAGGATCGCCGAGATCGGCACGCCCTTGGGGTCCTCCCACTCGGGCGCGATGATCGGGCACTGCGCGGCGGGGGTGGTGAAGCGGGCGTTGGGGTGGGCGGCCGGCGTCTCGCTGCCGGGCGTCCAGTCGTTGCCCTTCCAGTCGGTGAGGTGCGCCGGAGTCTCCTCCGTCATCCCCTCCCACCAGACGTCGCCGTCGTCCGTCAGCGCCACGTTGGTGAAGACGGAGTTGCCCCACAGCGTCTTCATCGCGTTGGCGTTGGTGTGCTCGCCGGTGCCGGGCGCGACACCGAAGAAGCCGGCCTCGGGGTTGATCGCGTACAGCCGTCCGTCCTCGCCGAACCGCATCCAGGCGATGTCGTCGCCGATCGTCTCGACGGTCCAGCCGGAGATGGTGGGCTCCAGCATGGCGAGGTTGGTCTTGCCGCAGGCGGACGGGAAGGCGGCGGCGACGTACTTCGACTCGCCCTGCGGCGGGGTGAGCTTGAGGATCAGCATGTGCTCGGCGAGCCAGCCCTCGTCGCGGGCCATCACCGAGGCGATGCGCAGGGCGTAGCACTTCTTGCCGAGCAGGGCGTTGCCGCCGTAGCCGGAGCCGTAGGACCAGATCTCGCGGCTCTCGGGGAAGTGCGAGATGTACTTGGTGGAGTTGCACGGCCACGGCACGTCCGCCTCGCCCTCGGCCAGCGGCGCTCCGAGCGTGTGCACAGCACGCACGAAGAATCCGTCGGTACCGAGTTCGTCGAGGACGGGCTGTCCCATGCGGGTCATGGTGCGCATGGAGACCGCGACGTAGGCGGAGTCGGTGATCTCGACGCCGATCGCGGAGAGGTCCGAGCCGAGGGGGCCCATGCAGAACGGGACGACGTACATCGTCCGGCCCTTCATCGAGCCGCGGAAGACGCCTTTCTCACCGGCGAAGATCTCCCGCATCTCGCCGGGGTCCTTCCAGTGGTTGGTGGGCCCGGCGTCCTCCTCCTTCTCGGAGCAGATGAAGGTGCGGTCCTCGACGCGCGCGACGTCGGTCGGGTCGGAGGCCGCGTAGTAGGAGTTGGGGCGCTTGATCGGGTCGAGCTTCTTGAAGGTGCCGTTCGCTACGAGCTCCCCGCACAGGCGCTCGTACTCCGCTTCGGATCCGTCACACCAGACCACGCTGTCCGGCTGGGTCAGTTCGGCGATCTCGTTCACCCACGAGATCAGTTCCTTGTGCTGGGTGGGAATGACGGGGGGAGCCGCGATGTCGCGCGCCACGATTGCTCCTAGATGAGGGATTTTTTGTTTGGAGGCCCCGTGGGGGCTGCGACCCGGATGCTTTTCGTGCCTTTTGGTGGTGACCTTGGCGCTCATCCGGTGTCGACCGCACTCATTTGATCATCCGACCGTTGCGCCCATCTGTCCAGAGGGCATGACAGATGAGCGGAGTGAGGATCGCCACGCTCTCTTTGGGCACAGCGTGTTTATTTGCGTGCACCTAGGGTTCGGCTGACCGTCTCTTTACAGATCATCTCGCGTGAGACGATGGCCACTCTCAGCCGCTCGCCAAGCCGTACTCACGCGTAACCTACGCCTCCGTAGGTACGATGCGGGGCATGACGCCGCCCGCCCACGACGCCGACGCGCCCTCCCTGCCCCACCAGATCAAGCAGCACGCCCAGCAGCTCGCCGAGCCGATCAAGCCCAGGCTGCGCGGCTGGCTGCATCTGGGGATGTTCCCCGCCGCACTCGTCGCGGGGCTGATCCTCACCGCCCTCGCCGACTCCACCAGAGGACGCATCGCCTGCGGGATCTTCGCCCTGACGGCCTGTCTGCTCTTCGGTGTCAGCGCGCTGTACCACCGGGGCGACTGGAGCCCCCGCATGGACGGCGTCCTGCGACGGCTGGATCACGCCAACATCTTCCTGATCATCGCCGGCACCTACACCCCGCTGACCATGCTGCTCCTGCCGGGGGCCAAGGGGCAGTGGCTGCTCTGGAGCATCTGGGCCGCGGCGCTCGCCGGGATCCTCTTCCGGGTGTTCTGGGTCGGCGCCCCGCGCTGGCTCTACACCCCCTGTTACATCGCCATGGGCTGGGCGGCCGTCTTCTTCCTGCCCGACTTCATGCGCACGGGCGGTGTCACGGTCCTCGTCCTGGTCGTCGTCGGCGGCCTCCTCTACAGCGCGGGCGGCGTGATCTACGGCCTGAAGCGGCCGAACCCGTCACCGCGCTGGTTCGGCTTCCACGAGGTGTTCCACTCCCTCACCCTGGCCGCGTTCGTCGTCCACTACATCGGCATCTCGCTGGTGGCGTACCAGCACACGTAGACCGTTCTCGCCGTTCGAGGGCCGCAGCCCAGCAGCCGCGGCCCTTTTTGCATGCCAAAATCGATTGACAGTTACTAGCTTTTGAGAGTTACTCTCATTTCATGGAAACCAACACACCGGACCCCCGTCGCTGGTGGGCCCTGGCCGCCCTCGTCGCGAGCATGCTGACGCTCGGCTTCGACCTGACGATCCTCAACGTGGCCCTGCCGACGATGGCCGCCGACCTCGACGCCGGCACCGGCGCACAGCAGTGGATGGCGGACGCGTACGTCGTCGTCTTCGCCGCGCTGATGCTCCCCGCCGGCCTGCTCGGCGACCGGTTCGGACGGCGCCGCATGCTGATCACCGGGCTCGGCATCTTCCTCGCCGGATCACTGGTCGGCGCGCTGGCCGGCGACGTGAACGCGGTGATCGCCGCACGCGCGGTGATGGGCGTCGGCGGCGCCCTCGTCACCCCGCTCGCGCTCTCCGTCCTGCCCACCCTCTTCGCCCCCGACGAGCGCACCAAGGCCGTCGGCATCGTCTCCGCCGCCTCCGCGCTCGGCCTGCCGCTCGGCCCGATCATCGGCGGCTGGCTGCTGAACCACTTCTGGTGGGGCTCGGTCTTCCTGGTCAACGTCCCGATGGCCGCGATCGGCATCGCCGCCTGCGTCTTCCTCCTCCCCGAGACCCGCGACCCCTCCTCCCCCAAGGTCGACGCCCTCTCCACCGCGCTCACCGCGACCGGCCTCGGCGCCCTGGTCTACGGGATCATCGAGGCGCCCGCCCGCGGCTGGGGCGACCCCCTGGTCCTGTGCATGCTGACGGCGGCCGTCCTCCTGATCGCCGGGCTGGTGCTGCGCGAACGCCGTGTCGAGCGCCCCATGCTCGACATGACCCTGCTCACCCACCGCGGCTTCCTCTTCAACGCCGTCGCCGCGACCCTGGTGAACTTCGTCCTGTCCGGCCTCCTGTTCGTGCTGCCGCCCTTCCTCCAGACCGTCCTCGGCCACGACGCCCTGGGCACCGGCGTCCGCCTGCTGCCGATGATGGGCGGACTGCTGGTCGCCTCCCGTCTCGCCCCACGGCTCGTCGCCCGGTTCGGTGCACGCGCCACGGTGAGCGCGGGCCTGGTGGTGCTGGCCTTCGCCGGGCTCCTGGGCAGCCGTACGACGGTGGAGTCCGGCTACGGCTTCGTCGCGCTGTGGCTGGCCCTCACCGGCTTCGGCTTCGGCCTCTCGCTCATCCCCGCCATGAACGGCGGCCTGAGCGCCCTGCCCCGCGACCGCGCCGGCAGCGGCTCCGGACTCCTCATGACCATGCGCCAGGTCGGCGGCGCGATCGGTATCGCCCTGCTCGGCAGCCTGCTCGCCGGCGCGTTCCGGGACCGCGTCGACGTCACCGGGCTGCCCGCGCGGGCCGCCGACACCGCGGGGGAGTCCGTGGTCGCCGCGCACCTCGTCGCCGAACGGACCGGCTCGGCCGATCTGCTGGCCTCCGCGAACAGCGCGTACGTCCACGGCATGGGCCTCGTCCTGCTGGTGTGCGGGATCGCCGCCCTCGTCGCCGCCCTGCTGGCAGCCGCGTTCCTGCCGGGCACCCCCGGCCCGGCCGGGACGTCCACCGCACCGGACATGGCTGCCGACGAGGCCGATGCCCGACAATGAACCCATGACGGCCGCACGCTCCCCCCTCTCCCCCGCCGACCGCCCCCAACTGGGCCTTCGCGAGCGCAAGAAGATCAAGACACGCGAGGCGATCCGCACCGCGACCTACGCGCTGATCACGGAACAGGGCTACGACGCCACGACCGTCGAGCAGATCGCCGAGCGTGCCGAGGTGTCACCGTCGACCGTCTTCCGCTACTTCCCGACCAAGGAGGACATCGTGCTCACCGACGAGTACGACCCCCTGATGCTGGAGGAACTGCGGAACCGGCCCGCTGACGAGTCATGGATGGACTCGCTACGGCACGTGATACGCATCGCCATGGAGGGGAACATGGCGGAGGACGTCGACGTGGCCCGTCTGCGGGCACACCTCGGGGTCCAGGTACCCGCCGTCCGCGCCAGGATGGTCGAGAGCATGTCGGAGACCTCACGCATGCTCCGCGAGGTCATCGCCGAGCGCTCCGGCCTGGCCACGGACAGCCTTGAGGTGCGGGTCTTCACGATGTCCCTCATCGGCGGTCTCATGGAGGTCTCCATGTACTGGGCGGAGAACGGCTTCGAAGGCGAACTGAGCGATCACGTGGACCGGGCCCTGGACGTCCTGGAACACGGCCTGCCCCCGAAAAAGGCCTGAGTCCGCCCACCCCTGCCATGCCATCCTGACCGGGTGAACGGTCCCGAGATCCACGTCGAGTTCGCCCCCGGTCCGGCCGTGTTCGTCGCGAGCGGCCGACGCCAGGGGCCCCACCCCCTCACCACCGACGGGGTCGCCTCCCTCGGCCATGTCGTCGAGTCGGCCGGCGTCCCCCTCACGGAGGTGGGGGCACTCGTGGTCAACGGCCGCGAGGTACCGGTGTCGTACGTCCCCGCAGCGGGCGACCGCGTGACCGTACGGGCCGTCGAGCGCCCCCAGCAGGTCCCCGGCGCTCCCCTGCGTTTCCTCCTCGACGTCCACCTCGGCACCCTCGCCCGCCGCCTGCGCCTGCTCGGCGTGGACACGGCCTACGAGTCGACGGACATCGGCGACCCGGCGCTCGCCACCCGCTCCGCGACCGAGAAACGGGTCATGCTCAGCCGCGACCGCGGTCTGCTGCACCGCAGGGAACTGTGGGCGGGCGCCTTCGTCTACAGCACCAGCCCCGAGGACCAACTCCGTGACGTCCTGGACCGCTTCCGCCCCGCGTTGAAACCCTGGACCCGCTGCACCGCCTGCAACGGCCCGCTGCGGGAGGCCACCAAGGAGCAGGTCGCGGACCGTCTGGAGAGCGGCACGCAGCGGTCGTACGACGTCTTCGCCCAGTGCGAGGAGTGCGGCAGGGCGTATTGGAAGGGCGCGCACCACGAACAACTGGAGGCGATCGTGGAGCGCGCCATGACGGAATTCTCAGCCAACTGAGCGTCACCAACCGCCTTTAGGGGCGCGGGGAACTGCGCGACCAGCCCCCACCGGGCCGCACCCGCTCAACCCCCCAATGCCACCCGCAACGCATCCGCGTCGGTCGTAGGCGCATCACACGTGAAGTGCCGACAGACGTACGCCGTGGGTTCACCGCTGACGAGAACCCGGTCGGCCAGCAACGGGAACTCCTCACTGTCCGGCGCCCCGACGGCGACCACCGCACCGGGGGCGGTCCCCAGAAGTGCCGTACGGTGCAAGGCCTTCGTCACGGGGTCGGTCAAGGAGGGCCCCACCACCGCAACCTCCCTCGGCCCGTCCAGGTTCGCCTCCGCCACCGCGAGCCCCCACCCGACGAACCGGGGCACCCGAGGCCCGAGCGCCTTGACCACCCCCAGTGCCTTCTCGGCAGCGGCACGATGCGGCTCGGACCCGGTCTGCGCGGCGTACGACAACAGCGCCCCCGCCGCCGCGGTCCACCCGGAGGGCACCGCGTTGTCGGTGGGATCCTGCGGCCGCCGGATCAACTGCTCGGCGTCCGAGGCGGTGTCGTACAGCGTCCCCGCCTCGTCGGTGAACCGGGACAGCACATGGTCGAGCAGGAACCCGGCGAAGTCGAGCCAGACCCCCTCCCCGGTGACCGACGCGAGCGCGAGGAAGCCCTCGGCGACATCGGCGTAGTCCTCCAGCACCCCGGCGTTCGCACCGACTTGACCGTCCTTGCTCGTACGGGAGAGACGGGCGTGCTCGTCCAGATGCAGCCGTACGAGAAGGTCGGCTGCGCCGATCGCGGCCTCCACCAGGTCGGGCCGGTCGAAGTACGCGCCGGTCTCGGCGAGCGCGGCGATCGCGAGGCCGTTCCACGCGGCGACGACCTTGTCGTCCCGGCCGGGAGCGGGGCGTTCCGCGCGCGCGTCGAGGAGCCGCCGCCGGATCGACTCGACCTTCTCGGCCTCGAACACCGTGTCCAGCTGCGGAAGTTGCAGGACGGACTGCCCGTGCTCGAACGTGCCCTCCTCGGTGACGCCGAAGTACTGGGCGGCGAGGTCGGCGTCCTGTTCCCCGAGCACCTCGCGCAACTGCTCAGGCGTCCACACGTAGTAGGCGCCCTCGACGTGCTTCCCGCTCCCGTCGTCGCTGTCGGCGTCCAGCGCGGAGGCGAACCCGCCCTCGTTGGTGCGCAGTTCACGCACCATGAAGTCGGCGGTGTCGAGCGCGACCCGGCGGGCGAGGTCGGAGCCTGTGGCACGCCAGAGGTGGGCAAAGGTGCGGCACAGAAGGGCGTTGTCGTACAGCATCTTCTCGAAGTGCGGCACGATCCAGTCGCGGTCCACGGAGTAGCGGGCGAAGCCGCCGCCGAGCTGGTCGTGGATACCGCCGCGGGCCATGCGCTCGCAGGTGTCCCGGGCCATCTGGAGGGCGCCCTCGGCGCCGGTGCGGGCGTGATGCCTGAGCAGGAACTCGACCACCATGGACGGCGGGAACTTCGGCGCCCCGCCGAATCCGCCGCGCTGCGGGTCGTACTCCCTGGTCAGCCCGAGCAGGGCCGCGGCGAGCTGTTCCTCACCGGGCGCCTGCGAGTCGCCGTAGGAGATCTCCCGTCCGGCGAGATCCCGCACGATCTTCCCGGCGACCTCGGCGACCTCGTCCCGCCGGTCGGTCCAGGCAGTGCGCACCCCCTCCAGGACCTGCCGGAAGGAGGGCATGCCCTGACGGGGGGCGGGCGGGAAGTAGGTGCCGAAGTAGAAGGGTTCGGCGTCCGGGGTGAGGAACACGGTCATGGGCCAGCCGCCCTGCCCGGTGGCGGCCTGCACGGCCTCCATGTAGACGGCGTCGACGTCGGGGCGTTCCTCGCGGTCGACCTTGACGCTGACGAAGTGTTCGTTGAGGAAGTCGGCGGTGGCCTCGTCCTCGAAGGATTCGTGGGCCATGACGTGACACCAGTGGCAGCTCGAATATCCGACGCTCAGCAGGACGGGTTTGTTCGCCTTCCGCGCCTCCTCGAAGGCCTCGGCCGACCAGGGCCACCAGTCGACGGGGTTGTCCGCGTGCTGGAGGAGGTAGGGGGACGTCTCGTGAGCCAGTCGGTTCGGCATGGGGTCCATCCTGCCGCAGTACCCCGGAGTCAGGCGTCAGGCGTCTCCCACACCGTGACGTCGAGCTTTCCCGTGCCGCTGCTCGGTGCCGTGACGACGCGGAGGTAGGCGACCCGGCCCTCGTCCGTCAGCAGGCAGAAACGGTTGCCGCGCTTCACGTTCGCCGTGTAGGTGCCGTTGCGATCGACGCTCGCGGCACACTCCTCGGCACTCGGCGCGGCCCCCGAGGCGGGCAGCGGGGCCAGGTTGGAGACGGAACGGGGCACGAAGAGGTTCGGGTCGCCGATGGACGCCCCGAAGATGATGTCGCCGCCCTTGATCTCCGTGCCCGACACGATCGGCCGGGGCGAGTCGAGTTCGATGTACGACCCCGAGTTCGTGGTGTCGGCCTCCACGACGGCCGGGCCGAACCGCACCCGGCCGGCCGGCGCGCTCTTCGCGGGCTGCTCCCCCACGGAGTCGGACGACGTCGGGGTGGTGGGCGCGGACGCGGTGGGCCCCGACCGTACGCTCCCGGCCACGCCGGCACCCTCGTCGCCCTTGTCGTCGTTCGACGAACCCGAGCCGTTCAGCAGCACCGTGATGAGGATTCCCACGACCGGCACGACGATCCCGACGACCCACCAGGCCCAGCGCGGCTGCTGGTGAGGGCCCTGCGGCGAGTCCGTCGGCGCAGTGTTGTCCGCAGTCATGTGTTCCCCGTCTTTCCCCGTGATGTCTGTGATCACGATAGCCACACAGACGGCCCACAGCCCCGATTCACCAACCCTTCACGACGACGCGGCACCCCCGCCCTCTCGCCCCGATGCCCCGTCAGCCGCACACTTGACCAAGAAAGCCGTTGCCGCCGGAGGGGGAAGTCACATGCGGGACAGCCATCGGGCGGAAGCCGAACGGCTGTTGGCCAGAGCCGTGGAGGAGGAGGTGCGGCGGTCGGGCAGGCGTGTCGACGGCGCCGTACTGCTGTCCCGGGCCCGTGGATCGCTGGACGCGATGGCACAGACGGCCGCCACGGAGTACGAGGCGTACACACGTGCCCTCGACGAGACACAGGCCGGTCAACTCACCTTCGGGCAGCGGTACTCGAAGGAGGCGTCCGGAACTCCCCTGCTGGTGGCGGCGGTCGCCGCGGTGGCGGCCGCCGTCGCCGACCTGGCACTCGGCACCGGCACCGGCACCGCACTGGGCGCGGGCGTGGCCGTGGGAGTCGTGGGCGCGGCGACGACAGTCGTGAAGGTGGCCGGCTCGCACCTCCCCGCCGCACACCACAGGGCGGGCGCGATCGGCCAGCCCGGCGGCCCGGAACAGCTGCGGCTCCAGTGGCTGACGGCCCTGGAGGTACGGGGCATCCGGCCCTTCCTCGACCAGCAGCGGGTGCTCAGCGCGTCCACCGGTCCGAAGAAACCGGGCCCGCGGCTGCGCGGCACCGACAAGAGCGCCGCGGCCCGCGGAAGGAGCGTGCTGGAGCAGTCGTTCAACCAACTCCCGGCGCCGATCAGCAAGTTCGCGGACCGTCGCACCGAGATGGGCCGCATCCGGCAGTGGGTGCAGGCCTCGCGCGCGACCACCGAGACCCATCCCACGGTGGTCGTCCTGCACGGCCCGCCCGGCAGCGGCCGCACCGCGCTCGCGGTCCGCGCGGCACACGACCTGAAGGACTACTTCCGCGGCGCCTGCGTGGTGGATCTGCGCGGCGGCAGTCCGGAGGAGTCCCCGCTGTCCACCCGCGAGGCGCTGCTGCATCTGCTGAACCGGCTCGGCGCCCCGCGCGAGCAACTGCTGTTCCGCGAGCGTTCGTCGCCGGACCAGCAGGTCAAGCGGTTGAGCGAGCTGTACCACCAGCATCTCAGAGGCCTTCCGGTGACGATCGTGCTGGACGACGCCTCCGACGCCGAGCAGGTCCGTGTCCTGGTCCCCGAGCGCTCCGACAGCCTGGTCCTGGTCACCGCCCGCGAGCCGCTGGCCCTGCCGCCGGACCTCGCCGCCCAGGTGCACGAACTCCCGGTCGACGCCCTGGACGCGGCGGGCGCCGAGGAGCTCCTGGACGCGTCCGCACAGTCCGGCACCGGCCCCTACGACGCCCAGTCCGCCGACCTCATCAGGGAGTTGTGCGGCGGACTCCCGCTCGCCCTGCGCATAGCGGGCTCCTCACTGGGCGCCCGCTCGCCGCGCCAACTGGCCACGGACCTCGGCGCGTACGGCCCGGTGGAACCCGTCGAACGTGCGCTGTGGCTGCGCTACACCGACCAGTCGGAGCCGGCCCGCCGGCTGCTGCGCCGCCTCGCGCTGGCCGGCCGGGCCTCGCTCGGTGCCGCCGCCGCGGCCGCGCTGCTGGCCACCGACGAGACGGAGGCGACCCGGCATCTGGTCGCACTCGCCCGCGCGGGCCTCATCGACCACGTCCGCGGCAGCCGTTACCGCGTCCACGACGTGGTCCGTGCGTTCGCCCAGGCCAGGCTGCTGGACGAGGAGGAGCCGGCCGAGCGTACGGCCGCGCAGGAACGTCTCATCGTCAACTACGCCGATCTCGCCGACTCCGTGCTGCGGCTGGTCGACGGCAACATGTCGACCCGCTCGGACCGTTTCAGCCCGCACGGCTTCACCTCCCTCGACGAGGCGCTGCGCTGGCTGGACGACGAGTCGAGTTTCATCACGGCGGCGCTCAGACACGCGGAGGGCGTCAACCAGGGGGCGGTCCTGAACCTGCTGGGCGCGCTGTGCGACTACTGCCTCCTGCGGGGCGACCTCTACCGCCTGGGCGAGATCAGCGAGTTGGCGCAGGCGGTGGACCAGGGGCTGCTGGTCCGCTCGGTGCAGTGGCGCACGGGCATCGCCGCCCGCCAGCTCGGCGAGCTGGACAAGGCCCGCACCACCCTGACCTCGGTGGTCGACCTCTACATGGAGGCCCACCATGACGCGGGCGCCGCTCGCGCCCTGTGCTCCCTGGGGATCACCCTGCACCACCAAGGGCAGTTGACGGAGGCGGCGGCGCGACTCCAGGAGGCCCTGGACCTCCAGTCGCCACCCGAACTGGCCACGGACCGGGCCTGGACCATGCACGCCCTCGCGGCGGTCGAACGCGACCGCGGCCGCGTCGCCGAGTCCCTCGACCTCCTCACCCGCTCCCTGGTCCTGCACCGGGCCGGCGAATCCGTGCACGGCGAGGCCTGGGCCCACTTCCAGCTCGGCCAACTGGGCCTGCGCATGGGAGACGTACCGCGCGCGGAGAAGGAACTGCGAACCGCCCTCGACCTGTACGGCCGCACCCGCGACGCCCGCGGCGAGGCCTGGGCGCTCACCCAGCTGGCCAGAGCCCGCCTGGTGGCCGGTGACCCGTCGCCGGCGGTCGACGGTCTGCGCCAGGCGGCCTCCCGCCACCGCGACAACGAGGACGCGCGAGGCGAGGCCTGGACGGTCTACTACCTGGGCCAGGCGCTGGAGGAGACGGGCAACCTCGACCTGGCGGTCCGGGAACTGGAGCGTTCGCGCACGATGTTCTCCCGCATGCGCGACGTCTACGGCCTGGCCTGCGCCCGCCACCACTCGGCCCGCGCCACCCGCGACCAACGCGCAGCGCAGACCGGCTCGTTGCGCAACTCGGGCTTCGCCAGGCAGTTGCTGGTCGACGCCCGCGCCGACTTCCAGCGCATCGGCGTCGCCCACGGCGAGGCCTGGACCTGCCTCGAACTGGCGGTGGTCGACGCCGGAAACGGCCGTACCCCCCAGGCCCTGTCCCTGTGCGACGAGGCGGCGGCCCTCTTCGCCTCCTATGGCGACCAGCGGGGCGAGGACTGGGCCCGCTTCCTGCGCTGCACCCTGCTGCCGTATGCGGCGCCGGGCGGCGTGGAGATCGGCGCGGCGGTCGCCCAGGAGGAGCTGGCGGAGCTGGGACGCCGGGGGCACGGGGCACGGGACGACAAGCTGGACGACTACGTGGGGGCGTACGGGCTGCTGCTGGAACGCGGCGTCAACCTGGAGGCCGGCTGGCAGGCCTGGCGACTGGGAATGGTGCCGAACCGGCACGCCCGGGAGGTGATGGGGGTGGCGGTGGCGCCGGCCCACTGAGCCCCCGCGGATTCGGTGGGGGCGGGCGTTTTGCGCAGTTCCCCGCGCCCCTTTAATGCGCCTGCGGTTCGGTGGGTGGGTCGGGGCCGGGGTGGGGGGTGTCCGTCCTCGGTCCGGCGGCTCGGTTCCTTGAGCAGTACTCGGTTCCGGACGCCGGCCGCTGCGGGCGGACACCCCCCACCCCGTCCCCTTCACGCCGTCGGCGGCCTGCAGGTGCGTTGTGACTTACGTGGCGTTGACCCACTGCTTTTAAGGGGCGCGGGGAACTGCGCGGCCAGCCCCCACCGGCCGACAGTCGTCCGACAACCTGGCCCGTCGCCTCCCCGCCGTCGGCGACTGCGGGCACGACGTGCTTTCAGGGGCGCGGGGAACTGCGCGACCAGCCCCCACCGGCCCGCAGTCGTCCAACAACCTGGCCCGACATGTGGCGTGGCGGGGGCTCTGTCGTCAGCCCTTCGCGGGTGAGGCCTTGCCGGAGGCGCCCGTGGTGGTGCCCTCCTCGGAGGCCCCCTCGTCCGGGGTCTCCTTGAAGTCGACCTTGCCCATGTGCTTGCTCATGGACTTCATCAGGACCCACACCGCCAGGGCCATCGCCGCGAAGACGATGAAGCCGAGGACGCCGGGGGTGACCTTGTCCTCGTCGACCTCCTGGGCGAGGGTCGCGAGGTGCGTCATTGCCAGGCTTGCGCTTGCGCTCATGTCAGGCATTGTCGCGGATGCCCGCAAAGAGGTCGTCCTCGGGGAGGGAGGTATCGACGAGGGACTTCGCGAGCTCGTACTCCTCCGTCGGCCAGACCTCCTTCTGGAGGTCCAGCGGGACCTTGAACCAGCCGCCGTCGGGGTCGATCTGCGTGGCGTGCGCGATCAGGGCCTTGTCGCGGATCTCGTAGAACTCCGCGCACGGAACATGCGTGGTCAGCGTGCGGTCGCGCATCGGGGAGTCGTCCCAGCGCTTGAGCCAGTCCCCGTACGGCGACTCCAGGCCGCGCGCGATCAGCGCGTTGTGCAGCGCCTCGGTGCGGGGGCGGTTGAAGCCCTGGTTGTAGTAGAGCTTCTGCGGCTGGTGGGCCTGGCCGTACTCGGACTCGGGGAACTTCTCGGTGTCCGCCGCGCCCTCGAACGCCACCATCGAGATCTTGTGCGTCATGATGTGGTCGGGGTGCGGGTAGCCGCCGTTCTCGTCGTAGGTGGTGATCACCTGGGGACGGAAGGAGCGGATCTGCCTCACCAGCTCGCCGGCCGCCTTGTCCACGTCCTCCAGGGCGAAGCAGCCCTCGGGCAGCGGCGGCAGCGGGTCGCCCTCGGGCAGACCGGAGTCCACGAAGCCGAGCCATTCCTGCCGCACGCCGAGGATCTCGCGGGCCTCGTCCATCTCCTTCTTGCGTACCTCGTGGATGTGCTCCTCGATGTACGCGTCCCCCTGAAGCTTCGGGTTGAGGATGGAGCCGCGCTCCCCGCCCGTGCAGGTCACGACCAGCACGTCCACCCCCTCGGACACGTACTTCGCCATGGTGGCCGCGCCCTTGCTCGACTCGTCGTCGGGGTGGGCGTGCACGGCCATCAGTCGCAACTGGTCAGTCAAGACTCAATCCTCAGTAGGTCGGCGCCACCGGTGTCCTCGGGCGCATTTCATCAGGTGCCGTCCCGCCGCGACGTCGTCGAGGGGCCGGTGTCGGGCGGCGGGGGCAGGCTTCTATAGTGACCGAATCGGGAGGCGATTAATTCCACGGCCTTGGTTTCCCAGGAGACGATCATGAGTACGGCGAGCACACAGCTGCCCGAGGGCCGCTACGGCAGCTCCTCGGACGAGCGTGCCGACCACAAACTCAAGATCGCCGGCGCCGTGCTGGGTGCCCTCGTGCTCGCCCTGATCGGTTACTTCGCGTATCACTACGTCGGCCAGAACAAGATCAGCGCCGAGGTGATCGCGTTCGAGGCACAGCCGTCCGCGGTGACGGTGCATCTGGAGGTCCGCAAGGACTCCGGCACCTCCGGTTACTGCACGATCCGCTCCCAGGCGGCGGACGGCTCCGAGGTGGGCCGGGCCGACTTCCGCTTCGGCGGCGACGCAACCCGCATCGACAAGGCCGTGACACTGCGTACGACGGCCCGGGGTACCACGGCCGAACTGCTGGGCTGTCACGCCGACTGACGTCACCCTCGATACCCGGGCACTGACCTGCGCCGACCTTATTCCGACGGCTTATGTCCTCCCCCTTCGGCCACCGAATTGTTAGGCTCGTGGTTTCGCCCATCCGTGAAGGCACATTCTTCTGGGTAGGGCGATGCTTTGTATTCCCAGTACCTACGAGGAGCACCTGTGACCCAGACCAGCGAAGACGTCACCTGGCTTACGCAGGAGGCGTACACCAAGCTCAAGGAAGAGCTGGCGTACCTGTCTGGTCCCGCGCGCGAGGAAGTCACCGCGAAGATCGCGGCCGCGCGCGAGGAGGGGGACCTGCGCGAGAACGGCGGGTACCACGCGGCCAAGGAAGAGCAGGGCAAGCAGGAGCTCCGCATCCGCCAGCTGACCCAGCTCCTGGAGAAGGCCAAGGTCGGCGAGGCTCCGGCGTCGACGGACGGGGCGGTGGCGCCCGGCATGGTCGTGACGATCGCCTTCGACGGTGACGAGGACGACACCGTGACCTTCCTGCTCGCCTCCCGCGAGTACGCGAGCGCGGACGTCGAGACCTACTCGCCGCAGTCCCCGCTGGGCTCCGGCGTGCTCGGCCACAAGGTCGGCGAGGACGCGCAGTACGAGCTGCCCAACGGCAGGAAGGCCTCCGTGACGATCCTCAGGGCCGAGCCCTACAACGGCTGACCCCGGCCGGCCCTCTGGTCCCGCTGTCCTTGACGGGCCCCCGGCGTCCTCGCGACGCCGGGGGCTTCGTCACGACCCCGTACCGTGCCGTCGCGTCACGCCGTCGCCGACCGGTACTTGCGGACCGCCAGGGTCCTGAAGAGGGCGATGATCAGCACCGAGTAGATGAGCGACGCCCACACCGGATGCTGCATGGGCCACGCGTCGGACGGGGACAGTCCCGGATCGCCGAAGAGCTGACGGCAGGCCTGCACCGTCGCGCTGAACGGGTTCCACTCGGCGATGTGCCGCAGCCAGGGCGTCATCTTGCTGGAGTCCACGAAGGCGTTCGAAATGAACGTCACCGGGAAGAGCCAGATCAGTCCGCCGGAGGTCGCCGCCTCCGGAGTCCGCACGGTCAGGCCGATCAGTGCGCCGATCCAGGTGAAGGCGTATCCGAGGAGCAGCAGCAGGCCGAAGCCGCCGAGGATCTTCCCGAAGTTGGTCGGGTCCACGGAGCCGGGGCGCCAGCCCACGAGCAGGGCGACCAGGGCGAGGACCAGCAGGGTCAGGGCCGTCTGCACGAGGTCGGCGACGGTACGGCCGGTCAGCACCGCGCCGCGCGCCATCGGCAGCGAGCGGAACCGGTCGATGAGCCCCTTGTGCATGTCGTCGGCGATGCCCGCGCCGGCACCCGCGGTGGCGAAGGTGACGGTCTGCGCGAAGATGCCGGCCATCAGGAAGTTCTTGTAGACATCCAGATCGGTGCTGTTGCCGATCTGCATGGACCCGCCGAACACGTAGGTGAACAGCACCACGAACATGATGGGCTGGACCAGCCCGAAAAGGATCATCTCCGGAATGCGGGTCATCCTGATCAGGTTGCGTTTGGCCACGACCAGGGAGTCCCGGACGGACCGGCCCAGGGGGTTGCCGGAGGCGGCGACCCGCGCGGTGTCGGTGACGGCGCTCACTTGGCGGCCTCCTTCTCGTCGGTTCCCTCGGCCTTGACCTCGGCCACGTGCCCCGTCAGCGAGAGGAACACGTCGTCGAGGGTCGGGCGGCGCAGACCGATGTCGTCTATCTCGATGCCACGGGTGTCGAGTTCGCGGATGACCTCGGCGAGCAGTTTCGCGCCGCCGGTCACCGGCACGGTGAGTTTGCGCATGTGGTCCTCGACGGTGGTGTCGCCCTTGCCGAAGCCGCGCAGCACCTCCGAGGCCGCCTGGATGTGCTCGCGCTCGTGCACGACGACCTCGACGCGCTCGCCGCCGGTGCGGGCCTTGAGTTGGTCGGAGGTGCCCTGGGCGATGACATGGCCGTGGTCGACGACGGCGATGTCGTGGGCGAGGTGGTCGGCCTCCTCCAGGTACTGGGTGGTCAGCAGCAGGGTCGTCCCGCCGGAGACCAGCTGTTTGATGACCTCCCACAGCAGTTGGCGGTTGCGGGGGTCGAGGCCGGTCGTCGGTTCGTCCATGAACATCACGGGCGGTGAGACCACCAGGGCGGCCGCGAGGTCGAGGCGGCGGCGCATGCCTCCGGAGTAGGTCTTGGCGGGGCGGTCGGCCGCGTCGGCGAGGTCGAACTGCTCCAGCAGCTCGCCCGCGCGGGTCTTCGCCGGCTTGGCCTTCATCTGGTAGAGCTGGCCGACCATCTGCAGGTTCTCGCGGCCGGTGAGGTATTCGTCGACCGCCGCGAACTGGCCGGAGAGGCCGATGGAGCGGCGTACGGCGTCGGGGTTCTTGAGCACGTCGATGCCCGCCACGACCGCGCGGCCGCTGTCGGGTTTCAGGAGGGTCGTCAGACAGCGGACCATGGTCGTCTTACCCGCGCCGTTCGGTCCGAGGAGGCCCAGGACGGTGCCTTCGGGGACATCGAGGTCGACGCCGTCCAGAGCCCTTACGTCGCCGAAGGTCTTGACCAGACCTTCGGCATAGATGGCGCCTGGCATATGAGTCTCCACGTCGTCGGGGATTCTTGGGAAAGCCTAGATTTGCGCGTTTTCTTCCGCCTGGTGACGGGTGGAGCGGGGACCGCCACGAGACACACCATAACGCGATGTATCGCGTCTCTCAATGGAGTTACCCGAACGAGTGACGCCCGGTGCTCCGGCCTAGTCGATGACCGTGTAACCCGACTCGCGCAGAGCCCGGCCGACCTCGGCGCAGTGTTCCGGCCCCTTGGTCTCCAGGTGCAGTTCGACCTCCGCCTCCGCGAGCCCGAGCCGTGGATCGGTCCGGACGTGGCTCACGTCGAGGACATTAGCGTCGACCACTGACAACACCCCGAGAAGTGTCGCGAGGGCGCCGGGCCGGTCCGTCAGCCGGAGCCGGACGGCCAGATAGCGGCCCTGCGCGGACATGCCGTGCCGCAGGACGCGCTGGAGCAGCAGCGGGTCGACGTTGCCGCCGGACAGCAGGGCGACGACCGGCCCCTCGAAGGACCCCGGGTCGCTCAGCAGGGCCGCGACCGGGCTCGCCCCGGCCGGCTCGACGACCAGCTTGGCCCGCTCCAGGCACAGCAGCAGCGCGGCGGACAGCTCGTCCTCCGTGACCGTGCGGACCTCGTCCACGAGCTCGTCCACGATCCCGAACGGCACATCGCCGGGCCGGCCGACCTTCATGCCGTCGGCCATCGTCGCCGGGTTCCGGATCGACACCGGGTGCCCGGCCGCCAGCGAGGGCGGGTACGCGGCCGCGCCAGCCGCCTGCACGCCCACGATCCGCACGTCCGGCCGCAGCGCCTTCACGGCGACCGCGACACCGGCCGCGAGTCCGCCGCCGCCGATCCCGAGGACGATCGTGCGCACCTCCGGGCACTGCTCCAGGATCTCCAGGCCGACCGTGCCCTGGCCCGCGATGACGTCGGGGTGGTCGAAGGGGTGGATGAACACCGCGCCCGTCCCGGCCGCGTACTCCTGGGCGGCGGCCAGCGTCTCGTCGACCACCTGGCCGTGCAGGCGCACCTCGGCGCCGTACTCCCTGGTCGCGCTGATCTTCGGCAGCGGGGCACCCTTCGGCATGAACACCGTGGAGCGCACGCCGAGCAGCGTGGACGCCAGTGCGACGCCCTGCGCGTGGTTGCCGGCGCTCGCGGCGACGACGCCCGCGGCACGCTCCTCGGGCAGCAGTCCGGCGATGCGGACGTAGGCGCCGCGGAGTTTGAACGACCCCGTCCGCTGGAGGTTCTCGCACTTGAAGTGCACCGGAGAGCCCACCAGCTGGGTCAGATGGCGGCTGCCCTCCATCGCGGTCGTCCGCGCCACGCCCGTCAGCATCTTCTGCGCGCCGCGCACGTCGTCGAGCGTCACCGACGGCACGGGGTGGGCCTTGCGGTAGTTCATGACTCGAGTCTCGCAGTTCACACGCGCGGGCTCGCGCTGTGACCAACGTCCGAGACGGGTTTGCGCAGCCCCGGTACGACCTGCCTCCCGGCCGCGTACTCTGTCCCCCAATCCAGCTCCCCCTTCATGAAGTGAGCCTCCGGCCATGCCCACAACACCTGGAATGTCGATGGACATGACGACCGTCGGTGACACCGGTCTTCTCGACACCCTGCAGCACGAGGTGGCGGTCTTCGCCCGTCGTGCCGAACAGACCCGGCTCGGCGGGGTGGGGCAGGTGCGCAACTCCATGGACCGCGCCGCGTACCTGCTGCTCAACCGGCTCGACAAGGAAGGCCCGATGGGCGTCAAGGCGCTCGCGGCGAGCATGGGCATCGACTCGTCGACGGTCACCCGGCAGGTGGCCCCGCTCGTCGACACCGGACTGGTCAAGCGGACCTCGCATCCCGAGGACGGGCGCGCTGTGGTGCTCCAGCTGTCCCCGCGCGGGCAGTCCCGGCTGGAGGAAGTGCGCTCCTCCCGGCGTCAGTTGATGGCCGAGCTGACACACGACTGGGCACCGGAGGAGCGCGACGCGTTCTGCACGCTCCTCACCCGCTTCAACACGGCGCTCTCCACCCGGATGACGGCCCAGGGCGTACCGGGACCCGAAGCGCAGTCCTCCTAGGCACGCGCGTCCTGCCCCACCCCTTGACCGGACGGCCGCGCCGGGCCTCATATGAGACCGGGGTCCTCGGGTCGTACGAAGCCGTCGTACGGCCATCCGCGGGCGGGGAGGTGTGGTGCGGCAACGGCAGGTGTCCCAGGGCACGCGTCGGGCCCGGGAGTTCGAGGCGTTCGTCGCGGGCGCAGCCGGGCGGCTGCTGCACGCCGCGACGCTTCTCACCGCGGAGGCCCCGGACGACAACCCGCGCGCGCGGCGTCTGCTGACGCTGGCG
This sequence comes from Streptomyces sp. NPDC031225, assembly GCF_055570355.1. Classification (NCBI taxonomy): domain Bacteria; kingdom Bacillati; phylum Actinomycetota; class Actinomycetes; order Kitasatosporales; family Streptomycetaceae; genus Streptomyces; species Streptomyces sp. NPDC031225. The sequence goes on along the minus strand of NZ_JBVIHJ010000027.1, from coordinate 54,046 downwards.
CTCGCCCACACGTACGCGTGCTGGGACCGGCTGCGCGGTGAGGACCCGTACAACCGTGCCCGTCAGTACCTCGGGCTGCGCTTCGCGCACGGAGCGTGGCGCCACGGAATCCTGCTCCGCCACCGCGCCCACCCCGCGGCCCCGCTGTCCCGGCTCACCCCCCAGGAACGTCTGATCGTGGTGCTGCGCCTCTACGAGGGGGTGGCCGAGGAACAGGCGGCGGCCCTGCTCGGACTGCCCGCGGAACGCGTCCGCACGATCTGCGACCGGGCGACGGCAACGCTGCTGCACCCGCCGCGCGGGCCCGCGCCGACGGTGCTGGGGGCCAAGGTGGCGGCGTCATGAGGGCCCGGGACCGAAGTGCGCGCCGTGGCAGACGGCCGGCAGGCGGAGCGGGTGGCCGCGTCGGTGGGCCGCCGGATCGCGGGAGGCGCAGGTGAACCGGAACCAGCGCGAGGCCGCCGTACGGCAGCTCATGGAGCGGGCGACGCCGCAGGTGCCGGCGGACCTGTGCGGGGAGGCCGTACGGCGTGGGTCGCGGCTGCTGCGGCGCAGGGTCGCGGCACGCCGGGCCATGTGGCTGCTGCTGTTCGCCGTGAGTGTGGCGTTCGTGGTGTGGGCGCTGACCGCACAGCCCTGGGTGGAGCCGCCGTCCACGACGACTCCACCGATGTCGGGCTGGTGAGTCCGGGCCGGCCTACTTCGCCAGTGCCTGCTGAAGGTCTTCCAGCAGGTCGTCGACGTTCTCGATGCCCACGGACAGGCGTACGAGGTCGGCGGGGACCTCCAGCGCGGAACCTGCCACGGACGCGTGCGTCATGCGGCCCGGGTGCTCGATCAGCGACTCGACACCGCCCAGGGACTCGCCGAGCGTGAAGATCTTCGCGCGGTTGCACACCTCGACGGCCGCCTCCTCGCCGCCTTCCACGCGGAAGGAGACCATGCCGCCGAAGGACCGCATCTGCTTGGCGGCGACTTCGTGCCCGGGGTGCTCCGCCAGGCCGGGGTAGAGGACCTGCGTCACGCGCGCGTGGCGGGTCAGCATGTCGGCGACCTTGGTGGCGTTCTCGCTGTGCCGGTCCATGCGCACCGACAGCGTCTTCGCGCCGCGCAGCACCAGCCAGGAGTCGAAGGGCCCGGCGACCGCGCCCATCGCGTTCTGGTGATACGCCAGCTCTTCGCCGAGTGCCTCGTCGGCGGTGATCAGCGCGCCGCCGACGACGTCGGAGTGGCCGCCCATGTACTTGGTCAGGGAGTGCACCACGACGTCGGCGCCGAGGGCCAGCGGCTGCTGGAGGTACGGCGTGGCGAAGGTGTTGTCGACGACGAGCCTCGCGCCAGCGTCCCGGGCGATCTGGGCCACGGCCGCGATGTCGGTGATGCCGAGCAGCGGGTTGGAGGGGGTCTCCACCCACACGGCCTTGGTCTTCGGGGTGATCGCGGCCCGTACGGCGGCCGGGTCGCTGGTGTCGGCGACCGACCACTCGACACCCCACCGGGCGACGACCTTCGCGAAGAGGCGGAACGTGCCGCCGTACGCGTCGTTGGGGATGACCACGTGGTCGCCGGGGCTGAGCAGCGTACGCAACAGGCAGTCCTCGGCCGCCAGTCCGGATGCGAACGCGAGGCCTCGGCGGCCGCCTTCGAGGGCGGCGAGGTTCTCCTCAAGGGCGGTGCGGGTCGGGTTGGCGCTACGGCTGTACTCGTAGCCGCCGCGCAGACCGCCGACGCCGTCCTGCTTGTAGGTCGAGACCTGGTAGATCGGGGGGACCACCGCACCGGTGAGGGGATCCGCGGTGTTGCCCGCGTGGATCGCGAGAGTCTCGAAGTGCTGACTGATGTGCCTGTCGCTCATGGGCCCCGAGGGTAGTCCGCTCGGGAGTCCGATGACGGACGCCGAGGTCCCGACGGCCGTGCGGCAGGGTTTTCCCCTGGTGTCCGGGCCGGTCCCGGAGCGTTCGCCCCGGTGTCCGGGCCGGTCGGCAGGGGTTTTCCACGAAGCGGTCGAGCCGGTCGGCAGGGGCTTTCCCCGGAGCGGTCGGGCTGGTCGGCAGGGTTTTCCACAGAGTCTTCGGGCCGGCCCGGGGAGTTTTCCACAGGCTGTCGGCCGGGTTGGGCAATTGTCGGTGGCGTCTGGAACTCTTGGGGCATGGAGATTCTCTGGGTCCTGATGGCGGCGGTCCTGCTGGGCTTCGTGCTGCTTCCGTTCCTGCGGCGCAGGCGGGGCGGGATCGAGCAGGTCCCGGCGGGCCACCCGGACGCCGCGGACCCGGCGGACTACGGCTTCGTGCAGCAGGAGGAGCTGGACATCCGCATGCCCGGCCCCGACCAGGACCTGCTGGACGTCCTGGACCTGGTGCAGCGCACCCAGGACTACAAGGCGGCCGCCCAGCTGCTGGCCGGCACCGAGCGGGAGGGCGAGCTGCGCTGGCAGCGCGTGCAGGCCTTCGCCGGGGCCGCCTCGCTGGAGCTGCGGCAGCGGCCGGGCGGGGTCAGCGAGTCGCCGGGCGGGCAGTGGCTGCGGGTGTGGCGGATCGAGCACCCGAAGGACGCGGGCGGCGCGGCCGTGCACGCGGAGTTCCTGGTGCAGCAGGCCTGGCGGACGGCGACGCCGGGCACGGACGAGTTCCGGATCATCATGGAGGAGGCGAGGTCGGCGTGCGGCGAGGCCGCACTGCTGGCCCCCGGCGACCCGATCCCTTACATCGTCGAGCTCTCCGTGGCCCGTGGACTGGCCTATTCCCAGGCGGAGTTCGAGCAGCTGTGGCTGAAGATCCTGGACCGTGCGCCGGCCCACATGGGGGCGCACCTGGCCGCGCTGCACTACTGGTGCGAGAAGTGGCACGGCTCGCGGCAGCAGGCGTACGGCTTCGCGGAGGCGGCGGCCGCCCGGGCCCCGCGCGGCTCGCTGCTGGCCGCGATGCCGCTCTTCGCGGTCTTCGAGCACCTGCCCGAGGTCAACCTGGTCAGTGGCTTCTACCAGAGCGAGGTCGTCACCAAGGCGATCCACGGGGCGCTGCACGCCGTCCACTCGGCCCGCGGCGACGACCCGATACTGGCTCACGTCCGCCATCTACTGGTGTTCTTCCTGGTACGCGGTGAGCGCTGGGCGGAGGCGATGAGCCAGCTCGTGCACATCGACGGCCATGTCGGCGCCCTGCCCTGGACACTGTCCGCCGACCCGGCGGCCGAGTTCGCGATATACCGGGCCCTGGCGGTGGCGGGGTACGAGGCGAACGGCGGCAGTCCGGCGACGATCACGCAGTGACGCCGTAGCCCCTTCCGCGGCGGACCAGGGTTCCGCTCCCGATCACGTCTTGCCTCACGGCGGACGCGTCGGTCACAATCCGCGCTCACCCGAGTTGGTCATGCACACGTCCCGTGTGTCCGCTGACCCGCCCGGTCGTTCCGTGATCTTGTGATCCGTCCTGTGGGGGGACCTCTGCCCGATGGGCACTACTCTGCGTGCGCTGCGCGCTCTTCTGATGCTCGCCGGCTTCTATCTGCTCGGCGTCCTGCTGCTGGCCCTGCTGGCCGGCACCGACTATCTGCTGCTCCTGCACGCCCCGACGAGCCTGGCGGGCAAGCTCGTCATCGTCTCCGTGCTGCTCGCGATCCCGCTGGTGCGCGGCCTGTTCATGCTGCGCACCCCGCCGGGTGACGACATGGCGGGCCTGCCCGTCACCGAGACCGACGAACCGGAACTGTGGCGCACGGTGAGGGAGCTGGCCGATGAGGTCGGCACCACCGCCCCGTCCCGGATCGTGCTGACGGCCGACGTCAACGCCGCCGTCTCCGAGGACGCCCGGCTGCTCGGCCTGCTGCCGGGACCGCGCCACCTCTACCTCGGCGTGCCGCTGCTGCAAGGGCTGTCGCAGGCCCAGTTGCGCGCGATCCTCGCCCACGAGCTGGGCCACTACTCGAACTCCGACACCCGGCTCTCCGCCCTCAACATGCGCGGCCGGGCCCAAGTGCTGCGCACCATCAGGCACTTCGAGCAGAGTGCCGACAGGACCGCGGCGCGCGAGCAGGCCAAGCAGGAGAAGAAGAACGCCAAGGCCGAGGCGAAGGGCAAGAAGACCAAGGAGATCGACACCGGCGGCGCCGGCATCACGTACCGCGCGATGGCGCAGCTCTACATCGGCTACGCCAAGCTGTACTTCCGCTCCCTGCTCTCCGTCTCCCGCCGCCAGGAGTACGCCGCCGACGCGGCCGCCGCTCGGATCGCCGGCCGGGACGCCACCGCGTCGGCGCTGCGCGAGATCCTGGTGCTGGACGGGGCGTTCGACTTCTACATGAACTGCTACGCCACTCTCGGTACCGGCCAGGAGCTGCTGCCACCGCGCGGTGAGATGTTCGGCGGTTACAGCCGGATGCTGAGCGCCCGCCGGCTGGAGCTGATCGAGATGCGCGGCACCTTGCCGACGGAGCCCACGTCGCCGTACGACTCGCATCCGCCGATGGCCGACCGGGTCCGCCGGATCGAGGAACTGCCCGACGACGGACGCGCGGACGAGGCCCGGGGCGCCGCCCTCGACCTCCTCACCGACCCTCAGCGCACGCTGACGGAGCTGGAGGACGCCGTCCTGACGGAGGAGGTGCGGCGGTTCCGCCGTACCTCCGACTGGCAGGAGCTGCTCGACCTGGTGATGGCGGAGTCGTTCCGTGCGGGCAACACACCGCTGCACCGGGCGTACGCCGAGTACACCGGGGAGCAGCCGACGCTGCCCGCAGTGCTCGATCTGATCGAGGACGGACGGCTGTGGCAGCTGGCGAAGCGACTGCCAATGTCGGACGAGGCGTCCGCGGCGCAGGGCCGGGTGTTCCGTGAGTTCGTACGGCCGATTCTGCACAAGTCGCTGGCGGGCATGGCGCTGGCCGAGTTGAACGACCGGGCGTTGCTGTGCTGGGAGTTCTCCTGGGAGCGGTCGGCGATCCCGCATCTGCCGCCCGCCGCAGACGGCATCGAAACCGGCCTCGACGAGGTGGTCGCCCCGGCGGTCGCCGACGTTCCGGACACCGCCCCGCTGCGGGCGCTGCTCGCCCCGGAGCCCTCACCGCGAGGTGCGCTGTGATCATCCTCTGGATCGTTCTGGCCGTCGTCGGACTTCCCCTGCTCGCTCTGGGCCTGTACTTCCTCAAGGCGATCGTCCAGGGCGCGGTCGAGGGCTGGCGCGGAGCGGACGACGACTCCGCCGACGACGCCGACAAGCCGTACGAGCTGCCCGCCGCGGCCGCCGCCCTCGGGCTGCTGCCGCCCGAGAGGCAGAACAAGGACTCCGCGGCGCCGGTCCCGGCCGTGCTCACCGCGGCGCTCGACGCGGCCAAGGGCGGCGACTGGCAGCCGGCCGCGGACCTGCTGGACGCGACGGCCGCCGAGCGGGACTGGGAGAACCGGTCGTTCCACAGCGGGTGGTTCGCGAACGTCGCCGCCGAGGACGACACCTGGCTGCTGGCCTGGGAGACCGCCCGCCCGGACGACCCGGGCGCGGCCCTGGTGCGGGCCCGCAGCACAGTGGCACTGGCGGCGCGGATCCGCGGTGCGAAGCGGGCCAAGCACACGACCGCCGAGCAGTTCGAGGGCTTCCACCGGGTGATGTCCCAGTCCCGCGAGGACCACGCGCGCGCGGTCGCACTGGCCGTCGAGGGCGACCCGGTGCCGTACGTCGCGCAGATAGCGACCGCGCTGGGTCTCGGCCTCCCGCACGCCGACATGGACCGCCTCTGGCAGGAGATCACCGACCGCGACCCGCACCACTACGAGGCCCACTACATGGCGCTTCAGTACTGGTGCGCGAAGTGGCGCGGCTCGGAGAAGCTGGCCCGGGACTTCGCGGCCGAGGCCGCCGAGAAGGCGCCGCTGGGCAGTCTGATGACGGTGTTCCCGCTGATCGCGCACTTCGAGCACGACGAGTCGGACTCCGCGGACGCCGACCGTACGCCCCAGATGCGGGCCCTGGTCGACGCGGCGCTCGCGGATGTGGCGGCGGCCGGTCCGGGCCACCCGCGCGTGGCGGAGGTACGGCATCTGCTGGCGTTCTACCTGTGCCTGCAGGACCGGGACGAGGCGGCGGTGGAGCAGTTCCGGCTGGTGGACGGGCACGTGGACGCGCTGCCGTGGCGCTACCGGGGCGATCCGGCGGGTGAGTTCTGCCGGATGCGGGATCTGAGCCTGGCGAACGCGGGCGGGGCGGCCTCGGGCTGACCCGGACTGACTCGGGCGGCCTCGGGCTGACTGGGCTGACGTCGGCCTTGGCGGAATGCGGGGCGGCACCGGACGGTTGTTCCGTCGCCGCCCCGCACCTGTGCCCGGCGACCGCGACGAACGAAGGAGCCCGCCTCATGCTGTTCGGCCGTACGCCCGTCCTGCCCACCCCCGAACAGGCACTGAAAGGCCGCTCCGAGCCGGAGTTCACGGTCCCCGACCGGCACACGGTCCTCGGCACCCCGCTGCTCGGCCCCTACCCCGAGGGCTACCGGACGGCCGACTTCGGCCTCGGCTGCTTCTGGGGTGCGGAACGCACGTTCTGGCGGCTTCCGGTGGGTGTGTGGACGACCCTGGTCGGCTACCAGGGCGGCCACACCGAGAACCCGGTCTACGAGGAGGTCTGCTCCGGCCTCACCGGCCACACCGAGGCGGTCCGCGTGGTCTTCGACCCCGCCCTGATCACCTACGAGCGCCTCCTGAAGACCTTCTGGGAGTCCCACGACCCCACCCAGGGCTTCCGCCAGGGCAACGACGTGGGCACCCAGTACCGCTCCGCCATCTACACCCACACCCCGGAACAGGCGACCGTCGCGGAGGCCTCCCGCACCGCCTACCAGCAACTCCTCACGTCCACGGGCCACGGCACGATCACGACGGAGATCCTGCCGGCGGAGGGACGGCCCTTCTATCCGGCGGAACGCCGCCACCAGCAGTACCTTTCGGGCAGCAAAAACCCGGGCGGGTACTGCGGCATTGGCGGGACTGGTGTGAGCTGCCCGGTGGGCGTTGCACCGGCAGGCGACTAATGCGCGATCTCAGGCCGGGCACGGCTGCCCATCGTCTGTTCAAGGATCTCGACGCCGCAGAGCTGGCGGTGATCGAGTCTCTGGACCGCGAGCGTCTCGACATCGAGCGGGCAGGCCGCCCGCCGGCCAGCAGCGACATCCCCGAGGAGCCGCTGTACGGAGTCCTCATCTGCCTCCAGATGTGGGAGTCCCTGATCAATCGCATGGAGGCTGAGTGGGCCGAGACCACGTACTACATGGTCTACGAGTACCTCAACCTCCTCACGGTCCGGGACGCGATTGAGGACTACCAGCACACCATGCCCTCAGGCCTGCAGGGCAAGTACGAGGGTGCCCTGGCAGAACTCGACCAGCGCTACAAGACGGTCACCGTTGATGACGGCGGATCTGAGCTGGCCCAGTACTGGCGTCCACTGGCCGAGGGCCGTGAAACTCGCTGGTGGTGGACCCGCAAGCCAGTACTCATCCCACCTGGCTGGTAACACCAGCAGTACCTCGACAAGAACCCTGCGGGCTACTGCGGGATCGGCGGGACGGGGGTCAAGCTGAGCGACCCGTCCGGGACGAACTGGGGGGTGTCCTGCCCGACGGGTGTGGCTACGGCTCCCACGGACGACTGACCTGTCGCTGATGACCGGGTCCGGCGATCGTCGTGCTGGTTCTGCTGCACCGACGAACACCGCCGTCTCCGCGCAGGTAAAAAGAATGGCCACCCGGGGTCGAGGCATCACACCCTGTACGTCATGAACGAACCGCGACACAGGATCCGCGCGCTGCACACGCCATCCACAGTCACCGTCTACCAGGCGTACGCCCCGGAGATCGGCCTGCCCGCCGCCCGGGAGGGCCGTTTCCCCGCCTTGTGGCTGCGCGACCGGATGACATGGATCAAGCCATCGTTCCTGTGGATGATGTACCGCTGCGGCTGGGGCACGAAAGCGGGGCAGGAAACCGTCCTCGCTGTCGAGATCAGTCGCGACGGCTTCGAGTGGGCGCTGCGACACGCTTGCCTGTCGAGCTACGTCCGAGGGGTGCACCCCGACCGGGCTGCCTGGCAGCGCCAGTTGAAGCGTTCGCCTGCTCGCGTGCAGTGGGACCCCGAGCGGGACCTGCACCTCCAGCAGCTGCCGTACCGGTCGCTGCAACTCGGCCTCTCCGGTGAGGCCGTACGCCGCTATGCGGACGAATGGACGGTCTCCATCCGCGACGTGACCCCGCTCGCCCATGAGATTCACGCGCTCGTGAGCGCCGGCGACCTGAACTCCGCGATCCGGCTGCTGCCTCAGGAACGTCCTTATCCCATTGCGGACGAATCACTTGCCCACCTCCTGGAGTGACGGCCGAACACAGGAAGCCCGAACCGATGAGTCTTCGCGCCCGCGAGCGTCTACAGACACGACAGTCCCGCGAGGCACGAAAGAGGCGATGAACCATGACCATCGAGCAGCCCACCCCGGCCAACGGTTTCTCCTACAAGCTGACCCGAACGCTGGCCGCTCCGGCGGTGCAGGTGTGGCGGGCGTGGACCACCGCCGACCAGTACGCACAGTGGGCTTACGCCGCTCCCGGCTCCGTAGAGATGGACGTACGGCCAGGCGGTGCATGGAAGGCCACTATGGTCACGCCCGACGGCGGACAGTTCCCGCTGACCGGCTCCTATCTCGAGGTCGACGAGAACCGCCTGTTGGTAGTCGGTATGGATGTACCCGGCAAGCCCGAGCCCGCAGCCATGACCATGGAACTCGAAGAGCAGAACGGCCGGCACACGCAGATCGTGCTCCGTCAGACCTGCGACACCGCAGAGGAACGCGACATGGCCGAGCAGGGCAGCACCATGCTCCTCGACAGCCTGAGTGCCTTCCTGGCCGGTGACGCGAAGGGCTGGGCCCCGCTGTCATCGCCGGCGGCCTGCTGCGAAAACAGCCCGTGGCCGGGCAGATGCCCGGAGCGCAGCGTCGGCCGACCTGCCGAGCGGGCACCGCCAACAGTCCGTGCACGCGGCTTGACGTGGATTTCCCGGTCGTATGACGGGAACAGGCCGCGCAGTTGTGGGGGCACTCGCAGACTTCACTGCCCTCATCCATGCCGTTGGCGGCATGGTCCTGAAGGAGGGCCGTTCATGGGCCGGTTCGCGAGTGGGACCGACAAGTCCCTGGTGTGTGAGAGGGAGACTCTGTGCGGTCAGTCGTACGCCGTCACTTGGCAGCCGTCAGCTTGCTGAGCTTGTTCAGCTGTGCCTTGATGATCGCTTTCGGTACGGCAGCCGGCTCCTTGTCCTTCGGCCCGCTGGGGCGCTTGAAGTTGGTGAACATGGCAACCGTGGCCCCCTGTCGAACAGCCACCACCGCATAGGGCACCCGGACCGTTTCCTCGTCCTCGCTGAACGACGCCAACTGTGTGAGCCGGAGGGACACGGATTCATCGCCGTAGCCAGGGTCGGGTTGGAGTTGGACCGCGTCGTAGTCGAAGTCCACCAGAATGTCCTTGAAGGTCTTGCACCCTTCGGCGGCTGTCCGCAACTCGTCGATCACCTGCCTGGCGTCTCCTGGGCTGTGCGACGAGAGGGTCATGTGCGCACTGGATCCGCGCTCCTTCGGAGAAATGATCCGGGCGATGCGCGCGGAGGCCGCGAACCCACTGCTGCCGCCCACCGCCTGCATGGCAGGCGCACATTTCGCAGGGTCCGCCGTCTTGTGGGACGCAAAGGTGGCAGCGATGTCCCGCTGCACTTCGTAGCCGACGACATCTGTTCCTGTGATCGTCGCCCGCTCCAGGGCCGCTTCGCTCAACGGCTTGTCCTGTACCCCGGACGTCCCTGTCGGCTCCGATGCTGCACCTGCCCGGGAGCCCTGGCCGGTTCCGCATCCTCCGAGCACCAACGAGGTCATGAGCATGGCAACCGTAACGCCGACACGTGCCTGGCGAACCACTGTTTCTCCACCCGTTTGATTCTGTACCGCAAGCCCACTGCTCCGGCTCAAGGCAGTGCGCAACACAGTAGATCGTCCGCTTGGGAGTGACATGGGTTTTTGAAGCTCAGGGCGGCTCCAGGGGGCGAGCGAGAGAGCTGTGAACGCGGCTCGGCGCGGGTCATCAAGCCGCGTTCACAGCCCTCAACCGGTGGTCCGTCTCGGCACGGCGCACCGCCCTTCAGGGCCTCGCCACTCTGAGCACTGAACGGCATTGGGGGCGCCCGCTGAGCAGGAGTGCGGGCGCGGGGCACGCGCCCTCAGTCGAACGCTACGACCAGGCGGACGCCCTCGTCACCGAAGCGCCCGGCCAGGGCCTTCATCACAGCGAAGACGTGGGGCCAGTGTGTCGTCGGTCCCAGGACGGTACCGATGGTCAGTGGTTCATAGGCACAGACCAAGTCGTCGGTGGTCCACTCGACGCGTTCTGAAGCGCTGTCCGAGTCGGCAGGCGGCACGCCCACGGTGGACAGGATTGCCGCCGGCCACGGCCGAGATACGAGTTGGCTCCGCTGCATCGACGGCTGCGACTTCTTGTGCCAAGTCACTCTGCCGACGAAGTCCGCCGGCCTGGTCGCGGGATCGATGGAGGCGAGTTCGGCCCAGCTGATCCAGCTCGCGCCGTCCACCTCGCCCCGGTCAACCCATGATCCCAGCATTGAACGCATGTCGCTCGACAGGTCAACAGGAAGACCACGACCGGCTGCAAGCGGACGGAAGCCCACGTAGTTGCGGACACCGAAGAGGAGGCCGAAAGCCGAGTAGTCCCTCTCGTCGTACAGCGGCCACAGATCCATTGCGGTCACCCATGGTTCGCCGTCGTAGTAGTCGGTGCCGACGTGAGGATGGCGGAATTCGATCCCACCGTGGATGTCCGTGCCCATGGTGGCGCACCCTAACTGCCCTGATCCGAGTGCCGCAGTCATTATCCGCGCCCTGAGCCGGCTCCAACCCGGCTGGGACGGCGACCGGTTGATGCGGTCTCAGTAGGATCGGGGAGATGCCGAAGCCGACCGCCAGAAGTGCCGTTTCCGAGGGCGGTGCCCGCAGGCTCGCTGCGATGTACCGGCGTTTCGGGGAGGTCGATGCCGCCGGAACCTCGCCGCTGTACGAGCGTGTCGCGGTCGCCTTGAGTCGGTCCGGCGAGGCGCTGCGCGCCATCGAGGCGGTACCGGCGCGCAAGCGGCACCCCACGGTCGTCCTCGCCGCACTGCACGACCTCGCTCTCGCTGGACGCGCCCCCGCGCTTGCCGCGGCCTATGCCGCTGCTGACAGCGACGCCGCCGCCGACGCGGCGATCGACACGCTGCTGCGCATGACCGACGAGGTCGTGGCCATCGCCGTACGGCACACCACGCGGCCGGACGAGACCGGACGCTGCGCCGTGCTGTATCCGGCCATCGCCGAGGCCGCGCGCCGGGCGGGTGCGCAGGCGGTGGGGTTGATCGACGTGGGGTGCTCCGCCGGGCTCAACCTCAATGTCGATCGTGTGGGCGTCGCGTACAGCAACGGACAGTCCCTGGGCGACCCGTCATCCCCCGTGCAGGTGTCGTGTTCCCTCGTGGGAGGCCGGCCCGTCCCGACGGGCGCGATGCCCGAGGTGGTTGCCCGGGTCGGGGTCGACCTCGATCCGGTCGACGTGACCGACCCGGACGACGTCCGATGGCTGCGCGCCTGCCTGTGGCCGTACCAGCCGGAACCGCCGGACCTGCCGGACCCGCCGGACCCGTCGCATCCGTCGCATCCGCCGCATCAGCCGCAGCGGGCCGCGCGGCTTGAGGCGGAGGTGGCGCTGGCGGCAACCGCTCCTCCGCTCCTGCTGCGCGGTGACGCCGTCGAGGTGCTGCCCGACGCCTTGGCGCGGGTGCCCGCCGACGCCCTGCCCGTCGTCATCACGACGTGGGCGTTGTCGCAGTTCCCGCCCGAGAGGCGGCAGCGCTTCCTGCAGCGGCTCGACGAAGCGGGAACCGGGGGCCGGCCGGTGGCATGGGTGTCGGCCGAGGGCGTCGGTGTCGCGCCGGCGATTCCGACGCTCGGTGATCGCCGCGCCTCCGGCCACAGCATCGTCGGCCTGGCGATGTTCGACGGTCGGGCCCGGCGTGCCGAGGCCATCGGCCGCTGCTGGTCGCGTGGCCGTCTGCTGGCATGGCTGGCAGATCACTGAGCGTCCCCTGAATCGGCCCGGCCCGTAGGTCGGTTGGTGTTCCGTGCGCCCGTACCCCTGTGACGCGGCGATGCCGGTGTGGCTCGAGTACCCATAGGGTGCAGGGCGTGACTGCCACCCTGAGTTCCGCCAGAACCCGCGCCGCGCTCCGCACGTCGGCCCGGGTCTCCGCGGAGTCGCTGCTCATACTTCTGATGCTCGCGGTGACTCTCTGGATCCTGGGCCGGATGTGGTCGGTCGTCTGGCCGCTCGTGGTGGGCCTGCTGCTGACGACCCTGACCTGGCCACCGACCCGGTTCCTGCGCCGACGCGGGTGGAAACCCGCCCTCGCCGCCTCGGCCGTGACCGTGCTGTTCCTCCTGGTCGCCCTGGGCGTGGTGGCACTGATCGCGGTACCGGTGGCGTCCCAGTCCGGTGATCTGACGGACGGTGTCGTCGAGGGCATCCACAAGTTGCGTGAGTGGGCCGCCGGGCCGCCGTTGAACATCGGCGACGCCCAGATCAACAAGGCCTTCGACAGCGCGGTGTCCCGTGCGCAGGACGGCCTGGGCAGCATGGTCGGCACTGTCGTCACCGGCGTCAGCACCGTGGTGAACGGCCTGGTCACGGCCGTCCTGGCCCTGTTCCTGATGTTCTTCTTCCTCAAGGACGGCCCGCGGTTCCTGCCGTGGCTCGCCCGTCAGCTGCCCGGTCGGCTCGCGACGGACGTCCCGACCGTGGCCGCGCGCGGCTGGGACACCCTGGGCGCGTTCGTACGTTCCCAGGCGGCCGTCGGCCTTCTCGACGCCGTCCTGATCGGCCTCGGCCTGTGGGTGCTGGGGGTGCCGCTGGTGCTTCCGCTGGCCGTGCTGACCTTCGTCTCCGCGTTCGTGCCGATCATCGGTGCCCTGTTCGCGGGCTTCGTCGCGGTGCTCATCGCCCTGGTCTCCAACGGGCTGACGGACGCGCTGATCGTGCTGGCCATCATCGTCGTGGTGCAGCAGCTGGAGGGCAACGTCTTCCAGCCCATGATCCAGAGTCGGGGGCTGGGGCTCCATGCGGCGGTGGTCCTGCTGGCGGTGACGTTGGGCGGCAACCTGGCCGGCATCGTGGGCAGTCTGCTCGCGGTACCGGTCGCCGCGCTGATCGCGGTGGTCTGGAACTACGTGCGCGAGCAGCTCAGCGAACCGTCGCACGATCCGCATACGGAGCCGAGTCCGGGGCCTGATCCGGGGCCCGACGGATCGGACGCCGGTGCCGGCGCCCCGTCGTAGGGACCATCGCGTCACCGCCTCGGCGCTCCGCCTTTGACCTTGACACGGTGAGAAGGCCTTCACTGCTTGCCGAGGAGGTGGTCTCGATGACGACCACAAGCCAGGACACGGATGCGGTACGAGTCCTCCAGGGGCTGCAGGACACACGGTCGTCCGTGCGGTTGCGGGCGGCTCTCGCGGCCGGTACGACCCCGGATCCCCGCTTCGTCGACGAGCTCGTCGAGCGGTGCGCGATCGAGCCCGAGTTCTTCGTCCGCGAGATGCTGACCTGGGCGCTCACCCGCCACCCGGCGTCCATGACGCTCCCCGGGCTGCTGCGCGAGACTCGCTCGGGGCGGGCGCAGTCACGGAGTCAGGCATTGCACACGCTGTCCAAGCTCGGGGACCGGCAGGCGTGGCCGGCGATCACACGGGCGCTCCTGTGCGACGCCGACGACGAGGTGGCGCGGAGCGCCTGGCGGGCCGCGGTCGTGCTCGTACCGGAAGGCGAGGAGGCCGGGCTGGCCGCGGTACTGGCCACGCAACTCGGGCGCGGTGAGCGGGAGACGCAGCTGAGTCTCAGCCGGGCGTTGGTCGCACTGGGCGAGGTGGTGCTCCCGGCCCTGCGTGCCGCGACGACGGCCCCGGACCGGCGTGTGCGCACGCACGCGGTCGCCACGGAACGGTTGCTGCATGACCCGGACGCCGGATTCGAGTCCGCGGTCGAGGAGGCGAAGCGCGTCGTGGCCCTCGGCGGCCACAGCCACGGACAAAAACACGGCCAGGAGCAGGAGCAGGAGCAGGGACGGGGACAGGGACAGGGACAGGGACAGGAAGGCCGATAGGACGTGTTGATCGGTGAGGTGGCGCGGCGGTCCGGAGTCAGCGCCCGCATGCTCAGGCACTACGAGTCGCTCGGCCTGATGCGGCCTTCGGGCCGTACCGGCTCCGGCTACCGGGAGTACTCCGGCGAGGACATCCGGCGGATCTTCCACATCGAGAGCCTGAGGTCGCTGGGACTGTCCCTGCGTGAGATCGCACGCGCGCTCGACGACCCCGGCTTCACGCCCTCGGCACTCGTCGACGACCTCATCCGTCAGACGCGCGAACGCATCGCGGCCGAGACCGAGTTGCTGACGCGGCTCCGCCGGATCGACGCCGCGGAACCCGTCGGCTGGGAGGACGTCCTCCAGGCCGTCGCGTTCCTCCAGGCGCTGGGGTCGAAGAGCGCCGCCGCCCGCCAGCGCGCGGCCCTCTCCTCGGCCGACGGGGTTCCGGTGCCGGTGGAGGCGCTGGTCGAGGCGGTGCTCAGGGAGACGGATCCGAACGTCGCCGGAGCGCTGCGGTGGGCGTTGGCGCGATCGGGCGACGCCGGTACGGCACTGCTGGCGGAGGGCCTCGACTCACCGGTGGCCGCGGTGCGGGAACGTGCCGTCCGGTCTCTCGCCGAGATGCCCGGTGACGAGTCCACCGCCCGGCTGCGGCACGCCCTCACCGACCCTGATGCCGCGGTCCGCGGCCACGCGGCGGCGGCGCTCGGGGCGCGCGGGGTGGTCGATGCCGTCCCGGTGCTCATCGACATGATCGTGGAGGGCAGGAACGACACCGACGCGGCGGACGCCCTGAGCCTGCTGGCGAACGACACCGCGACAGCCACGACGGCATCGACAGCCGCGCCAGCATCGACGGCGGCAACCGCGGCAACGGCCGCACGGGACTCCAGCCCCGCTACGACCCCTGCAGCGGCGCGGATCGCCGCCGGTCTCGTCGAACGCCTCGCACACCACACCACCGACGCGCGTGCCCGCGTACGGCTGACCCAGGCGCTGGCGGACATCCCGGGGAGCACGGCGTCCCGAGCCCTCGTGGAGCTGTCCGGTGACGGCGACCGTGCCGTCGCACTGACCGCGGCGTACCTGCTTCGGCTACGCGGCGGCCGGTGACGGACCTCGCGCTCCGCCGCGGGGACGGCGTACGCCACCGGCGCCCACTCAGTCAGCCCTCGGCGCGGGCGGGCAACCGCCATCCCGGGCGCGGGAAGTGGCAGGTGTAGCCGTCCGGGTAGCGCTGCAGGTAGTCCTGGTGCTCGGGCTCGGCCTGCCAGAAGGGGCCCACCGGCTCCACCTCGGTGACGACCTTGCCCGGCCACAGACCTGAGGCGTCCACATCCGCGATGGTGTCCTCGGCGATCCGCTTCTGCTCGTCGTCCACGTAGTAGATCGCCGAGCGGTAGCTGAGGCCGATGTCGTTGCCCTGGCGGTTCTTGGTGCTCGGGTCGTGGATCTGGAAGAAGAACTCCAGGAGGGCGCGGTAGTCGGTCTTCGCGGGGTCGAAAAGGATCTCTATGGCCTCCGCGTGCGTGCCGTGGTTGCGGTACGTCGCGTTCGGCACGTCACCCCCGGTGTAGCCCACCCGGGTCGCCGTCACGCCCGGAAGTCGGCGGATCAGTTCCTCCATCCCCCAGAAGCATCCGCCCGCCAGTACGGCCCTCTGCGTCTGCGCAGCCATTGAGGTCCTCCCATTTCAGTCAGCTCGGTCACTCGGGCCGCTCGACTCGCTCACCGACGGCTCCCGTGCCCACCCTGCTCAACGCGCGAGAGTTCCGGACGATTCCGCACCGGTCGGCCCCGGGACCGGGGAGGAGACACGCTGCCGGATCCGATGTTCGGCGCCGCCCACTCCCCTCCCCTGCCCTCCATGGGACGGCGGCCATACGGCACCGCGCCGAACGCCGTATGTCAAGCATTTCGACCTCGTTGAGAAAGAACCGCGGCAGCGGCCCGGCCGCCCTACGATCGGCCGCATGCTGATTCAGCGGATATCACGAATGATCGTCGTGCTCGCTGTGGCCCTCGCCGGAGCGCTCGGGGGTGCTGTGGGGACGGCACAGGCCGAAGGGAGCCGATCCTCGTCCGACCGGCAGTTGCTGTTCTACAACCACTCCTACGGGGTTTTCGACCGGGAGACCGCCGACGCCATCGAGCACTCCGACTATCTGAGGGACTTCGCCAGCTTCCAGGTCCGCACCACGACCGGTAGCGGCGGACAGACCTGGACGGGCCGCTATCTGCGGGGCCGCGAGACCTACCTGGAACTGTTCGGAGTCGGTGACATCGGCGGCCAGGACGGCACCCTCGGCTCCGCCGGACTGGGGCTGTCGACCGAACGGGACGGAGACCTGGCGACGGTCACCGAGCGGCTCAGGAGCGACGGGGTCGTCGATCCCATCGAGTTCCTGCAGACCCGGGACTTCGGCGACGGAGTGCCCGTGCCGTGGTTCGACGCCATCCTCACCGCCACCGAGTACGACGCCTTCGGAGCCTGGGCGATGGAGTACCGGCCGGAGTACTTCGCCGATCCCCGCAGCGCGACCGAGCCCGCCAGTTTCCCCGGTGACGTCGGCAGGGAGCGCGTTCTCTCCGACGACTACCGCACCCACCTGATGCGTGACGTGACCTCGGTGCGCCTCGCGGTCACCGAGGGCGACCTCGCCGACACCGTGCCGCTGCTGCGGGCCGGTGGGTTCACCGTCAAGACCGTGACGGGCGGTGGCGTGGTCGCGTCGGGCGGCGGCACCACGATCCGGTTCGACGTCGTCCCGCGCGAACAGGCGGGGATGCAGCGGGTCGACATGTCCCTCAACCGGCCCGTGAAGGACCGGCACGTGGAGCAGATCGGTCACTCGACCCTCACCGTCGGCCCCGGCAGCCACGCGGTGTGGACGTTCGCCCACAACGGCACGCGCTAGCCGGACAGCAGGCCACTGCGGAGCAGAACGCCGTAGCCGGACGGCACACGGTGGACGGCACATGGTGGACGGACGGCACGCGGTGACAGCGGGTGCGCCCCCGACGAGGGGCGCACCCCCGCGCGGGACACCTCAACCCCCGCCCCGCTCCCGTACGGCCATCGTGACCTCCTCGTTCAGACCCCACTCCGGAACGGGATAAGGTAAGGCTTGCCTTAGAAAGGCGCCCTCCCCCCACTTCCCCGTACCCCGGAGTACTCGTGCGTGCAGCAGCAGTGAAGGCCGTCGTGACCGCGACCGTGGTCGGAGGACTGCTCGCCGGCTGTTCGTCGGCCGGCAGCGGCGGGAACGGCGGGAAGGAGGCCGGCGGCGAGCGGAACCCGGTACTGGGTGCCTCCGCGGGCGCCTCCGAGGGGCCCTCCGCCGCGCCGAGCACCCTCGCCGAGGGGATGGGCTCCGACCAGGACGCCGACGGGACCTTCCCGCGCACGGTCACGCACTTCGAGGGCCGGACGACGATCGAGGCCGCGCCGCAGAAGGTCGCCGTGCTCAGCACCGGGCAGCTCGACGACCTGCTGTCCCTGGGAGTCGTACCCGCGGCCACCACCCGCGCCGACAACGCCGGGCTCGTGCCCGACTACCTCGCGGACGCCTTCCCCTCCTACAAGAAGCAGCTCGCCGGCATGACCGACGCGGGCACCCGGCAGGCCCCCAACCTGGAGACCCTCGCCGCCGCCGAGCCCGACCTGATCCTCGCCAACGACTCCCTCGGCGACCTCTACCCCAAGCTGTCGAAGATCGCCCCTACCGTGATCACCGCGGGCAACGGCATCAACTGGAAGCGCGACCTGCTGCTCGTCGGCGACGCGGTGGGCAAGGGCGAGGCGGCGCAGAAGCTGCTGGACGACATCGTTGCCGACGCCCAGGAGAAGGGTTCCAAGGTCGAAGGCGACCCCACCGTCTCCATGGTCCGCTTCACCCCCGACCGCACGCGGATGTTCGGCGTCTCCTCCTTCACCGGGTCGATCGCCGTCGACATGGGGCTCTCGCGCCCCAAGTCCCAGCAGTTCAAGGCCATTTCGGAGGACATCGGCGCGGAGAGCGTCGACACCGCCGACGGTGACTGGATCTTCTACTCCGTCCAGGGCGACGCGTCGAAGACGGACGCGGCGAGCGTGCTGGCCGGGCCGCTGTGGAAGTCGATGAAGGCGGTGACGGCCGGGCAGGCCGTGAAGGTCGACGACGACCCCTGGTACCTCAACGCCGGCCCGACCGCCGCGCGTCTGGTGGTCTCGGAGCTCGCCGAGAACATCGGAAAGTGAGCCCGAAACACCTTGCCTGGCCGACGGCCGTCCTCACGGTGGCCGCCGCCGGGTTGCTCAGCCTCGCGGTCGGCACGCGCGCGGTGCCGTTGTCCGCCGTCGTGGACGCCCTGCTGCACGGTGGCGGGTCCCCGGACGCGCTCGTCGTACGGTCGCTGCGGGTGCCGCGGACCGAGATCGGGCTGACCGCCGGGGCCGCGCTGGGGGTCGCGGGCGCCGCGCTCCAGGCCGTCACCCGCAATCCGCTCGCCGACCCCGGGATCCTCGGGCTGAGCCAGGGCGCGGCGGCGGGGGTCGTGCTCGCCATCGGGTTCGGGCTCGCGAACGGGTTCTCCGGGTACGTCTGGTACGCCTTCGTCGGGGCGGTGCTCGCCGCGTGTCTCGTGTACGGGATCGCCGCGCTGGGGCGGGGTGTGGCGTCGCCGGTGAAGCTGGCGCTGGCGGGGACGGCGCTGTCGGCCATGACAGCAGGGGCCACGACCGTCGTCCTCACCTCCAGCTCGGCCACGCTCGACCAGTTCCGGTTCTGGCAGGTGGGCGCGTTGAGCGGGCGGGACGCGGGGACGGTCGTACGGATGCTGCCGTTTCTCGCCGTCGGGGCCGTGCTGGTGCTGGCGTGTGCTCGGGGGCTGGACGCGTTGGCCCTCGGCGATGAGACGGCTCGGGCGTTGGGGCATCGGGTCGCTGTGGTGCGGGGGGCTGCGGCACTGGGGGCGACGTTGCTGACGGCGGCGGCCGTGGCCGCGGCGGGACCGATCGCTTTCGTGGGGCTCGCGGTGCCGCATCTGGCTCGGCGGGTGGTGTCGGGCGGGCATCGGGCGGTGCTGCCGTTGTCGGCAGTGCTCGGGGCCGCGTTGTTGGTGGGGGCGGATGTGCTGGGGCGGGTGGTGAGGCCTCCGGCAGAGGTGCCGGCCGGGGTGATGACCGCGCTGGTGGGGGTGCCGGTGCTGGTCTTTCTGGTACGGCGTCGGGGGGCCGTGTCGTGAGGGGGGCTCGGCGTGGGGGTGGGCCGGGGCTGGGTGTCGCTCGCCCGCGCTCGCGGGGTGCCGCTCTCTGTGGGTCGGGAGCCGCCCCAGCGGCACGACTGCCCGCAGCTAAGGAGAGCGGGTTGACAGTCCTCCGGCCCCACCCCCACGTCTCCCTCCTCATCCACCGCCGATCCGTCGTCGTGGCCCTCGTCCTGCTCGCCCTCCTGCTCACCGCCATGGCCGCCTCCGCCTCCCTCGGCCAGACCTACATCTCCCCCGCCGAGGTCTGGAGCACCCTCCGCGCCGGATCCGGACCCTACGACCTGGTCGTCAACGAGCTGCGCGTCCCCCGGATCGTGCTCGGCGCTCTCGTCGGGGCCGCGCTCGGGTTGTCCGGGGCCCTCGTGCAGACCGTCACCCGGAATCCGCTGGCCAGTCCGGACGTCATCGGCGTCGGGCACGGGGCCGCCGCCGCCACCGTGCTCGCTCTCGCCACCGGAGCCGTCAGCTCACCCGGGGCCATGCCGCTCGTCTCCGTCGTGGGCGGACTCGCCGCGGCCGCGCTCGTCTACGTGCTGGCCTGGCGGGGCGGGATGCAGGCGAGCCGGTTCGTGCTGACCGGTGTCGGGATCGGGGTGGCACTGTCGGCGATCGTGCAGCTCTATCTCACCGACTCCGAGCTGGAGGCCGCCGAGCAGGTCAAGTTGTGGCTGACCGGGAGTCTCAACGGGCGCGGGTGGGAGCAGGCGGGGCCCCTGACCGTCGTACTCCTGCTGTGTCTGCCCGCGCTGGTGTGGGCGAGCAGGGCCGCGCGGCCGCTCGGGCTCGATCCGGACACCGCCGCCGCGCTCGGGGTGCGGGTGGACCGGGCGCGGCTCGGGCTGACGGTTCTCGGGGTCGTGCTCGCCGCCACCGCGACCGGGGCCGCCGGGCCGATCGGGTTCGTCGCGCTGACCTCGCCGCAACTGGCCCGGCGGCTGACCCGTACACCCCAACTGCCGTTGCTGTGCTCGGCACTCACCGGTGCCTTCGTCCTGGTCGCCGCCGACCTCGCGGCGCGGACGCTGCTGCCCCCGCTGGAGATCCCGGTGGGCGCGCTGACGTCCCTCGTCGGGGGGCCGTATCTGCTGTGGCTGCTGGGGCGGGACGGAGCGATCTCCCGACGAGGCGCGCGGTAGGTACTCGGGGGCGCACGAACCCACTGCGCGCTCCCATTCGCCGTGGATCGTCTCCCGCTGCCTCCTCAAGGCCTCCGGGGTGTGATTCCCTGTTGGCCCAACAGGGGGAACAACATGAGCGATCAGGCCATTGAAATCCTCGTTCTGCCCGAGCGGCCCGCGGCCCGGAACGACGAGGTGACCGAGTTCGACGTGGTGATCGAGGTCAGGTGCCGCACCGCCGAGAACGCCGACCGGCCGAGCGGGGCGATGAATCTCTGCCTGGTGATCGACGGCAGCGGCTCCATGCAGGACCAGGGCAAACTGGAGACGGCCAAGCGCAGTTGCCTGGACATCTTCGGGCGGATCAAGGACGACGACCTGCTGACGGTGATCGTGTTCGACGACACCGCCGAGGTGGTGATCAACCCGCAGACGCCCAGGGAACAGGTCGAGAGCAAGATCATGGCGATCCGGCCGGGGAGCTCGACCAACCTGTCGCTGGGGTGGTTCCAGGGCCTGCTGGAACTGCAGAGCCACATGACCGACGAGCACTACGGCCGGCTGATCCTCCTCTCGGACGGTCTGGCCAACATGGGGGAGACCAAGAAGTCCGCGCTGGCGGCGGTCGCCGCGCGAGCCCGGGACGAGGGCATCACCACCTCGACGATCGGAGTCGGCAGGGACAGCGACTTCCAGGAGGACCTGTTGGAGGCGATCGCCACCGCCTCGGGAGGACGGTTCTGGTACATCGGTGAGTCAGGCATCGACACCATCCTGGAGGAGGAGTTCCGCACCGCGCTGACGGTCGTACTCGACCGGCCCAAGGTCGAGTTGCGCCTGCCTCCCGGCGTCACCACCAGCGAGGAGCTGAACTCCCTGCGGAAGATCTCCCGCCGGTACGGGCTGCGTCCGTTGAAGGGAGCCGACATCTTCAACTTCGCCGTCCGACTGGAGATCGACCCCACCCAGGTGGAGGGCTCGCGGTTCCCGCTCGGGGCCACGCTGTACGACGGCACCCGTGAGGTGACCTCCGCGGCGACGGAGATCGCACTGGCCCCGCAGGCGGAGGTCGTCACCACTCCCGTGCACGCGCTGGTCAGCAGCGTGGTGGAGATGTACCGCTCCTCGCAGACCGAGGAGAAGATGCTCAAGGACATGGAGGACGGGGACCTCAGCAGCCTGAAGGAGATGCTGGAGGACGAGGTGGCGCGTGTCCGGCAGGCCGAGGCCGCGGTGTACGCGCAGTGGCCGGAGGTGGGGGAATGGCGCGCGGCACAGGATGTGATGCACCTGTCCCACCACGCCAGCATGAGCGAGACCGGGCTGGTCCTGATGGAGCTGATGGAGCGGTACGGCGACCAGCCCGAGGTACAGCGCCTGGTCGACGGCTGGCGCAAAAGTATGCGGCACGAGCACCAGCGCGGCGCGATGGGTTATCACGCAGTGAGCGAGAGCGACGAGGACGTCGAGATCTACCTGGTGGTACAGGCGATCAGCGTCACCGACACCCTTCTTCAGCGCCTTCCCGCGAACCGGGCCGACCTGGAAGAGAAGCGCGAGAGCCTCCGTGACCAACTGGCACGCATCCGATAACGCGGAGTGGACACCGATCGGCGATCGGATGCTCACCGGGCACGGCGGCGGAATAGGCCCGTACGCGGCCTCGTACGCGATCGACCTCGCTCCCGGTGCCCTGCTCAACGGCTCCGTGTCCGCCGACATCCTGCTGACCGAGCGCGGGGCGGCGGGTGCCGGGCTGGTCTGCCGGGCCGATCCGGCCTGGACGTTCGTGGCGTTCTACACGGCGCCGCAGGACGTGAGCGCGAAGACCACCGTCGCACGGTTCGGCGTGTTCCGGGAGGGAGTCCTGCACCCGATCGCCCAACTCGCCGAACCGATCCGGCTGGAGCCCGGCTACAACCACTTCACGCTGGAGTACTTCTCCGGGCGGATGCGCGGTGAGATCCGGGCCGGTGACCGAACGTACGAGCTGACGGCCAACTGCCCCCACGTGCCCTTTCCCGGCCATGCGGGGGTGGTCAAGTTCTACGGCGCGGGCGTGCTCGTCACCTCCTGGTCCGTGGAACAGACCCGGATGCCGTTCGTCACCGCCGCAGCGCGGCCGGCGAAGGAGAAATTCATGTACGACGTCTTCCTCTGCCACACCTCGGACACCGCGGAGGAAGTGCGCGACATCGCCAAGGCGTTGGCGGCGAGAGGGGTCAGCTACTGGCTGGACAGTGAGCAGATCGACTACGGACAGCGCATCTCCGTACAGATCGAGAACGGGCTGCGCAACAGCCGCTACCTCCTGGCCTGCATCACCAAGGACATCGCCGAACGGGAGTGGACCCGGGCCGAGTTCGGCGGCGTCCTGAACGGCGAACTGAGCGGCGACTCGTCCACCGTCACCATCCCGGTCCTGCTGGCCGGTACCGATCCGGGCGACATCCCGATCCTGCTGAGAGACAAGCGCTACGTCTCCAGCACCAACAAGACCGAGTTCGACGAGTTCATCAACTTCGTCCTCAGCCACTGAGGAGCGGGCCGTCGAGGGCGAAGCCGAGGAGTCACCGATCCGCGGCCGGTGGGCCGCGGATCGGTAAGCGGTCGATCAGATCGTCGCCGTGTCGATCACGAACCGGTACCGCACGTCGCTGTTGACGACCCGCTCGTACGCCTCGTTGATCTCGGAGGCGGCGATCAGCTCGATCTCCGCGCCGAGCCCGTGCTCCGCGCAGAAGTCCAGCATCTCCTGGGTCTCGGCGATGCCGCCGATCATCGAACCGGCGAGGGTCTTGTTGCCGCCGATGAGGGAGAACAGGTTGAGCGACACGGGCTCCTCGGGGGCGCCCACGTTGACCAGCGCGCCGCCCGTCTTGACCAGGCTGAGGTAGGCGCCGAAGTCGAGCGGTGCGGACACCGTGGAGACGATGAGGTCGAAGGTGCCGGCGAGCTCCTCGAACGTCTTCGGGTCGCTGGTCGCGTAGTAGTGGTCGGCGCCCAGCTTCAGGCCGTCGTCCTGCTTGCGCAGCGACTGCGACAGGACAGTGACCTCGGCGCCGAGCGCGTGCGCAATCTTGACGCCCATGTGGCCGAGGCCGCCCAGGCCGACGATCGCGACCTTCTTGCCGGGGCCCGCGCCCCAGTGCTTGAGCGGGGAGTACAGGGTGATGCCCGCGCACAGCAGCGGCGCGGCCACGTCGAGGTCGACGCCGTCGGGGATGCGCAGGGTGAAGGCCTCGTCGACGACGACCTTCTGCGAGTAGCCGCCGTAGGTGGGCGCGCCGTCGTAACCGACGGCGTTGTAGGTGCCGACACCGCCCTTCAGGCAGTGCTGCTCCAGGCCCGCCTTGCAGTTCTCGCACTCGCGGCAGGAGTCGACAAAGCAGCCGACGCCGACGCGGTCGCCGACCTTGTACTTGGTGACGGCGGAGCCGACCTCTTCGACGACGCCCGCGATCTCGTGGCCCGGGACCATCGGGAAGATGGCCTCGCCCCAGCCCTCACGGGCCTGGTGGATGTCGGAGTGGCAGATGCCCGCGAACTTGATGTCGATCAGCACGTCGTGCTCGCGGACCGCACGGCGCTCGATGGTGGTGCGCTCCAGGGGGGCCTTGGAGGCGGGAGCTGCGTACGCGGCGACAGTGGTCATGCCGGGGGTTCTCCTAGCGAGGGGGTCCGTGCCCGGCTGCCTTCTGTCTGTCCATCCGTCCGGGCACGACCACCAGCCTGCCCCATCAGCCGGACATCACCCAGGCCACGGCTTTGCGTACGTCTGGCGGTCCTACTACTGGCGGGGACAGGATGCTGGGCGTACGCCGGTGAATACTGGGCGTATGGACGACATGGCCGAGAACCAGCCCGGCGGTGGCTCACTGGACCGGCGTGCCGAGCTCAGCGAGTTCCTGCGCACCCGGCGGGCCCGGCTGAAGCCGGAGGACGTGGGGCTGCCGGACTTCGGGCGGCACCGCAGGGTGCCGGGGCTGCGGCGCGAGGAGCTGGCGCAGCTGGCGGGCGTCTCGGTGGCGTACTACACCCGCCTGGAGCAGGGCAACGGGCGGAACGTCTCGGCGGAGGTCCTGGACGCGATCGCCCGCGCCCTGCAGCTGTCGGACGCGGAGTACGCGCATCTCATGCACCTCGCGAAGCCGAAGCAGCACAAGAAGAAGCCGGCCGCGCGGACCGAACAGGTGCGGGGTGCGCTGCGGCAGCTGCTGGACTCGATCGAGGTCCCGGCGTACGTCTCGGGGCGGCGCTCCGACATCCTCGCCTGGAACCGGATGGCGGCGGCGGTCTTCGGCGACTGGTCGGAGCTGCCGGCGCAGGAGCGGAACTGGGCGCGGCTGGTGTTCCTGCGGCCGGAGTACCAGGAGCTGTTCCAGCCGTGGGAGCAGAAGGCCACCGATGTCGTCGCGTATCTGCGCATGGACGCGGGCTGCCATCCCGAGGACCCCCGCCTGTCCGCGCTCGTCGGTGAACTCTCCGTCAAGAGCGACGAGTTCCGGCGGCTGTGGGCCACGCACGACGTCAAGGAGAAGAACCACGGCGTCAAGCGCCTGCGGCATCCCCTGGTCGGGGAACTGATCCTGAACTTCGAGTCGTTCCCCGTGTCCGACGGTACCGAGCAGGCCCTGATCACCTACCACGCGGAACCGGGCTCCCCCTCGGCGGAGGCGCTCCGCCTGCTGGCGAGCTGGGGCGCGGACGCGACCCGGGCGGGCACGTCCGCGCAGTCCTGACCCGCTCTCAGCCCTGGTACGGCGGCGCCGAGCCCCAGGTCCACCGCGGTACCGGCTGCTCCGCCGGTGGCGTGGTGTCGGGGGCGGAGAAGTGGACGGCGAGCCTGGTGCCCCACTCCACGTAGGCGAGGAACGCCGAGCGGAACTCCGCGTCGGTGGGCAGGCCCGCCTCGTCGGCGGCGTCCTGGATGAGGTTCACCCAGCGTCGGCGCTGCGGCTCGGTGATGCCGCGGCCCATGTGCTTGGCGACCATGTGGCCGTGGCCGCCCTGCGTCTCGGAGTAGGCGGACGGGCCGCCGAAGACCTCCGCGAGCCAGAGGGCGACGTGCTCGGCGTGCTCGGGGGCCAGGCCCGCGAACACCGGGGCCAGCAGGTCGTCGGCGAGGACCTTCTCGTAGAACACGGTGGTGAGCCGGCCGAAGGCCTCCGTGCCGCCCGCCCACGCGAAGAGGGTGGGGACGGCGGCGCCCCGGCCGCGGACCGTCGTCGGCTTGTAGTGGCGCATCTCCTCGATGTTCTCGACGTACGGCCGGATCTCGGCGAGGAAGTCCTCGAACAGCTCCGACTTGCGGAAGCCCTCCAGGTGGTCCTCGGTGGAGGTCCAGGTGATGCGCAGTATGTAGTGCTCGAAGTCGTCCTCGCAGCGCGCCAGTTCGTAGTCGATGCACTGCGGGGCCGCGGCCAGCTGGGCCGAGGCGTGGGTGTAGGCGGACAGGAACTCCGCCGAGCGGTCTTCCGGGATGCGGTAGCGGACGTACTCGACGGTCTCTGTGGTCATGGCTTCACACAAACACGGCTGCCCCATCGAAGGCTGCCCCTTCGGCCCGCCGTTCGCTGTGGGCTCACTCCGGGACGTCCCGGGACGGCTGGTGGAGACGCGGAGAGGCCCGCCGGAAGCAGCGCTCCCGACGGGCCCCTCATCTACTCGGTGCTACGGCTCACTTCCCGTAGTACGCGTTGTAGATCGAGATCGTCGACTTGTTGCCCTTCTTGTCGGCGATCTTGGCGTGGAAGGAGATGGCCTTCCCCTTCGCCGGGTTCTTCACGGTGATCTTGCCGCCCGAGACCGTGACCTTCTTCCAGGTCTGGCCGTAGTCGTACGACACGTACACCGCGAGGGACTTCAGGTTGGAGCCCTTGGCGGCGCCCTCGACGGTCAACGGGATCTTGACGGTCTTGCCTGCCTCGACCCTGCTGTCCAGACCCGTGGCCGCGTTGAAGCGGACCGTGGAGGCGGGCAGCTTGGTGAGGTCGGCCGGCTTCTTGGACGAGAACGTCCAGCTGGCGTCGATCCGGGTGGAGGCAGCCGCGACCTTGACGCTGCGCTTGACCGAGGTCGTCAGCTTGTACGAGGCCTGACCGGCCGGAACCTTGAACGTCTTCTCGCCGAACAGCGGGTCGTCGTTCGAGCCGACCTTGACACCGTTGCGGTACAGCGTGGTGTTGACCGAGGTGAACACCGAGGAGCCGGCGTGGCCCTTGCCGTCCGCGAACAGCGGGAGGGAGCCGAAGATCTCGTTGCCGTCGCGGTACAGACCGAAGTCGGCGTTGAGATGCGGTCCGAAGACGGCCGTGTTGACGGTCTTCGAGTAGGACTTCCCACCCTGGTAGGACTGCGCGGCACCGAACGTGTAGTAGGCGTCCGCGATCGGGAAGCCGTCCGGGTCCACGCCGCTGTCCTGCTCGAAGTCCAGCCCCCACTTCACCCCGCTCGGGGTGGACAGGTGCAGGGTGCGGCTGCTGGGCAGGGTCTGCGGAATGGCGATGGAGGAGGCGCTGAAGGCGCCGGGCAGCCAGCCCACGGCGTTGACCGAGCCCTTCTTGCCGCTCGCGGCCGCGCCCATGCCGACCTTCACCGTGGCCAGCTCGCTCGCCTTGTAGTGCTTGGTGAAACCGGTGGCGAACTGCTTGACCGGGCCGCCGGCCACGGTGTCGTACTGCGCGGTGGCGCCCGCGCTCCAGTGGCCGTCGAACTGCTGGCTCAGCGAGCCGTCGGTGACCTGCGGGCCCACGTGAGCGGTACGGAAGCCGGTGTACGAGTCGAGGAACCAGCCGTAGCCGTATCCGCCCTCGGCGGTCTCGACCGAGAAGTTCGGTGAGGCGAACTCCGACTTGGCTGTCGCGTCCGGCACGGTGATGTCCACCGGCTTGGCCTTGCGCGAGTCCAGCGTGATCGTCGTGTTCTTCGTGATGTTCAGCTTCGGCTGGACCAGCCAGTCGATGCCCTTGGTGGCGTCGTCGGGGTCCACGATGTTCGCGGAGTTGAGGATGTAACCGCCCTTGGGCGCCCGGACGGTGACGGAGCCGTCCTCGTCGTACGGCATGAACCACTTGCCGTTGGCGAGGCCGGAGATGCCGGACAGGTCCGTGCTGTAGGTCTTGGCCGGCTTGCCGTCACGGTCGAGGACGTTCAGCGTGACGTCGTACGACTCCACCTCGCGCTGCACCGCCGCCGCCGTGCGGACGGTCTGGCCGCCGCCCGTCGCGGTCACGTACGCCGAGTAGGCACCGTCGAGCGTGCCGCCCAGCTTGGTGTTGACGGTCATGCCGACGGAGGCCTTGCCGCCCGCCGGGACCGTCACCGTGGTGGCGGCCAGCTTGAAGAAGCCGGCCGGCGCGACCCGCCCCTTCGGGTCGGTGGCCGTCGACGTCAGCTTCAGCGTGACGTCCTTCGTACCGAGGTTGCGGTACGTCAGCTGCCTGGTGTCCGGCTTGTCGTCGGTGTGCGGCCACAGCTGGGTGCCGAAGCTGACCGACACCGGGTCGGCGATCATGGTCTGCTTGATGGCCTTGTCGACCTGGATACGGCCCGAACCCTGCTGGAACGGCGTGTACTTGCCGCCCTTCGCGGAGCCCGTGAGAGCGCCCTTCAGCTCGGCGTAGTCCCAGTCCGGGTGCTCCTGCTTGAGGATGGCCGCGGCGCCCGCGACATGCGGCGTCGCCATCGACGTACCGGAGATGGTCAGGTAGCCCGGCGGCTTCTCGCCGACCTCCTGGTCGATGAGGCTGCCCTTGGCCGCGGCGGCCGTGATGTCGACGCCGGGCGCGGTGACGTCCGGCTTGATCGCACCGTCGCCGGTGCGCGGGCCGGTGCTGGAGAAGTAGGCCAGCTTGTCCTTGTCGTCGACGGCGCCGACGGTGAGCGCGGCGTCCGCGCTGCCCGGCGAACCGACGGACTCCGGACCGGAGTTGCCCGCGGCGATGGCGAAGAGGATGCCCTTCTCGGCGGAGAGCTTGTTGACCTCCGCCTCCAACGGGTCGATCTCCGGGGTGTCCTGGCCGCCGAGGCTCAGGTTGACGACGTCGGCGCCCTGCGCGGCCGCCCACTCCATGCCGGCGAGGATGCCGGAGTCGTCACCGGAGCCGTTGTCGTCGAGGACCTTGCCGCTGAGGATCTTGGCGCCGGGCGCGACACCCTTGTACTTGCCGTTGGACTTGGCGCCGGTGCCCGCCGCGATGGACGCGACGTGCGTGCCGTGACCGAAGTGGTCGTTGGCGTCGGCCGCGGTGGAGAAGTTCTTGGACTCGATCACCTGGGTCTTGAGGTCCGGGTGGGTCGCGTCGACACCGGTGTCCAGTACGGCGATCTTGACGCCCTTGCCGTCGTAGCCGGCCGCCCATGCCTTGGGGGCGCCGATCTGCGGCACGGACTTGTCGAGGCTGGCCTTGCGGACGCCGTCGAGCCACACGTGGGCGATGCCGGATGCGGTCCTGTCACCGTTGGTGACCGCGTCCCAGAGCTCGGGCGTCTCCTTCTGCGGCGTCTGCACGGCGTCCGCGTTGAGCGTCGTGAGGCTCCGCCGCAGGGTGCCCGCGTCCCGGACGTCGGCCTTGGCCGCCGTGGCGGCGCCCTGGTAGCCGACGATGACCTTCAGTCCCTTCTTCTGGGACGTGCGGGTGGCGGCCTTGTTGAGCTCGGTGATGTCGAAGAGCCGCTGGTCGAGCTTGCCGCCGGCGACCAGTCGGGCCGCGTCCGCCGGCACCACGAGCGTGTGACCGGCGCTCTTGCGGATCTGCACGGGTATGTGTTCGCGGCCCTTCGCCCGCTCCAGGCCGACGACCCGGCCCTTGGCGTCGACGGTGACACGGTCACCGGTGATCAGGGTGATGCTGTGCCCGGGCGTGAGCTGCGCCTTGTTCGTCTGCGCGCTCGCCGTCCGCGACGCGTCCGCCGACGCCGGGCTGGTCATGCCCGCCGCCAGCGCCACTGCGGCCGCCGTGGCGATCGTGGCCGCGCATGCCTTTTTCATCTGTCTGCGCAAGATTCCCCCTTGCAGAAGGACCGGGTGAATTCCCCGTTCACCCGGCCGGGGGTGGTCTCGCACATATGAACGTGCGCCCCCCGGATTCCGCAGTATGCCGGGGGGTGATCAGCAACCTCAATGCACAGACGACCGACAGGAAACTCTGTTACAAGACTGTCGGGTTCACCAACCGCCTTTGCAAGAACGGAAGTTGAGCTTCAGGTGGCTGCGTTCTCCTTCACCGTGATCCGGCCCTTGCGGATGGTGGCGACGCGCGGGGCCTTCTTCGCGATGGCGGAGTCGTGGGTGACCATGATGAAGGTCAACCCCAGCTCCTTCCACATGCGTTCGAGTACGTCCATGATCTCGTCGCGCATCGACTCGTCTAGGTTGCCGGTGGGTTCGTCGGCGAGGAGCACCTTCGGCTGCTTGACGAGGGCACGGGCTATGGCGACGCGCTGCTGCTGCCCTCCGGACATCTCGGAGGGCAGATGCGAGAGCCGCTCCCCGAGCCCGACGGAGGTGAGGGCCTCGGCCGCCCGCGCCCGCCGCTCCTTCACCTTCACCCCGAGGGGTACGAGGGCGGTCTCGACGTTCTCCTGGGCGTTGAGCGTCGGGATCAGGTTGAAGCTCTGGAAGACGAAGCCGATGTTCTCGCTGCGGACCTTGGTGAGCTTGGCCTCCGACAGCCTGGCCAAGTCGGTCCCGTCGAGCACGACTTCGCCCTCCGTGGGCTTGTCCAGTCCACCGAGCATCTGGAGGAGGGTGGACTTGCCGCCGCCGGTGGGGCCCTGGATGACGAGCCGGTCCCCGTCGGCGATGGTCAGGTCGACTCCGGCGAGCGCGTCGACGGTGTCCTTGCCGCGGGTGTAGCGCTTGGTGACGCTTCTGAGTTCGTACATGGTGACTCCTCGGGTGGTGGGGTTCGGGGTGGTGCGAGTCGTCGTCGGCTGCGGGCCGGTGGGGGGGCTGGTCGCGCAGTTCCCCGCGCCCCTGAGCAGGTACGGCACTCCTGAGCGGGTGCGGCACTCCTGAGCGGGTGCAGACAAGGCATGCTCCGGCCGCACCCACCCAGGGGCGCGGGGAACTGCGCGACCGGCCACGGCGCTCCCGCACCCGCAATCCCACAAGGCGAGGCACATCCGTAGGCGCACCGGCACCGCAGCGGCCCCCGCTACTCGACTCGGCGCAACGCGTCCGCCGGCCGCAGCCGTGACGCACGCCAGCCGCCGAAGGCGCCGGCGATGAGACCACCGGCCACCGCCAGCCCGACCGCGATCGCCACGGTCGTCAGGCTGACCGGTGCGGTCAGGGCCACGTCCAGGGTCTTGGCGGCCGCCTGCCGACCGGGGCCGCCGAAGCCGCCGCCCCCGCCGGGACCACTGTTGCCGCCACCGCCACCGCCACCGCCACCGCCGCCCAACTGCGCCTGCAGCGTGGGGCTGATGGCCGTCACGACGTACGCGCCGGCGAGGCCGAGCCCGATGCCCAGCGCCCCGCCGAGGAGCCCGTTCACCATCGCCTCGCCGACGACCTGCCGGGTCACCCGGCCCGACTTCCACCCCAGCGCCTTGAGCGTGCCGAACTCCCGCACCCGGCGCGACACCGCGGACGAGGTCAGCAGCCCGGCGACCAGGAAGGCGGCGATCAGCACTGCGATGGACAGCCACTTGCCGACGTTGGTGGCGAGCGAGGAGGCCGTGGAGAGGGAACCGGAGACGGTGTCCGCGAGATCGGCCGAGGTCGTGACGGTCGTACCCGAGATGTTCTTCTGGATCGTCGACTTGACGGCGCCGATCTTCTGGGAGTCGGTCGCCTTGACGTAGATCGTGGTGACCTTGTTCTTCGAGTCGCTGAGGGTCTGCGCCTGGGTGAGCGGGATGTACACGTTGGCGGCCGCGTCCCCGCTGTCCGCCGTCGCGACGCCGATCACCTTGAACTTGACGCTCTTGACGGTGACGGTGGAACCGACCTTGAGCTTCTTCTCCTTGGCGTACGCCGAGTCGAGGACGGCGACCTTGGCGTCGGTCTCGGAGGAGGTGAAGGTACGGCCGCTGGAGATCTTGGAGGAGGTCAGCGGGCCGAGGGCCGGCTTGGTGACGTCGGTGCCGTAGACGGAGTAGTTGTTGACGTCGAAGTTGGCGCCGCCGCCCCGCACTTCACCCTGCGGCTGGCCGGTGCCGCCGCCGTTCTGGCCGCCGCGCTGCCCGGTCCCGCCGTTCTGGTTCTGCTGGAACTGGCCGCGGGTGAACTGCCCGCTCACCTTGATGACCTGGAGGCTGAGCCCGCCGACCGCGTCCGAGACGCCCGTCTGCTGGTCGACCTTGGTGACCGTGGTGGTGGACAGGGTCTGGAACCCCTGCACCAGCACCCGGTCGGTGCTCTGCTCCGCGTCGGAGCCGTTGTCCTGCGCGTCGAACTGGAAGCGCGGACGCTCGGTGCTGTTGGCGCTGGGAGCGGCGGCGGCCTTGGTGACCGTCATGTCGGTCCCCAGGCCGTACAGCGACTGGAGGACCTTGTCCTGGGCCTTGCCCATGCCGGACGACACGGAGCTGACCACGATGACCAGCGCGATCCCGAGCGCGAGCCCGGAGGCGACGACGAGGGCCGCCTTTCTGCGGCGGCGCAGTTCGCGCCTCAGGTAGGTGAAGAACATGGCCGCAAACTAGGCACGACGCGTGATGACTCCATAAGCCCTATATAAGAGCTGCATGAGAAGGCTGTCCGCGAGCCAGGAATGACCCCGGACGAAGCTGT
Source organism: Streptomyces sp. NPDC031225 (assembly GCF_055570355.1). Lineage (NCBI taxonomy): Bacteria > Bacillati > Actinomycetota > Actinomycetes > Kitasatosporales > Streptomycetaceae > Streptomyces > Streptomyces sp. NPDC031225. The sequence goes on along the minus strand of NZ_JBVIHJ010000027.1, from coordinate 21,726 downwards.
CAGGAAACGCCGAAGGCGGCTGCCCGGAGGGGCAACCGCCTTCCTGCGTCGGTGAATTCGGCGGCCGTCAGACCGCCGAGCCCGCCTTCCAGTCCGCCCAGCTCAGGTTCCAGCCGTTGAGGCCGTTGTCCGGGGCGACCGTCTTGTCGCCGGTGTTCTTGACGACCACCACGTCGCCGACGATCGAGTGGGTGTAGAACCAATAGCCCGCCGTGCCGGTGTCGTTGGCGCCCTTGGTGTCGGACAGGCCCACGCAGCCGTGGCTGGTGTTCACGCTGCCGAAGACGGACTTGGCGCCCCAGTAGTTGCCGTGCACGAAGGTGCCGGAGTTGGTGAGGCGGATGGCGTGGGGCACGTCCTTGATGTCGTACTCGCCCTTGCCGTCGTCGTCGGTGAAGCCCACGGTCGCGCCGTTCATGCGCGTCTCCTTGAACTTCTCGGACATCACCATGACGCCTTCGTACGTCTTGTTCTCGGGCGAACCGGCGGAGATCGGGATGGTCTTGATGGTCTGCCCGTTGTGCGTGATCTTCATCTGCTTGGTCTTGGCGTCGACGTACGACACCTGGTCACGCCCGATCTTGAACGTGACCGTCTTCTGCTGGACGCCGTAGACGCCGTTGGCACCCTCGACACCGTCGAGCGCGAGCTTCAGCGTGACGGTGGAGTTCTCCTTCCAGTAGGCGTCGGGGCGGAAGTCGATCCGGTTGGCGTTGAACCAGTGACCGACGACCTCCTGACCGCTGGTGGAGGAGACGGTGATGCCCTTCTGGACGGCCGCCTTGTTGGTGATGGCCTTGTCGAAGTTGATCGACACCGGCATGCCCACACCGACGGTCGAGCCGTCCTCCGGCGTGAAATTGCCTATGAAGCTGTTGGACGGGGAGACCGTCGTGAACGAGGCGTTCTCGTGGGCGACGAGCCCGGCGGAGTCCTTGGCCTCGGCGGCGACCTTGTAGGTCGTGGACCGCTCCAGCTGCGCGTCCGGCTTCCAGCTCGTCTTGTCGGCGGACAGCTCGCCCGCGACCTTCGTGCCGTCGGTGGTCGTCATCGCCACGTCGGTGAGCGTGCCCTTGCTCACGACGACGGCGGCGGAGTTGTTGATGGAGGCGTTGTCCGTGCCGTCCTTGGGTGTGATCTTGATCTCGGCCTCGGAGCTCTTCTTGGCCGCCGCCTCGTCGGCCCTGGCCTGCGAGGTGTCGCTGCCGCCGTCCTTGGACGATGAGTCGTCGCCACTGGAACAGGCCGAGAGCACCAGCACTCCGCCGAGCAGTGCGGACGCGACCGTGAGGCCCCTGCGCCGCTTACTGACCGTCATCACACGCTTCTCCATCGTTGCCGAATCCCCGATTCCCCGAAACCACGAGAGCCCCGTCAATAAAACCTGAACGCTACGACCGGTTCATCCCGTTCCACCTTTTCAGAAGGTGTGGGGCACACCACTCCCGCCGAGGCGGAAGGTGCGTCTGCCGGTGCGTGCGACTCCTGAGACGACGAAACCCCGGACGGCGGTTGCCACCCGGGGTCACTGTTTCCCGAGCATGCTCAGCCGACGGTCTCTTCTTCCTCGTCCGCCTCGACATCATCCTCGTCGAGGTCCCAGTCCGGCGAATCCGGGTCGTAGTCGATCTGCTCACTACTCCAGGACGCCTGGGCGAGTTCGACCCCCGGCACCTCTCCGACCAGGTCGAACGGGTCCACGAGATAGGCCAGGGCCTCCGCAGTGTCTTCCGTCACAGCACCCTCGGCGTGCGCCCGCTCGTCGTCCGGCATGTCCGGATCGTCCGCGATCCGCGCCAGCGCGGCCCGGGTCACGGCCTCCCGGTCGCCGACCTCGACGACGAGTTCCACCCGAAGCCGTACAAATCGTGATGTCTCTTCAGTGCTCATGCCCGGAGCGTAAAGCCCATCGCTCCCGTGACTTTCCCGTGACCCGCGCCTTTCACTAACATCGGCCCACACGGCCAATTCGCCAGCACCACAAGGGGATCGATATTCCGTGTCATCCGTTCGCCGTCCGTTGCTGACCGCCACCGCCGCGGGGACCCTTCTGGGTGCCCTCTGGTTCGTCCCGTCCGCCAACGCGACCCAGGACATGCCGGCGAGAACAGAGCCGTCCGCGCAGGCCACGACACAGGCGCGGGCCACGACCACGAGCGCGGAGACGACCGGGGACGGCACGCAGCTCGCCGACACCGGAAGCCCCGACACCACGCCGTACCTGGTCGGCGGCACGCTCTTCCTCACGCTGGGTGCGGGCTTCGTCGTCTATTCGGTACGCCGGGAACGACTGGGCTTTTAATCCCGCTTGACGATTTCTTGGCTCGCCCTTCATAGTCCGCACATGAAGAGATCATCGAGAGCGCGGATAGGCGCCACGGCGACCGTGAGCGTGCTGTCCCTCGCCCTCATCACCGGATGCGGCGGAGGCTCGGACGACGACTCCAAGGAGTCCGGGACGTCCAAGGAGGCCGGCGCCTCCTCCTCCGCGAACTCGGCCCCGGCCGCGAAGGCCCACAGCGCGGCCGAACTGGAGAAGCTGCTCCTCGCCAAGGGCGATGTCGCCGGGTACGACGTCGACTCGGGTGACGACACCCTGCCGAAGGCCAAGAGCGACGTGAAGGCCGACAAGTCCGCGTGCGCGCCGCTCGCCTACGCGCTGTCCGGCCTTCCGCCGGCCGACACCGAGGCGAGCGCGAACAACACCGTCACCTCGCAGACCTCCACGCCCTCCCCCGACGAGGCCTCCATCGAGGACGCGTTCAACGTCGACATGACCATCGTGGGCCTGTCCTCCTACGAGGGCGACGGCGCCGAGAAGGCGGTCAAGGCCGTCTCCGACGGGATCGCCGCCTGCTCCGGCGGGTTCAGCATCGTAGCCGAGGGCGAGAACCTCAAGATCACCAAGGTCGCCGCGGGCAAGGCCTCCGGCAAGGGCGACCAGTCGGTGGCGTTCGCCGTGAACTCCGACATGGACGGCGACGGCACGGCGACCTTCAACGTCGACGTGGTCCGCGTCGGCAGCACCGTCTCCACGTACTACACGGTCGACTTCGCCTCACTGGGCAGCGGCAAGCCGGCCGCCGTACCGACCGCCGTGCTCGACGCGCAGGTGACCAAGCTGAAGTGACACCGAGGGCCCCCGCCGCAGTCGCACGGCAGGGGCCCTCCGCCCTGTCTACCGCAGCGGCCCCGTGACGGCCTCCACCGCCGACACCAGCCGCCCCTCCCGCACGAACACGTCGGCCGCCGCGAGGTCGGGCGCCAGGAACCGGTCGGGACCCGGACCCTCGACACCCGCCTTGCGTACGGCGGTGATGGCGGCCTGGGTCGCCGGTGCCGGGCTCAGCCCCTCGCGCAGCTCGACGGCGCGCGAGGCGGCGTACAGCTCGACGGCGAGGACCCGGGTGAGGTTGTCGACGGCGGTACGCAGCTTGCGCGCGGCCGACCACCCCATCGAGACGTGGTCCTCCTGCATCGCGGACGACGGGATCGAGTCCGCGGACGCCGGCACGGCCAGCCGCTTCAGCTCACTGACCAGCGCGGCCTGTGTGTACTGGGCGATCATCAGCCCGGAGTCGACACCGGCGTCGTCGGCGAGGAACGGCGGCAGCCCGTGCGACCGGTTCTTGTCGAGGAGCCGGTCCGTCCGCCGCTCGGCGATCGAAGCAAGATCAGCCACGGCGATGGCGAGGAAATCAAGCACATAGGCAACAGGCGCACCATGGAAGTTGCCGTTGGACTCGACCCGACCGTCAGCCAGCACAACAGGGTTGTCGACCGCGGAGGCCAACTCCCTCTCCGCCACCAGCCGCGCATGCGCCAGGGTGTCCCGCCCGGCCCCGGCGACCTGCGGCGCGCAGCGCACCGAGTAGGCGTCCTGGACCCGGGGCGCGTCGTCCTGGTGGTGCCCGGTGAGCTCCGAACCCGCCAGCACGGCCAGCATGTTGGCGGCGGAGGCCCCCTGCCCCGGATGCGGCCGGATGGCGTGCAACTCGGGAGCGAGCACCTTGTCGGTACCGAGCAGCGCCTCCAAGGACAGGGCGGCGGTGATGTCGGCGGACTTGTACAGCATCTCCAGGTCGGCGAGAGCCATGAAGAGCATCCCGAGCATGCCGTCGGTACCGTTGAGAAGGGCGAGCCCCTCCTTCTCCCGCAGCTCGACGGGGGCGATCCCGTGCTCGGCGAGCAGCTCACCAGCAGGCCGCACCACACCGTCAGGCCCCTCGGCGTCCCCCTCACCCATCAGGGTGAGGGCACAGTGGGACAGCGGCGCGAGATCACCGGAACAACCGAGCGATCCGAACTCGTGCACAACGGGCGTGATCCCGGCGTTGAGCACGTCGGCCATGGTCTGCGCGACCTCGGGCCGCACACCCGTACGCCCCGAGCAGATGGTCTTCAGCCGCAGGAACATGAGCGCCCGTACGACCTCGCGCTCCACCCGCGGTCCCATTCCCGCGGCATGCGAGCGGACGATGTTCCGCTGCAGCCGGGCCCGGAGTTCCGGGCTGATGTGCCGGGTCGCGAGGGCTCCGAAGCCGGTGCTGACGCCGTAGACGGGCTCGGGCTTGGCCGCGAGCGCCTCCACGATCCCGCGGGCCGCGGCGAGGGCGGTGACCGCCTCCTCGGAGAGCTCGATCCGGGCACCGCCACGCGCCACGGCAAGGACGTCGGACGCGGTGACCCCGGACGTCCCCACCACCACAGTGTGCATATCCATATTCAGGAGCGTACGCACTGAATTCGAGGATGTCACTACTGGGTAGGGGGTACACCCCTTACCGCACCCACCACCTCAGGGCTGTCTCCCCCGGAACCGGCGACGCTCGGCACTCTGCCCGGAGGGCGCGGCATCGGCCAGCCGTACGACGGGATCGTCCAGCCCTCCCCGTCCCGCGACGACCGGCTTCACGGCACGCTCGGCCTTGGCCCGGTACTGGGCGGCATCGGCGAGCCGGAAGAGCCGCCGGGCGGACCGAACGGGCCCGATGGGATCCTCGGTCGACGCGACCCCACAGGCCACCCCCTCCCCCAGCTCCAACTCCCCTGCCCTCCGACAGAGTTCACCGGCAGCCTTCACCACATCGTCGGCGGCAGGCCCGACCGCGAGCAGACAGAACTCGTCGCCCCCGAGCCGGGCCGCGAGGGCCCCCGGCAGCATGGCCCCGCACAGCGAGAGCACCGACCCGAATCGTTCCAGCAGCCGGTCGCCGACCGCATGCCCACAGGTGTCGTTGACCCGCTTGAGCCCGTTGAGATCGCACACGACGAGACTGACGACGACACCGTCCCTCCGGTGCCGCTCCACGGCCTCGTCCAGCCGTACGTCGACGGCACGACGGTTGGCCAGCCCGGTCAGCGCGTCCGTGAACGCCAGCCGTCTCGCCTCCTCCAGCCGCTCCGCCTGGGCGATTCCGGCGGCGACGACGGCGGCCAGCACAGTGGCGAAGTCGGCGTCCTCCCGCCCGAAGACGGGGTCACCGGCGGGCCGGGCTACGTACAACTCCCCCCAGGCCCGCCCGTTCAGCACGATCGGAGCGACGACACAACACCCACGGCCCCTCCGCCGCAGGGCGGCGACCCGCTGATGCACATATCCGGGGCGCCCCCCTGCCGCGGGCCCCTCGGCCGTCTCCACCCACGCGTTGGGCCCGCCGCCGCCGGCCCACCGCTCGTGCAGGAACTCGGTGATCTCCGGGAACTGGTGCACGGGGTAGGCCTCACCGTCGGGGAACTCCTCCTCGCCGGCGGTCCGGTCCCCCACGTTCACCAGCACCCTGAGCCGCCCCAGCTCCCGCTCCCACACGGACAGCGCGGCAAAACTCCCGCCCAGCGCCCGGCACGCCCCGGCAGCGGCGGCCCGCCACGCGTCACGCGAGCCGTGGGCCGCCGCCATGCCCTGCGCCAGCGCCACGACCGCAGCCAGCCGGATGTCCTCACCCATCACGCCAGGCTAAGGAGGATTCGGCCGGGGACCGGGGTGCGGCTGGGCCGTTCGTGAACGCACGCGCCTATAGATGTGCCGCGTGAGGTCGCCGGGCGGGTGCGGCCCAGTGCGGGCGGGCGTTTTTGCGCAGTTCCCCGCGCCCCTAAAAGAAGCCGGGTGCGACCCGGTGGGGGCTGGTCGCGCAGTTCCCCGCGCCCCTGGGTGGGGACGATGGACGCACCTTCGGACGCGCACGGCCCCCCGCGCCCCCGGGTGGAAACGCTGAACGCACCTTTGGACGCGCACGGCCCCAGCCCCCTGAGTGGGAACGCTGAACCCACCTTTGGACGCGTACGGCGTGAAGGGGGCGGGGTGGGGGGGGGGGGGGCCCCCCCCGCCCCCCCCCCCGCCCCAACCCCCTCCCCAGAACCGAACCACCAAACCACCGACAGACAACCCCCCCCACCCC
>NZ_JBVIHJ010000027.1:4662-15318 GCF_055570355.1 Streptomyces sp. NPDC031225 | reverse complement strand
GGTGTCCGCCCGCAGCGGCCGGCGTCCGGAACCGAGCACTGCTCAAGGAACCGAGCCGCCGGACCGAGGACGGACACCCCCCACCACCCCGCACCCGACCCACCCACCGAACCCGAAGCGATTAGGGGCGCGGGGAACTGCGCAAAGAACGCCCGCCCCCACCGAACCCGCACACGCCAAGCCCGCCGCAGGCACTGTCACTCCCCAGGCCACCGCGCCACCCGCCGCTCATTGAACGCCGCCACCCCCTCCGCCCGGTCCCCCGAGAACGCCACCGACCGCCACGCCGCGTCCTCCACCTCCAGCCCGGCCCGCAGATCCAGCCCCTGCCCCAGCCGCAGCGCCCGCTTCGCCGCCCGCAACCCCACCGGCGAGTTCGCGGCGATGCGAGCGGCCAGCGACAACGCCGACGCCCGGTCCTCCCCCACCGGCACGAGCTGATCCACCAGCCCCAGCCGGTACGCCTCCTCCGCCTCAACCCGCCGCGCCGTGAAGATGAGCTCGGCCGCCCGCGCGGCCCCCACCCGCCGGGGCAGCAGCTGCGTCCCCCCGCCCCCGGGGATCACCCCCACGGACACCTCCGGCAACCCCACCACCGCCGTACCGTCGGCCACGATCAGGTCGCACGACAGCGCCATCTCGAAGCCCCCGCCCAGCGCGAACCCGTGCACCGCGGCGATCGTCGGCACGGGCAGTTCCAGCACCCCCGTGTACGCGCCGCGCGCCACCGGCCGCTGCCGTACCAGCTCCGCGTCGGTGAAGGAGTTCCGCTCCTTGAGATCCGCCCCGACGCAGAACGCCCGCTCATGCGTGGAGGTCAGCACGACAACACGCACGCCCCGGTCACCCGCAAGTGCGGAACAGGCGGCGGCGACGGACCGTGCCATCTCCGTGGAGACCGCGTTCATCGCCTTGGGCCGGTCGAGCACCAGCTCGGCGACGACCCCCTCCCCGGCATCGTCGGCCTCCCCGTGCCGCCTCACCAGCACGAACTCCCCGAACCGCTCCTCGGCCATGACATCCTCCAGGTTAACGCGGGTTAACAAGAACGCTCCGATCATCGCAGCCCCGCCCGCACCGCGAAAGGTTCCCGTCGAACCGCCCGACACCCCCTTCGAGTGACATCTCGCCCAACTCCTGCCCGACCCCCCATGGCAGCGCATAACGTGCGCCCGGCCACGGCGCACAGGGGGCGCGGGCACTCAGGGAGGAACCGGCATGACGACGATCACGGTGACGACAGGGCCGGCGGACGGCGAAGGCGTCCGTCTCTTCGGCCCGCGCGGCCGCCACCGCAAGCCCCGCCCCCGCAAGGTGCTGCTCGCAGCGGGCGGCCTCGCTCTCGCCGCCGGAGCCCTGAGCCTCGTACGGATGACCCCCGACACCTCAGGGGGCGCCTTCGGCATGGCGGAGGCGGACCCCCAGGCCCCGGGCACGGACACCGACCTGGACGCGAACACCGGCACCGGAACCGGCACCGGCACCGGCACGGACCGCGCGACGAACGCCGCCGCGACCGTGGGCTCCGTCCCACAGGCACGCCCGTCGTCGACCGCGACGATGGGCGGGGTCTCAGCGGCCCCCACACCGGGCGTCCTGCTGGCACCGGCCGGGTCCGCGACCGCCGTACCACTGCCCCGTGCCGCGGCCCCCACGACGATCCCGGAGGCACCGAACACCCCGGCACCGGCGGCCCCCGCGGCGACCCTCACACCGCAGCCCCAGCCGACGACCGCCGCCCCCCGGCCGCAGCCGGCCCCGACCGCGGGCAGGACCACGCCCCCACCGGCGCAGCCGCAGTCGCCGACGGCACAGCCCACCCACGCACCCCAGCCCGGACTGTGTGTGCCGATCGTCGGCCTGTGCGTGCAGCAGCGCGGCTAGCGGTACCGGACCGCTACGGGGCCACGTCCCGGCGGGTGAGCAGCCAGGGCTCGACCACGCCGAGCCCGCGCACCGGCCGCTGCCACATCGGCTGGAGCGCGAAGCGGTACGTCGGCGGCTCCTCGCCCTCCTTCTCGGCGGTGGCCGCGGCCTCGGCCGCCTCCGCCTCGGAGGCGGGCGCCTCACCGGTGCGGATCAGCTCCTCCGCGAAGGCGCTGTCGACGAGAACGGCGTCGCGGGGAGCTATCGAGGTGAGCCGGGAGGCGAGGTTCACCGTCGTACCGAAGACGTCGCCCATACGGGTGGTCACCGTGCCGAAGGCGATGCCGACGCGCAGCTCGGGCATGGTCTCGTCGTTCGCCATGGTCTCGATCAGCCGCAGTGCGATCTCGGCGGCGACGGCCGCGTCGTCGGCGGCGTACAGCACCTCGTCGCCGAGCGTCTTGATGAGCCGCCCGCCCCTCGCGGCCACAAGATCCGCGGCGGTGGTCTCGAAGGCCTCGACGAGCTCGCCGAGTTCCTCCTCCTCCATACGACGGGTCAGGCGCGTGAAGCCGACGAGGTCGGCGAAGCCGACGCACAGGCGCCGGTCGACCATCTCGTCGTCGTCGGCGGCCTGGACGACCCGGCCGGCCGAGGCGGAGAGCTGGCGCCGCCAGACGTAGACGAGGAACTCCTCCAGTTCGGGCAGGAGCAGCTCGATGATCGGGTACGTCACCTCGGTGCGCGTCATACCGGGTTCCGGGGGGTCGGTGAGGCCCTCCAGGAAGGAGTCGATCTGCCACTCGGCCAGCCGGGCGGTGGTCTGCCCGGTGGACCGCGCCACCTGTACGGCCATGGCCTCGCTCAGCAGTCCCGCCTCGACGAGACCGGCGAGCCGGCGCAGCGCGAGGACGTCCGCCTCGGTGAACGCCTTGGCCTGGCCGACGTCGGCGAAGCCCATCGCCCGCCAGAAGCGGGTGGCGAGCTCCATGGAGACGCCGGCGGTGCGGGCCGCCTGGAAGGGGGTGTAGCGCCGCTCGGCGCCGAGGATGAGCTGTTCGAGACGCACGGCGAGCGGGTGCGGGGTCGCGTCCGCGCCGGAGCCCGTGTCGTCTGCGGTCACGCCTGCTGCCCTTCCGATCTGTCACGGTCAGGTATCGACCGGCCTCAACCATACGGCAGGTGTGCGCCAGCTCACGTCCTCACTCCATCAGGTGGACCGGGGAGTCCTTTCAGACCGGTCGCAGGTGGACGATGTCGCCCGCTCCCACCGGTTCCTGTACCCCTTCCTCCGTCGCGATCACCAGGCGGCCGTCGCCGTCCACCGCGACCGCCTCGCCGACCAGCGAACGGTCTCCCGGCAGTTCCGCCCGCACCGTCCTCCCCAGCGTCGCGCACCCGGCCGCGTACGTCTCCTGCAGTCCGCTCACCGTCGGGTCGCCCGCCGCCGCGCGCCAGCGGTCGTACCACTCCTCCAGGGACCGCAGTACGGCCCTCAGCAGGGGGTCCCGGTCGGTGCTCACCGCTCCGGCCAGCGCCAGCGATCCCGCGGTCGGCACCGGCAGCTCGTCCTCGCGGAGGGTGACGTTGATGCCGACGCCGACGACGACGCCGTTGCGGCCCGCGCGCTCGGCGAGGATTCCGCCGGTCTTGCGTTCCTCGCCGCCGACGGTCACCAGAAGGTCGTTGGGCCACTTCAGGGCGGTGTCGACGCCTGCGGACCGGGACAGGCCCGTCGCCACCGCGACCCCGGTGAGCAGCGGCAGCCAGCCCCAGCGGGACACCGGTACGTCGGCCGGGTTCAGCAGGACGGAGAAGAAGAGGCCCGAGCGGGGCGGCGCGGTCCACTGCCGGTCCAGGCGGCCCCGCCCCGCGGTCTGCTCCTCGGCGACGAGGACCGTGCCCTCGGCGGCCTTGCCCGCGTCGGCGCGGGCGACCAGGTCGGAGTTGGTGGAGCCGGTGCCGGGGACCACCTCGATCCCGGACCACAGACCGCCCTCCCGCACCAGGCCGCGGCGCAGCGCGGCGGCGTTGAGGGGCGGCCGGTCGAGATCCGACCAGCGGCTGTCGTCTCCTGAAACATCTCGCGGCGTCATGCAAGCCACCCTAGGTGTGTGAAACGCCGCACTGCTGATTCGTAGGTGCGCCACTACTGTACGGATGAGTAACCGTCCCCCCTTTTGAGCAGGCAGGGAGCCACGTCCCGATGTCCGAGCCGGAAGAGCGTCACGAGACCCAGCAGTCCACGGGGATCGACATCCACACCACCGCGGGCAAACTCGCGGACCTCCAGCGCCGTATTGATGAAGCGACGCACGCCGGCTCCGCACGCGCCGTCGAGAAGCAGCACGCCAAGGGCAAGTTGACGGCCCGTGAGCGCATCGAGCTCCTGCTCGACGAGGGGTCCTTCACCGAGCTGGACGAGTTCGCCCGGCACCGCTCCACCAGCTTCGGCCTGGAGAGCAACCGCCCCTACGGGGACGGCGTGGTGACCGGTTACGGCACCGTGGACGGGCGTCCGGTCGCCGTGTTCTCCCAGGACTTCACCGTCTTCGGCGGCGCGCTGGGCGAGGTCTACGGCCAGAAGATCGTCAAGGTGATGGACTTCGCACTGAAGACCGGCTGCCCGGTCATCGGCATCAACGACTCCGGCGGCGCCCGTATCCAGGAGGGTGTGGCCTCCCTGGGCGCGTACGGCGAGATCTTCCGCCGCAACACCCACGCGTCCGGTGTCATCCCGCAGATCTCGCTCGTCGTCGGTCCGTGCGCGGGCGGAGCGGTCTACTCCCCGGCCATCACCGACTTCACGGTCATGGTCGACCAGACCTCGCACATGTTCATCACGGGCCCTGACGTCATCAAGACGGTCACCGGCGAGGACGTCGGGTTCGAGGAGCTGGGCGGCGCCCGCACCCACAACTCCACCTCGGGCGTGGCCCATCACATGGCGGGCGACGAGAAGGACGCCATCGAGTACGTCAAGCAGCTGCTGTCGTACCTGCCGTCCAACAACCTCTCGGAGGCGCCCGTCTTCCCCGAGGAGGCGGACCTCGCGATCACCGACGAGGACCGTGAGCTGGACACGCTGGTGCCGGACAGCGCGAACCAGCCGTACGACATGCACACGGTGATCGAACACATCCTGGACGACGCCGAGTTCTTCGAGACGCAGGCGCTGTTCGCCCCGAACATCCTCACCGGCTTCGGCCGGGTCGAGGGCGCGCCGGTGGGGATCGTCGCCAACCAGCCGATGCAGTTCGCCGGCTGTCTGGACATCACGGCCTCCGAGAAGGCGGCCCGCTTCGTGCGCACCTGCGACGCCTTCAACATCCCGGTGATCACCTTCGTGGACGTGCCGGGCTTCCTGCCCGGCGTCGACCAGGAGCACGACGGCATCATCCGCCGCGGCGCGAAGCTCATCTACGCCTACGCGGAAGCCACCGTGCCCCTCATCACGGTGATCACCCGCAAGGCCTTCGGCGGCGCCTACGACGTCATGGGCTCCAAGCACCTCGGCGCGGACCTCAACCTCGCCTGGCCCACCGCCCAGATCGCCGTCATGGGTGCCCAGGGCGCCGTCAACATCCTGCACCGCCGCACGATCGCGGAGGCCGACGCGAACGGCGACCTGGAGGCCACCCGGGCCCGCCTCATCCAGGAGTACGAGGACGCCCTCCTCAACCCCTACATCGCGGCCGAGCGCGGCTACGTCGACTCCGTGATCATGCCGTCGGACACCCGCCGCCACGTGGTCAGGGGCCTGCGTCAGCTGCGTACCAAGCGCGAGTCGCTGCCGCCCAAGAAGCACGGCAACATCCCCCTCTAGCCCTGCCGGGAGCCGTCATGAACATCAAGGTCGTACGGGGAAACCCCACCCCGGAGGAGCTGGCCGCCGCCCTGGCGGTGGTCCGGGCCCGCGCCGCGGCGGCGACGGACTCGCCGTCCGGCGCGGAGGACCGCAAGGCCGCGTGGTCGGACCCGTCCCGCATCGCGGGGCGCCGCCTGCCCCAGCCGGGGCCGACGGCATGGACGCGCACCTACTGGCCGTCCTAGAGGACGGTCGACAGCGCTTCGGCCATCACCTCGTACCCGAGATCGTTCGGGTGCAGGTGATCGCCGAAGTCGTACGACGGGCGCAGCCGGTCCGGGTCTCCCGGATCGGCCAGCTCCCGCGCGAGATCCACCACGGCGTCGTACTCGCCGGAGCAGCGCACCCACTCGTCGACCTCGTGGGCGACCTTCGCCGCATGCTCACCCCAGTGGTCGGACCCGCCGAACGGCAACAGGGTGCACCCGATCATCCGACGCCCCCGAGCCTGCCGTATCAACTCCCGGTACCCGGCGATGATCTCGGCCGCCTCCACCACCGGCGCGGGCTTGTAGGTCGGCTGTTCGTCGGTCTCGCTGAACCCGATGTCGTTGACCCCCAGCAGCACGACCACGGTGTCCACCCCGGCGAGCCCCAGCACATCCCGCCGGAACCGCCGCACGCCCTTCTCCCCGTACCACGCCGAGTCGTTGAGCAGCAGGTTCCCGCCGATCCCGGCGTTGAGCACGGGCCGCCCGCTGAGCCGGGCCAGGGCGTCCGACCACCGCCGGTCCGCCCCCGGGGTCGAGCCGAACCCGTCGGTGACGGAGTCCCCGAACAGTGCGATTGCGTCCCTACGGCCGGAGTCCGTCTCCACGGCGGCCAGGAAGTACCAGGACTCGCTCACCGCGTCGAACCCCTCGCCGCTCACGTCGCCGAGCAGTTCGCCCTCCCCCCGGTAGCCGGTGGTGAAGGCCTGGGCGTGAAAGGTCGCGGGCCCGGTCGCCGCGTCGAAGTACAGCGTGACCGTGACCGACTCCCCCGCGGACACGGGGAGTTCGACCGCGTCGCTGACCAGTTCACCCCGTGCGGGGATCTCGGCGGCGAGCGGAAGCCCGCGCAGCGAGCCCGGCTCCACCCCCGCCCCCGACGTCGTACGGCCGACCGTCGCGCCCGCGAGACGCACCGGTGAGGTGCCGTAGGCGTGGGAGAGGCGGATCCGCAGCCTGCTGCCCCCGGACGACAGCCGGACGACCTGGCGCACCGACTGGCGCCAGAAGCCCTCCCGGGACCAGTTGGGGGTGAAGCCTTCGCTGGGCAACTGGGGCGAGGCGGTCCAAGCAGTGGTGAACACGGCGTGTGCTCCTCAACGTCGACGCTTAATGACACCACAGTACCGTTTAGGGAAGTTGAGTACGCGTACTCAGGCGCCCGCGCCATAAGCGCCGCACGCTGGAACCCATGCTGTGGTCCGACCCCGAGAACGAACCTCCGAAGGAACTGCGCGACATGGAGGTCATGCTTCGGCGCCTGAGCATCTTCATGGCGGTGGCCATGGTGATCGCGATGATCGTGATCGGGCTGCGCTGACCGGACTACGCTGACCGCATGACCGATCAGCCGCGCCGCCGACTCGTGCTCGCCTCCCAGTCCCCCGCCCGGCTGGGCCTGTTGCGACAGGCCGGCCTCACCCCCGAGGTGATCGTCAGCGGGGTCGACGAGGAGGCGGTCAGCGCCCCCACCCCCGCCGAACTGGCCCTCGCCCTCTCCGAGGCGAAGGCCTCCGTCGTGGCCGCGCTGCCCGAGGTCACGGGCGCCCTGGTGATCGGCTGCGACTCGGTGCTCGACCTGGACGGCGAGGCACTGGGCAAACCGGCCGACGCCGAGGAGGCGACGGCCCGCTGGAAGGCCATGCGCGGCCGCGCGGGCACCCTGCAGACCGGCCACTGCGTCCACGACACCACGAGCGGCCGGTATGTCTCCGCGGTCGCCTCCACGGTCGTCCGCTTCGGCGAGCCGACCGACGCGGAGATCGCCGCGTACGTCGCCTCCGGTGAACCCCTCTACGTCGCCGGGGCGTTCACCCTGGACGGCCGCTCGGCCCCGTTCATCGAGGGCATCGACGGCGACCACGGCAACGTGATCGGCCTCAGCCTGCCGCTGCTGCGCCGACTGCTGGCCGAGCTGGGCGTCGGCATCACGGAGTTGTGGGCGCCGGCGGAGGCGTGAGCGGCGATCCCTCGCCACCCCGGCCGTCGCCCGCCGGCGCACTGTCCTCGGGTTCCGCGGCGGCGGGCCGGTCCTGGGCGTCGTACGTCATCAGCAGCAGCACGATGAGCGCGAGCACGACCATCATGAACGCGAACTGCGGCCGGCCCATCAGGCCCCAGGCGAACGCGCCGAGCAGGCCGTGGACCACGGCCATGCTGATCAGCAGGATGCGGCCGAAGCCGGCCGGGCGCTGGTCGCGCACCGCCACGAGCAGCGCGACCACCCCGCACAGCGCGAAGTAGAGGCCGAAGACGATCCCGCCGATCTTCGACGACAGCGACATCGCATCGGGGTCCAGGCCCGCGAGGGACATGTTCTGGTTGTCGACGACGACGCCCAGGAACCAGTTCAGCGCGGCGACGCCGAATGCCTCCGCGAAGAGGACGACCGCCACGATCCACGCCACCGGCCTGCGTATCACCGGTCCCCACCCACTCTCGACCCGCGCTCTTGTTACTCGAAGTACGTTCAATACAGCCTGAACGCTACTAACGGGTAAACCGCGGGACAAGGGTTCGGCGGAGGGCAAAGAATCGTTGGGCCATTCGTAGGGACTCCACAAAGAAACGGAGTGGTCCGCAGCACGCTCTCACAGAGACCTTGACCACAGAGCAGGGCTAGGGTTTCCGGGAGGAGTCCTGCGTACCGTGGTGCGACAAGGGTTTTCCCGGGTCGAGCAAGCCTCGTATCACGCTCCGTGTGGGCTAGCTCACCCCAGGGGATGGGTCGAAGAGACGTGTCGGCAGTCCCTAAACTCGGCTTGTTTCAAGGAGGGAGCCTCAATCGTGCGCAAGGTGCTCATCGCCAACCGTGGCGAAATCGCTGTCCGCGTTGCCCGGGCCTGCCGGGATGCCGGTATCGCGAGCGTGGCCGTGTACGCCGACCCGGACCGGGACGCTCTGCATGTCCGCGCCGCGGATGAGGCGTTCGCCCTGGGCGGTGACACCCCGGCCACCAGTTACCTGGACATCGACAAGGTCCTGGGCGCCGCGCGTGAGGCGGGCGCGGACGCCGTCCACCCCGGGTACGGCTTCCTTTCCGAGAACGCCGAGTTCGCACAGGCGGTCCTGGACGCGGGCCTGATCTGGATCGGCCCGCCCCCGCAGGCCATCCGTGACCTCGGTGACAAGGTCGCCGCCCGGCACATCGCCCAGCGCGCCGGTGCCCCGCTGGTCGCCGGCACCCCCGACCCGGTGTCCGGGGCCGACGAGGTGGTGGCCTTCGCCGAGGAACACGGCCTGCCGATCGCCATCAAGGCCGCCTTCGGCGGCGGCGGCCGCGGCCTGAAGGTCGCCCGCACCCTGGAAGAAGTCCCCGAACTGTACGACTCCGCGGTCCGCGAGGCCGTGGCCGCGTTCGGGCGCGGGGAATGCTTCGTCGAGCGCTACCTCGACAAGCCCCGCCACGTGGAGACCCAGTGCCTGGCCGACTCCCACGGCAACGTGGTCGTCGTCTCCACCCGTGACTGCTCCCTGCAGCGCCGTCACCAGAAACTGGTCGAGGAGGCCCCGGCACCCTTCCTCTCCGAGGCACAGGTCGCCGAGCTGTACGCCTCCTCCAAGGCCATCCTCAAGGAGGCCGGCTACGTCGGCGCCGGCACCGTGGAGTTCCTCGTCGGCATGGACGGCACGATCTCCTTCCTGGAGGTCAACACCCGCCTCCAGGTGGAACACCCGGTCACCGAAGAGGTCGCCGGCATCGACCTGGTGCGCGAGATGTTCCGCATCGCCGACGGCGAGGCCCTCGGCTACGGCGACCCCGAACTGCGCGGCCACTCCTTCGAGTTCCGCATCAACGGTGAGGACCCGGGCCGCGGCTTCCTGCCCGCCCCCGGCACCGTCACCAAGTTCGAGGCGCCCTCCGGCCCCGGTGTCCGCCTGGACGCGGGCGTCGAGTCCGGCAGCGTCATCGGCCCGGCCTGGGACTCCCTGCTCGCCAAGCTCATCGTCACCGGCGCCACCCGCGAACAGGCCCTGCAGCGCGCCGCCCGCGCCCTGGAGGAGTTCCAGGTCGAGGGCATGGCCACCGCCATCCCCTTCCACCGCAAGGTCGTCACCGACCCCGCCTTCGCCCCCGAACTCACCGGCGGCCAGGACCCCTTCACGGTCCACACCCGCTGGATCGAGACCGAGTTCGTCAACGACATCCCCGCCTTCGCCGCCCCGGCCGGCACCGACGAGGCGGACGAGGACGTCGACCGCGAGACCATCGTCGTCGAGGTCGGCGGCAAGCGCCTGGAGGTCTCCCTCCCGGTCTCGCTGGGCATGTCACTGGCCCGCACCGGCCTCGCCGCCGGAGCCAAGCCCAAGCGCCGCGCGGCCAAGAAGTCCGGCCCCGCGGCCTCCGGCGACACCCTCGCCTCCCCCATGCAGGGCACCATCGTCAAGATCGCCGTCGAGGAGGGCCAGGAAGTCAAGGAAGGCGACCTGATCGTCGTCCTCGAAGCGATGAAGATGGAACAGCCGCTCAACGCCCACAAGACCGGCACCATCAAGGGCCTGTCCGCGGAGGTCGGCTCGTCCATCACCTCCGGCGCCGCGATCTGCGAGATCAAGGACTGACCCGCACGGCCTGTACGGCATGGCGAGGGGGGGGGGGGGGGGGGGGGGGGGGGGGGGCAGGGGGAGGGGTTTGTCGTTCTCCTGGGGGGTGGGTTTTGGGGTGGGGTGGGGGGTGGGGGGGGGGGGGGGGGGGCGGGGGGTGGGTGGTTC
>NZ_JBVIHJ010000027.1:0-4652 GCF_055570355.1 Streptomyces sp. NPDC031225 | reverse complement strand
CCCGCCCCCTCGCCCCCCCTCCCTCCCCCCCCCCTCCCCCTCCCTCCCCCCCCCCCTCCCCCCCCCCCACCCCCCCCCCCCCCCCCCCCCACCCCCCCCCCACCCCCCCCCCGCCCCCCCCCCCCCCCCCCCCCCCCCCCCCCCCGCTTCCCCGTCCCCGTGACGGTGGATTTCAGGGTGCCGCGGGTCGTGCCGGTGAGGCGTGGCGCCCGGCCGTGCGGCTCATCGCCGGCGAAGGTCCGCCACCCGCGCCCGCTCCGCACCCGGAGGCTGCTCACCGTGGACGGTGGCCGTGCGCAGGCCCGGGCCGCCCGCGACCTGGCCGCGGCGGGGTCCCGGCAGGGGCACGTCCCGGCGCTGTTGCCGACGCGCCGGGACCTGATCACCCCCCGGCGCTCCCGACGCGCCGGCCACGGCGATCTGCACCCCCTGGTCGGCGAGCGCCTGGAGTTCCGTACCGGCCCGGTCGTCGTGGGCCGGGGGTTCGTCCGTGACCAGGCGGGTGATCACATCCGTCGGCACGGTCTGGAACATCGTGTCCGTACCGAGCTTGGTGTGGTCGGCGAGGACCACGACCTCCGCGGCGGCCTGCACCAGCGCCCGGTCCACGGACGCCGACAGCATGTTGGACGTGGACAGCCCGCGCTCGGCGGTGAGTCCGCTCCCGGAGATGAAGGCCCGGGAGACCCTGAGCCCCTGGAGCGACTGTTCCGCCCCCGAGCCCACCAGGGCGTAGTTGGAACCGCGCAGGGTGCCGCCGGTCATCACCACTTCCACCCGGTTGGCATGGGCGAGCGCCTGGGCCACCAGCAGGGAGTTGGTCACGACGGTCAGCCCGGGGACCCGGGCGAGCCGGCGTGCCAGCTCCTGCGTGGTCGTACCCGCTCCCACCACGATCGCCTCGCCTTCTTCGACGAGGCCCGCGGCGAGATCGGCGATGGCCGTCTTCTCGGCGGTCGCGAGATGTGATTTCTGCGGAAAGCCGGACTCTCGCGTGAACCCGCCCGGCAATACCGCACCGCCATGTCGGCGGTCGAGGAGTCCTTCTGCCTCCAGTGCGCGCACGTCCCGCCGTACGGTCACTTCGGAGGTCTGGACGACGCGGGCGAGCTCACGGAGCGATACAGCCCCGTTGGCTCGCACCATTTCGAGGATCAATTGGCGACGTTCTGCAGCGAACACGAAACTGACAGTAACGCCAACGACCGTCTGCTTTCAGCTGTTTGCGCCGAATAGCAGAAGATGTTCGCACTACAGGACGGGAAGTGGTATAGGGCCTAATCTCCCCGCCTATGCCGCGCGAATGGTCGGCAACTCCCTGTGACCAGGCAGGAATCGCTTTCGGCCGTCAGGCTTCCCCGCCGTCCTTGCGCGTGTGCAACTGCCGTGCCACCTCGGCGATCGACCCCGAAAGGGAGGGGTAAACGGTGAACGCGTTCGCGATCTGTTCGACCGTCAGATTGTTGTCGACCGCGATCGAGATGGGGTGGATCAGTTCCGAGGCACGGGGCGCCACGACGACACCGCCGACGATGATTCCCGTACCCGGGCGGCAGAAGATCTTGACGAAGCCGTCGCGGATGCCCTGCATCTTGGCGCGCGGATTCCTGAGCAACGGCAGCTTCACGACCCGGGCGTCGATCTTCCCGGCGTCCACGTCCGCCTGCGAATACCCGACGGTGGCGATCTCCGGGTCGGTGAAGACGTTCGACGAGACGGTCTTCAGGTTCAGCGGGGCCACCGCGTCACCGAGGAAGTGGTACATGGCGATACGCCCCTGCATGGCGGCGACGGACGCCAGGGCGAAGACCCCGGTCACGTCACCGGCGGCGTACACACCGGGGGCGGAGGTCCTGGACACCTTGTCGGTCCAGATGTGCCCGGACTCCCGGAGCCTGACCCCGGCCTCCTCCAGCCCCATCCCGGCGCTGTTGGGAATGGCGCCGACGGCCATCAGACAGTGCGACCCGGTGATGACCCGCCCGTCCGCGAGGGTGACCTCGACCCGGTCGCCGACCCGCTTGGCGGACTCGGCGCGGGAGCGCGCCATGACGTTCATGCCACGGCGCCGGAAGACCTCCTCCAGCACCGCGGCGGCATCCGGGTCCTCACCGGGCAGCACGCGATCCCGCGACGAAACGAGCGTCACCTTGGACCCGAGCGCCTGGTAGGCACCGGCGAACTCGGCACCGGTCACACCCGAACCGACCACGATGAGCTCGTCCGGCAGCTCGGTGAGGTCGTAGACCTGGGTCCAGTTGAGGATGCGCTCCCCGTCGGGCTGGGCGTCGGGCAGCTCACGGGGATGCCCGCCCGTGGCGATCAGCACGGCATCAGCGACGAGCGTCTCCTCGCTCCCGTCGACGGCCCGCACGACGACCTTCCGCGACCCGTCGAGGGACTGCATGCCCTCAAGACGCCCCCGCCCGCGCAGCACCCGCGCACCGGCACGCGTCACGGAGGCGGTGATGTCATGGGACTGGGCAAGGGCGAGCCGCTTCACACGCCGGTTGACCTTCCCCAGATCGACGCCCACCACCCGGGCGGCCTGCTCCAGCGGTGGGGTGTCGTCGGCGACGATGATCCCCAGCTCCTCGTACGACGAGTCGAAGGTCGTCATGACCTCGGCCGTCGCGATGAGAGTCTTCGACGGCACGCAGTCGGTCAGCACCGACGCTCCGCCCAGACCGTCGCAGTCGACGACGGTCACCTCCGCGCCGAGCTGGGCGGCCACCAGGGCCGCCTCGTATCCGCCGGGTCCGCCACCGATGATCACGATCCGAGTCACGTACTCCATTGTCCCGCACGCCCGGAGGTCTCACGCCCTGGGGCCCTCCTCGAGATGCCACCGTTACGGGAGAGACGCGGGGGAAGGCTGCCGTACCCTCGACGCATGTCGCTCTACGCCGCCTACGCCGGCAACCTCGACGCGCGGCTGATGACCCGCCGTGCCCCGCACTCGCCGATGCGCGCCACGGGGTGGCTGAACGGGTGGCGGCTGACCTTCGCGGGCGAGCACATGGGCTGGGAGGGCGCTCTCGCGACGATCGTCGAGGACCCCCTGTCCCAGGTGTTCGTCGCGCTCTACGAGATCGCCCCGCCCGACGAGGACTCGATGGACCGCTGGGAGGGCGTCGGCCTCGACATCTACCGCCGTACCCGCGTCCGCGTCCACACCCTGGAGGGCGAGGAGCAGGCCTGGACGTACGTCCTGAACGGCTACGAGGGCGGTCTGCCCTCCGCCCGCTACCTGGGCGAGGTCGCCGACGCGGCGGAATCGGCGGGCGCCCCCCACGACTACGTCATGGAACTGCGCAAGCGCCCCTGCTAGCGCCGTTGGTCGGAAACGACAAGACAACGATCGCCATCCCGTCCGCTCTGTCATCTACGCGCGTAGGCATCTACCGGCTACCCTCATGCGCGTGAACGCATCTCTTCTTCCGGACCACATCCAGGGCGACCCCCACACCGCCGCGGACGCCGCCGCCACGCGCCTGCGCGAACTGACCGGCGCCGAGACCCACGACGTCGCCCTCGTGATGGGCTCCGGCTGGGCCCCCGCGGTGGACGCACTCGGTGCACCCGACGCCGAGTTCCCGGTCACCGACCTGCCCGGCTTCCCGCCGCCGGCGGTGGAGGGGCACGGTGGCAAGATCCGCTCGTACAAGATCGGCGAGAAGCGGGCCCTGGTCTTCCTGGGCCGCACGCACTACTACGAGGGCCGCGGTGTCGCCGCCGTCGCGCACGGCGTCCGCACCGCCGTGGCCGCCGGCTGCAAGACCATCGTCCTCACCAACGGGTGCGGCGGCCTCCGCGAGGGCATGCGCCCCGGCCAGCCTGTCCTGATCAGCGACCACATCAACCTCACGGCGACGTCCCCCATCATCGGCGCGAACTTCGTCGACCTCACGGACCTCTACTCCCCCCGCCTGCGCGCCCTGTGCAAGGAGATCGACGCGAGCCTGGAGGAGGGCGTCTACGCCCAGTTCCCCGGCCCGCACTACGAGACTCCGGCCGAGATCCGCATGGCCCGCGTGATCGGCGCGGACCTGGTGGGCATGTCGACGGTCCTGGAGGCGATCGCCGCACGCGAGGCGGGTGCGGAGGTGCTGGGCATCTCCCTGGTCACCAACCTCGCGGCGGGCATGACGGGCGAGCCGCTGAACCACGAGGAGGTCCTGCAGGCAGGCCGCGACTCGGCTACCCGGATGGGCGCCCTGCTGGCCCAGGTACTCGGCCGCCTCTGACCTCCCCCAAGGGGGTGCCACACATGTCCCAGGGCGCCTGCGGCCCGGGGGCTGGTCGCGCAGTTCCCCGCGCCCCTGAACGCGGAACGCACCAGGGGGTGGGACGGTCCGCCGACAGGCGGGTGCGGCCCGGTGGGGGCTGGTCGCGCAGTTCCCCGCGCCCCTGAACGCGGAACGCACCAGGGGGTGGGACGGTCCGCCGACAGGCGGGTGCGGCCCGGTGGGGGCTGGTCGCGCAGTTCCCCGCGCCCCTGAACGCGGAACGCACCAGGGGGTGGGACGGTCCGCCGACAGGCGGGTGCGGCCCGGTGGGGGCTGGTCGCGCAGTTCCCCGCGCCCCTGAACGCGGAACGCACCAGGGGGTGGGACGGTCCGCCGACAGGCGGGTGCGGCCCGGTGGGGGCT
>NZ_JBVIHJ010000026.1:0-165647 GCF_055570355.1 Streptomyces sp. NPDC031225 | reverse complement strand
CACCCCCCACCCCGCACCCGACCCACCCACCGAACCCGAAGCGATTAGGGGCGCGGGGAACTGCGCAAAAAACGCCCGCCCCCACCGAACCCGCAGGGATCACGTCGCCGTCAGCGGCTTCGCGATGTCCTCCAGGGAGCGACGTTCCGCATGGACCGCGAGGAACGCCGCCACCAGCCCCGCCGCACACATCAGACCCGCACCGATCTGGAAGGCCAGCACCGTGTCGCCGACCTTGCCCGTACTCGTCAGGTCGGCGAACAGCAGCGGCCCGCTGATACCACCCGCCGCCGTGCCCAGCGCGTAGAAGAACGCGATCGACATCGCGCGGGTCTCCATCGGGAACACCTCGGACACCGTGAGGTAGGCACTGGACGCGCCCGCCGAGGCGAAGAACAGCACCGCACACCAGCAGGCCGTCATCGTGGTCGCGCTCAGCGACCCCTGGTCGAACAGCCACGCCGTCGCGAACAGCAGCAGTCCCGAGAGCAGGTAGGTCGACGAGATCATCACCCGCCGCCCGACCGTGTCGAACAGCTTGCCCAGCAGCAGCGGCCCGCAGAAGTTGCCGATCGCGATGACGGCGAAGTAGTACCCGGTGTTCCCGGTCGGCACGTCGAAGAACGTCGTGAGGATCGCGCCGAAGCCGAAGGTGATCGCGTTGTACAAAAAGGCCTGGCCGATGAAGAGCGAGAACCCCAGCACGGAACGGCGCCGGTAGTCGGAGAACAGCGTCCGCGCGATCTCCACGAACGAGATACTGCGCCGCTGACGGATCGTGATCTCACCCTCGGCCCGCGGCAGAGCCGAACCCCGCTCCGCCTCCACCCGTTCCTCGATCGACGTGACGATCCGCTCGGCCTCCTCGTCCTGCCCATGGATGAGCAACCACCGTGGACTCTCGGGCACATGTCGCCGTACGAGAAGGATCACGACGGCCAGCACGGAGCCCAGCGCGAACGTCAGCCGCCATCCCACGTCCTTCGCGAACAAATCCGTGTTCAGCGCGACGATCGACAGCAGGGATCCCCCCACCGCTCCCAGCCAGAAACTCCCGTTGATGATCAGGTCGACCCGCCCCCGGTACTGCGCCGGGATCAGCTCGTCGATCGCGGAGTTGATCGCCGCGTACTCGCCTCCGATCCCGAACCCGGTCAGGAACCGGAACAGGAAGAACCACCAGGAGTCGAAGGACACCGCGGTCAGCGCCGTGGCCGCCAGATAGACAGCCAGCGTGATCATGAACAGCTTCTTGCGGCCCCATTTGTCGGTCAGCCGCCCCCAGAACAGGGCTCCCACGCACGCACCGGCCACGTACAGCGCCGCCGCGATGCCGGTGACCTGCCCGGAGGAGATCGACAGTCCGCTTCCCGGTTCCGACAACCGGCTCGCGATGTTGCCGACGACCGTGACCTCCAGGCCGTCGAGGATCCATACGGTGCCGAGTCCGATGACGATCGTCCAGTGCCAGCGGGACCAGGGGAGCCGGTCGAGCCGAGCGGGGATGTTCGTCGTCACGGTACGGCCGGAATCGGCCTGCGCGGTGGTCAAGGGACCGCTCCCTCCTCAAGACGTGCGGGTCGGGCGAACCTCCCCCGTATTCCCCCGACCAGCGCGTCTACGCCCCAAGCGCCCGCGACACCGTGTAGATCAACAGCCCCACGAGTGACCCCACCACCGTGCCGTTGATGCGGATGAACTGGAGGTCCCGGCCGATGTGCGCCTCGATCTTCCGGGTCGTGTGCTCGGCGTCCCAGCCGGCCACCGTGTCCGTGATCAGCAAGGTGATCTCGCGCCGGTAGGTCGTGACCACGTACACCGCGGCCCCCTCCACCCATCCGTCGACCTTCGCCTGCACCTTCGGGTCCTCGGCCATCCGCGCGCCCAGCGACAGCAGGGACGCCCGCACCCGCAGCCGCAGTTCGCTGCGCTCGTCCTCGGCGGCGGACACGATCATCGACCGTACGGCCGTCCAGGCCGACGCGATGAGGTCCTGGACCTCGCCGCGCCCCAGCACCTCCCCCTTGAGCCGTTCGATGCGCGCGCGGGTGTCGGTGTCGGACTGGAGGTCGGAGGCGAAGTCCGACAGGAACCGGTCCAGTGCGCCGCGAGCCGGATGCGACGGCATGTCCCGCATCTCCGTCACGAACCGCAGCAGCTCCTTGTAGACCCGCTCGCCGACCTTCTTGTCGACGAAACGCGGGGTCCAGCCGGGCGCTCCGCCCTGCACCGCGTCCATGACCTGCGCGTCGTGCAGCACGAGCCAGTCATGGGCGCGGGTCACCACCAGGTCGACAGCCCGTCGGTGTCCTCCGTCGGCGACGACCTTCTCCAGCATCTTCCCGATGCCGGGCGCGATCTCCTGGGCGTCGGCACGCCGGGTGATCGCCTCGCCGACCACGGCCTGGACGTCGGAATCCCGCAGCACGGTCAGGGCGCCCCGGAGCGCGGCCGACAGCTCTGCGGTCACCCGGTCGGCGTGCTCGGGTTCCGCGAGCCAGGCGCCGAGCCGGCTGCCGATGCCCACGGACCGCAGCCGCTGCCGTACGACGTCCTCGGAGAGGAAGTTCTCGCCGACGAACTCGCCGAGGGACACCCCCAGTTGGTCCTTCTTGGTGGGGATGATCGCGGTGTGCGGGATGGGCAGGCCGAGGGGGTGGCGGAAGAGGGCCGTGACCGCGAACCAGTCGGCCATCGCGCCGACCATGCCGGCCTCGGCGGCCGCGGCGACGTAGTCCGCCCAGGTGCCGGCACCCTCGTGGGACGCCCATGTGGCCAGCACGTACACCAGCGCCACGAAGAGCAGCAGTCCGGTGGCGGTGAGCTTCATGCGCCGCACACCGCGCTGCTTCTCCAGGTCGGCCTCGCTGAAGGTGCTCATCGCACGGACGTCCGCCCGGCCACGCCGCTCGGCGTCAGATGGTCCGGTTTCTTCAGTTTTCGTACGTTCCATCCGCTCCACCCGTTCGGTGATCCCTCACCCATTGTCCCTTCCTGACCGACTCCCGGAACGGAACAAGAGTTCCCGGCGCCCGACCGGACGAGGGAACCGGAGGGGGTCTCGTCACTTGCTTCAGGTTCATGCCTCATCATGAGGTGATCAGATCGGAGCCCCGGGCTCCCATCTCCCGAGGAGACCAGCACCACATGACAAGGCGTCATGGTTACGCCCTGCTCGCCGCGATCGTCGCCACGATCGTGGCCCTGTCCACCGCCATCTACGTCGCCGTGGCGGCCGGCACCGGCACCAGGGACCGAACCTCACTGTCCGGCTCCGGGCCCTCGCGTCCCTCCGCCGCCCCCGCCTCCGCCGGGGTCTGGGTGGGCACCTGGTCCGCCGCCCCGGTCGGCGCCGAGCCCGGCACCGGCAACGAGGGCATGACCGGCCGCTCGGTCCGCAACGTCGTCCACACCAGCGTCGGCGGTACGAGTGCCCGCATCACGCTGTCCAACCTCTACGGCAAGAGCCCGCTGACCATCACCCACGCGACCATCGCGCTCGCCGCCGGCACCAGGACCGCCGCGGCGAGCGCGGGCACCATGCGGCGGCTCACGTTCGCGGGCAACACCACGGCCGTCATCGCCGCGGGCGGGCAGATGCTCAGCGACGCCGTCGCCCTGGCCGTCCCGGCGGGCAGCGACGTCCTGGTCACCACCTACTCCCCCACCCTCTCCGGCCCGGTCACCTACCACCCGGCGGCCCGGCAGACGTCGTACGCCGCCGAGGGCGACGTCACGGCGGACGCGACCGGGACGGCGTACACCGAGCGGGTCGACCACTGGCGGTACCTCACCGCGCTGGACGTGCTCAGCGACGAGGCCGACGGCACGGTGGTCGCCTTCGGCGACTCGCTCACCGACGGCAAGAACTCCACGGCCGACGCGAACAACCGCTGGCCGGACTACCTGAACCGGCACCTGCGCACGGCCCTGGCCGGCGGCCGGGACCTTCCCCGCTACAGCGTCGTCAACGCGGGGATCGGCGGCAACCGGGTCCTCGCGGACGCCCGCGGACGGCCCCTGGAGAACCAGGCCGGCATCCGCCGCTTCACCCGTGACGTGCTCGACCGCCCCAACGTCAGGATCGTCGTCGTCGACCTCGGCATCAACGACATCCTCCGCACCCCGGGTGCCGCCGACCCGAACGGCATCCTCACCGGCCTCCGCGACCTGGTCCGCCAGGCCCACGCCCGCGGCATCAGGGTCGTCGGCGCCACGCTCATGCCCTTCGGCGACCGCAACGGCTGGACCGAGGCGCGGGAAGGAGTGCGCCAGGCCATCAACGCGGAGATCCGCTCGGGGAAGGTCTACGACGCGGTCGTCGACTTCGACAAGGCGGTACGGGATCCCCACGACCCGCGGCTACTGCGCTCCCTGTACGACTCGGGGGACCGTCTCCACCCCAACGACAGGGGGTACGAGCGGATGGCGGACGCGTTCGATCTGGAGTACCTGAAGGGCGCGGCGGCGGCACGGTTGTGAGTGCGGCCCGGTGGGGACTGTTCGCGCAGTTCCCCGCGCCCCTGGGTCCGTACCCATAGGGGCGCGGGGAACTGCGCGACCAGCCACAACGGACCCGCAGCCGCCGAACGACCGCTCAGTCCTACCCCCGCGCATCGTCCCGCGCCGACCGCTTGAGCTCACGGACGGCCTCCCTGCGGTCCAGTTTCTCCTGGCGCCGTTCCTCCCGGAGCCGCTGCCGTTCCACCCGGGTGAGCTTGCGCTCGACGCCGACCCCGCCCCAGAACGCGAACCCGGTCACGATCACGCGGGGTGCCCCCGGCTCTCCCGGCACGCCGTCCTCACGCTGGTCGAACCCGCCCATGATCCCGATCCCGCGGACCACGACCTCGACCCCCGGCGGCACGATCACCTGCATCCCGCCCATCACGGCCACGCAGTTGATCTCGACCTCGCGGTCCGCGAAGTTCGCCTCGCGCAGATCGATCTCCCCGCCGCCCCAGAAGGCGAAGCAGTTGAACCGCCGGGGCACGGTCCACCGCCCCTTGCGCTGGAACCCGGACATCACCGCGACGGCCCACGTCGAGGACCCCTCGCCGCCGACGATCCGGGACGCCCAACTCCCGTCCGGCTCCGGCCGTTTCACCATGTCGACCCGGGGAGCGGCACTCTGACCGACCGGCAGGTCCCGGGTGATCGGCACGAGCTCCCCGTACGTCCGGGCTTTGAACGTCGTCTCCAGCCGCTCCTCGAACTCCTCCATGTCGAGCCGCCCCTCGGCGAGGGCGTCCCGCAGGACCTCGGCGACCCGTTCACGATCGGCGTCGGAAGCACGCAGCTCCGGGAGTTCTTCCGTCATACGGGGCAGCCTACGAGTTACCTCCCCACACGGCTACGACACCGCTTTCTCCGCTTCTCCCGCGTACATCTTCGCGATCACCGCCTCGATGTCCGGCTCCCGCACCGACAGATCCACCAGCGGATACTCCGCCGCGACCCGCGCCACGAGGGCCGCCGCCGACTCGGACGCCGGGAAGGCGAGCCACTGCCGCGGCCCCTCCACCCGGACCACGCGTGCGGGAGCCGCCTCGATCGGCGGGAGTTCCCGTTCCAGGTCCACCACCAGGGTGCGCTCGCTCTCGCCCACCTCGTGGAGACCGGCGAGCGGACCGTCGTACATGAGGCGCCCGTGGTCGATGACCATCACGCGCGAGCAGAGCTGCTCGATGTCCTGGAGGTCGTGCGTGGTCAGCAGGACCGTCGTGCCGCGCTCGGTGTTCAACTCCCGCAGGAATCCCCGCACCTTGGCCTTGGAGATGACGTCGAGTCCGATGGTCGGCTCGTCCAGGTACAGCACCTCGGGGTCGTGCAGCAGGGCCGCCGCGATGTCGCCCCGCATCCGCTGCCCCAGGGACAGTTGGCGTACCGGGACGTCCAACAGGTCGGCGAGTTCGAGGAGTTCGACACAGCGGTCGAGGTTCTCGCGGTAACGGGCGTCCGGGATACGGTACATGCGGTGCATCAGCTTGTACGAGTCGATCAGCGGGAGGTCCCACCACAGGGTGGTGCGCTGGCCGAAGACCACACCGATGCGGTGGGCCAGGCGCGTGCGTTCGCGGGACGGGTCGATCCCCGCCACCCGCAGCCGGCCGCCGGACGGGGTCAAGATGCCCGTCAGCATCTTGATCGTCGTCGACTTCCCGGCGCCGTTCGGGCCGATGTACCCGACCATCTCGCCGCGCGCCACGGTGAAGGAGATCGAGTCGACCGCCCGCACCTGGCGCCGCTCCCGTTTCAGGAAGCCGGTCTTCTTGCGTACGTCGAAGACCTTCTCGACCTGGTCGAGTTCAATGAAGGCGTCCACCGTCAACTCCCCGTACTCCGATACGAACCGAGCCCCGTCCGCCACGCCAGCCCGGCCAGCGCACAGCACAACGCGGCCACCAGCGGGGACGCGAAGGCCACCCACCCCGGCAGCTCCAGCGGGTACGGCCGCCCCAACACATGGGACGCCGGTACCCAGTTGACGAAGGCGAGGGGCAGCATGAACGTCACCCCGCGCACGAAGTCCTTCCCGAACACGGCCGGCGGATACTGCAACAGGGTGGTACCGCCGTACGTGAACGCGTTCTGCACCTCGCTCGCGTCCTGCGCGTAGATCTGGAAGGCGGCTCCCGCCACGAACAGCGCGCTGAAGATCACCGCGCCGCTCACCACCATCACCGGCACCAGCAGCACCTTCGCCACGCTCCAGTCGACGTCGACCGCCGCCAGCGCCCAGACCAGCACCACCGCGCCCTGCGTGATCCGGCCCAGCCGGCGCAGCGCGAAGCGGTCCGCGCCGATCTGCGCGAGCACCGGCGCGGGCCGCACCAGCAGGATGTCGAAGGAGCCGTCACGGATGCGGGAGCCCAGCACGTCCATCGAGCCGAGCACCAGGTCGGCGATGCCGAAGGAGGTGACGGACAGGCCGTAGAGGAAGGCGATCTCGGGCAGCTTCCAGCCGCCCAGCGAGTCGACCTGCGAGAACATCAGCAGGATCCCGACGAAGTCCAGGCCGGTCACCGCCAGGTTGCCGAGCACCGTGACGACGAAGGACGTGCGGTAGGTCATGGCGGAGCGGATCCACATGCCCGCGATCAGCCGGTAGGCCCGCAGCCCCTCGCCCAGCAGCGACGCCCGCCCCGGACGCGCTGCCTCACCCAGCAGCGGTGCCGCGGCCGGGCGCGGTGTCTCTCCCCGGCGCGATGTCCCGCCCGGACTCGATGTCCCGCCCGGACTCGATGTCCCGCCCGGACTCGATGTCTCACCCGAGCGCGCCGCCGCACCAGGCCCCGCCGCCGCACCCGAACCCGTACCCGAACCCGAACCCGAACCCGACGCCGTACCCGTACCCGGCCCCGAACCCGGCCCCGATGTCTCACCCACCCTGCACCACCACCCGCCGCGTCGCCGCAGACTGGAGCAGCCGCCCCGCCGCCAGCAGCACCACCGCCCACACCGCCTGGAAGGCGTACGCCCCCAACGGGTCCGTCTTCCCCATCAGTACGTCCGCCGGCATCTGCAGCTGCGCCGCCCACGGCAGCACCCGCACGATGTCGCCGAACACACCCGGGAAGGCGTTCAGCGGGAGCACCATGCCCGAGCAGAAGATGCCCAGGATCATCACGGCCTGCGAGACGCCCTGACCGTCCATCAGCCAGAACGCGCTCAGCGCCGCCAGGTACCGGATCCCGAAACTGACGAGCATCGCGAGGAACAGCGCCACCGCAAGGGCCGCCCAGGACATGACGTCCGTGGGCAGCGCCATCGGGAAGAACATCGCACCGAACGCGAACGGAATCACCCCCCGCCCGAACAACTGGAACGCCGAACGCCCCAAGTCACCTGCCAGCCACCACAGTTGGAGGTCCGCCGGCCGGTACAGGTCGACCGCGATCTCCCCCGTGCGGATGCGGTCCATCAGATCCTTCTCGGCGCCGCCGCCCTGGATCGCGAGCGTCGAGTAGAGACACTGCCCGAGCCACACATAGGTGACCGCCTGCGCCTGGTCGTAGCCCCCGAGATGGGGCTTCTCGTCCCACAGCGCCAGATACGTGTAGACGAGGATCACACCGAAGACGGTGTTGGTGAACACCCCTGCGAGTGTCGCCGCCCGATAGGTCGCGTACCGTCTGAATCCACCCGCCGCGACGGCCGCGTACAACCGCCCGGAACCCACATCCACAGCACTCCTCGGCCCGCCGACACCAAAGCGCAGGAGCCTACTGCGCAGGTGATGAGGCGGGCCACTCATTTTCTGGGCGAGACGCGCGCCATATCCGGGAACGGAACGCATGGTGCGAGAGTCTTCAACAGGGAGCAGAGAAGGCGTACGAGGTCGTACGGAACGTATGACGCGAAACAGGAGTCCGTGCACGACATGAGCGACCAGCCGCAGCAGCCGACCGAGGGCTGGGCACCGAGAGAACCGCAGGCGGCTGAAGAGCCCGGCCAGAAGAAGGCCAAGAAGCCCAAGCGGCCCAAGCGCACGGGCTGGCGACGGCTGATCCCGACGTGGCGCATGGTGCTGGGCGCCTTCGTCGTCGGGCTGATCGTCCTCGCCGGACTGTTCTACATCGGCTACTCCATGGTCAACATCCCGCCGGCCAACGCACTCGCCATGAAGCAGTCCAACGTCTACCTCTACTCCGACGGCAGCCAGCTCGCCCGTGACGGCGAGATCAACCGCGAGAACGTCGGCCTCGCGCAGATCTCCAAGGACGCACAGCACGCCATCCTGGCCGCCGAGGACCGCGACTTCTACTCCGAGTCCGCGATCGACCCCAAGGCCATGCTCCGCGCCGCCTGGAACACCGCCACCGGCAAGGGCAAGCAGTCCGGCTCCACGATCACCCAGCAGTACGTGAAGAACTACTACCTGGCCCAGGAACAGACCGTCACCCGCAAGGCCAAGGAGTTCTTCATCTCGATCAAGCTGGACCGCGAGAAGTCCAAGGACGAGATCCTCGAGGGCTACCTCAACACCAGCTACTTCGGCCGCAACGCCTACGGCATCCAGGCCGCCGCCCAGGCCTACTACGGCGTCGACGCCGTAGACCTCGACCCGGCCCACGC
Organism: Streptomyces sp. NPDC031225; assembly: GCF_055570355.1. Classification (NCBI taxonomy): domain Bacteria; kingdom Bacillati; phylum Actinomycetota; class Actinomycetes; order Kitasatosporales; family Streptomycetaceae; genus Streptomyces; species Streptomyces sp. NPDC031225. The sequence goes on along the minus strand of NZ_JBVIHJ010000026.1, from coordinate 156,569 downwards.
CGCCTACCTCGCCGCACTGGTCAACGCCCCCAGCGAGTACGACGTCGTCGCACACCCCGAGAACAAGGCCGCCGCCGAGGCCCGCTGGAACTACGTCCTGGACGGCATGGTCAAGAAGGGCTGGCTCAGCGAGTCCGCGCGCACCGGACTGAAGTTCCCGATGCCCAAGGAACAGACCATCTCCACCGGCCTGTCCGGACAGCGCGGCTACATCGTGCAGGCGATCAAGGACTACCTCACCACCAACAAGATCGTCACCTCGGAGCAGTTGGAAGCCGGCGGCTACCGCATCACCACCACCCTGGACAAGAAGAAGCAGAACGCCTTCGTCAAGGCGGTCAACGACAAGGTGATGGACAAGCTCGACAAGAAGAACAACAAAGTCGACAACTACGTCCGCGCGGGCGGCGCCTCCGTCGACCCGAAGACCGGCAAGGTCGTCGCCATGTACGGCGGTGTCGACTACGTGAAGCAGTACACGAACGGCGCCACCCGCGGCGACTTCCAGGTCGGCTCCATCTTCAAGTCCATCGTCCTCGCCGCCGCCGTCCAGAACCACTCCGAGACCCAGGACGGCCGGCTCATCACCCCGAACACCTACTACGACGGCACCAACAAGCGCCCCGTCGTCGGGTGGAACGGCGGCACCTACGCCCCCGAGAACGAGGACGACGGCTCCTACGGCGAGATCACCGTGCGCGAGGCCACCAACAAGTCCGTCAACTCGGTGTACGCGCAGATGGCCGTCGACGTCGGCTCCGACAAGGTCAAGCAGACCGCGATCGACATGGGCATCCCCTCCGACACCCCCGACCTCACGGCGACCCCCTCCATCGCGCTCGGCGTGAACACCGCGAGCGTCCTCGACATGGCCGAGGCCTACGCGACGCTCGCCAACCACGGCAGGCACGGCACGTACACGATGATCGACAAGATCACCAAGGACGGTTCGGAGGCCGTCGAGCTGCCCCAGCAGAGGGCCACGCAGGCCATCAGCCGCCAGGCCGCCGACACCACCACCTCCGTCCTGCAGAGCGTCGTCGACAACGGCACCGCCACCGCCGCCCAGGCCGCCGACCGCCCCGCCGCGGGCAAGACCGGCACCGCCGAGGAGGACACCGCCGCCTGGTTCGCCGGCTACACCCCCGAACTCGCCACGGTCGTCTCCGTCATGGGCCAGGACCCGGTGACCGCAGCCCACAAGTCGCTGTACGGCGCGATGGGCCTGCAGCGCGTCAACGGCGGCGGCCCGCCGGCCGAGATCTGGGCGCAGTACACCAAGGCCGCCCTCAAGGGGAAGCCGGTCGGCGACTTCGACCTCGAACTCCAGCCGGGCGCCGAGACCCAGGCCCCGAGCACCCAGGCCCCGGCCGACCCGACCACGGGCGACCAGGACAACGGCGGCACCACGGGCGACACCACCGGCGGCCAGGACACCGGCGGCAAGACCCAGGGCCAGACCCAGGGCCAGGACAACGGCGGCACGACCACCACCGGCGGCACCACCACGACGGGCGGCACCACCGGCGACACGACCACCGGAGGCACCACGACCGACGGCGGCGGCACGACGACCGCAGACACCACCGGAGACCCCACGACCGGCGGGACGACGGGCGACACCTCCGGCGGAACCACCGGAGACACGACCGGCGGAACCACGAACGGCTCGACCGAGGGGACGACGACGGGCGGAGGCCCGGCGATCACCTCCTCCAGACGGGAGTGACCGACCGTCCCATGACACGGCGAGAGGGGCCGGTGACCACAGTCACCGGCCCCTCTCGCCGTCGATCTACAGGTACAGACCCGTCGAGTCCTCGGAGCCCTCGAACCGGTCGGCGGCCACGGCGTGCAGATCCCGTTCCCTCATCAGCACGTACCCGATGCCCCGCACCTCGACCTCGGCACGGTCCTCCGGGTCGTACAGCACCCGGTCACCCGGCTCCACCGTCCGCACGTTCTGACCCACCGCGACGACCTCGGCCCAGGCCAGCCGGCGCCCGACGGCCGCGGTGGCGGGAATGAGGATGCCGCCGCCCGACCGCCGCTCGCCCTCGCCGTTCTCCTGCCGCACCAGCACACGGTCGTGCAGCATCCGGATGGGCAGCTTGTCGTCGTGGGTGTCGATTCTCTTGGCGCTCACGCCACTGAACCTACCTGCCTTCGAAGCCCGCGTACGCCTGCGGGTCAGCCCTTGCGACGCCGGGTGCCCAGGGCCAGCAGCCCCACGAGACCCACGGCGACGAGTACCACGGGCACGACCCGCTCAAGACGAGGAGCGCCCTCCTCGTCCACGAACTGGGCCTTCACCTCGGTGACAGCCTTGTTGACGGAGACGTACGCCCGCCCGAGCGCGTGGTCGACGTTGGAGACGACCTTGGCCTTCGCGTCACCGACGATCGTCTTCGGATGCACCCGCACCCCGATCTCGTCGAGCGTCTCAGCCAGAAGCTCGCGGCGGCGCTTGATGTCCGCCTCGATCTGCGCCGGGGTTCTGATGTCCGACGTGTCCGCCACGGTGGGGCCTCCGAAATAGCCGATGCCTGTCGATGTCTGTCGATGCCTGTCGTTGTCACCTGTCCTGGACAGTCTGTCAGCTCCGCCCGCGACCGCACTGTCAGGACCCCCGGTTACGCTGACCCAATGAGCGAGCGACTCCAGCCCGGGGACGTGGCCCCCGCCTTCACCCTGCCCGACGCCGACGGCACCGACGTGTCCCTGTCGGACCACAAGGGCCGCAAGGTCATCGTCTACTTCTACCCGGCCGCCCTGACCCCCGGCTGCACGAAGCAGGCCTGCGACTTCACCGACAACCTGGAGGTGCTGGCCGGCGCGGGCTACGACGTCATCGGCATCTCCCCCGACAAGCCGGAGAAACTGGCGAAGTTCCGCGACAAGGAATCCCTGCGGATCACCCTCCTCGCCGACCCGGAGAAGTCCGTGACCGAGGCCTACGGCGCGTTCGGCGAGAAGAAGAACTACGGCAAGACGTACATGGGCGTCATCCGCTCCACGATCATCGTGGACGAGGAGGGCAAGGTCGAACGCGCCCTGTACAACGTCCGCGCGACGGGCCACGTGGCGAAGATCATCAAGGACCTTGGTATCTGAACGAGATCCAGCAGTCAGGAGCCAGGCCGGGCCGCGCGGGCACCGGCCTGCGCTCCTCCCTCCAGGCACCGGGCACGATCTCCTCGGCGACACGCCGCCAGAAACGCACAGCGCCCGAGTTGTTGTGCTGAAAGGCGATGTCCCACTCCCCCGGATGCCGCGCCACCACCTCCCGGACGGCCCACAGCCCGATCCCGGTACGCCGCACTCCCCGCACGACGAAGAAGCTGTTGAGCACGCGGGTGGGCCCGCTGAGCGCCCGCACGAAGGCGAACCCGACGGGCCGCCCGCCGAGACCGATCAGATACGGCGCCCAGTCGCCGTCGCCGGAGAACGCAGCCTCCAGCCGCTCACTGCGGAAGGTCCCGTCGGCATTTGGCACTCCTCCCACGAACTCGCTCATGTCGTGCCGGAACATGAGCCAGAGGCGCTCGATGGTGTGTCGGTCGTCAGAGGTCGCTGTTCGAAGATCCAGATCTGCGATGGGTTCTGAGGTCATGAAAAAAGCCTCCCGGGCGGACAAGAGTCCACGCCTGGAAGGCTGCGTTTGACGACGCCCAGTCTATCAACCCCTTTACAAGTCGAGCGTGACTGTCCGATTAACGGTTCGTTACTCCGTACGAGGTCGCGAACATGCGGCCGGGAACGGAGGGGGTTCGGTGGGAGCAAGTGCGTACACCAAGGAGCGGCTGGAAGAGGCGGCTCGGGGGGCTCGGACGTTGTCGGAGGCGTTGGAGAGGTTGGGGGTGGATCCGAAGAGCTGGAAAAGGCGATACGTCCACGAGCGGATGCAAAGGCTCGGGGTGGACGTCTCGCACTTCGAGAGGGAGGGAGCCAAGTGGACGAGGGGAATCCTAGAACCGGTAGTCGCGGCATCGACGAGCGTCAACGAGGTTCTTCGTCAACTGGGACTTGAGGTGGTCGGCGGCCACCACACCAACATCTCCAGGCGCATCAAGGCCTACGGCATCGACACCTCGCATTTCACGCCAGTGGTCCGCACGGAGCGGCAGCGGCACAACCAGCGCCGCCGGACTGCTGCGGAGATTCTCACCGAGGCCACGTCGGCACACGCCACGCGGGTACCGAGCAGCCGCCTGAAACGGGCAATGGGCGAGCTGGGCGTGGAGGAACATTGCGCCCTGTGCGGCATCAAAGGGGTGTGGCTTGGAGAGCCACTCCCCCTGGAGGTCGACCACATCGACGGCAACTGGCGGAACAACCGCATCGAGAACCTGAGACTCCTTTGCCCCAACTGCCATTCGACAACGGACAGTTACCGCGGGCGCGGCAAGGGGCGCACGTCGTGACCCACTGCGTGAACTACACCCGCGAGCGGCTGGTCGAGGCAGCATCTCGGTGTTCCGACCTCGACGAAGTCATCGCCTTCTTCGGCACCCGGCCATACGGCTACCTCCGCAAGTACCTCACCAAGCGATTCGCCCACTTCGGCATCGACATCTCGCACTTCCACCCGTGTGGCAGGTCCGCCCGGCCCACCCCAGACGAGTTACGCGCGGCCGTCGCCGAGTCTGCCTCCTTGGCGGAGGTATTGCGCCGCCTGGGCCACATCGACAACGCTGCGCAGCGGAAGAAGCTGCACAAGTGGATCGCCGACGACCACCTCGCGACGGAACACTTTCTGGGCCAGGCACATCAACGGGGAAAGAGGCCCCCGAACGCCAAGCGACCTGAGGATGTCCTGGTACAGCACAAGGGCAAGCAGCGGACGACGACAAAGCGCCTACGTCGAGCCTCAGCGAGATCGGCGTCGCCGAAGAGTGTGCCAGGTGCGGCGTCGGCCCGGAGTGGCTCGGCAAGCCCATGACCCTGGAGGTCGATCACATCAACGGAGACTGGAGCGACGACCGGCGAGAGAACCTGCGGTTGCTGTGCCCCAACTGCCACGCAGTCACGAGTACCTGGTGCAGGGGAGGCAATCGACCGCGAACCGCTGCCGGTACGATGGCAGACAGCTAGCGGCGGTGGTGCAATGGTGACACAGCAGACTTAGGATCTGTGGCCCTTGATCGGGCTTGAGGGTTCGAATCCCTTCCGCCGCACATGAACGGCCTGCGAATCGAAAGAATGATGCGCAGGCCGTTTCCGTGCGCGTCTCAGCCCAGCAACTCCCGAACCACCGGCACCAACCCCCGGAACGCCTGCCCCCGGTGGCTGATCGCGTTCTTCTCCTCCGCCGTCAGCTCGGCGCACGTCCGCGTGTCGCCGTCCGGCTGGAGGATCGGGTCGTAGCCGAAGCCGTTCGTGCCGACGGGAGTGTGGCGCAGCACGCCTCGCAACTGGCCCTCCACCACCCTTTCCGTGCCGTCCGGAAGCGCCAGTGCCGCCGCGCAGGCGAAGTGGGCGCCGCGGTGTTCGTCGGCGATGTCGGAGAGTTGGGCGAGGAGCAGGGCCAGGTTGGCTTTGTCGTCTCCGTGGGTGCCTGCCCAGCGGGCGGAGAAGATGCCGGGGGCGCCGTTCAGGACGTCGACGCAGAGGCCGGAGTCGTCGGCGATGGCGGGCAGCCCTGTTGCCCGGGCGAGGGCGTGGGCTTTGAGGAGGGCGTTCTCGGCGAAGGTGACGCCGGTTTCCTTGACGTCGGGGATGTCGGGGTACGCGTCCGCGCCGACGAGGTCGAAGGGCAGACCTGCGTCGGCGAGGATGGCGTGGAGTTCGGTGATTTTGCCGGTGTTGCGGGTGGCGAGGATCAGGCGGGTCATGTCCACCAGTATCCAAGTCCGGGTCAGGGGGTGCAGACCTTCGTCAGTTCGCCTGCCGCGTCGGTGATCGGGCTGAGGTCGGGGGTGGCGTCGCCCTTGTCCACTGCCGTACGGACGTTGGTCACCGCGTCGCCGAGGTTGTCGACGGCCTTGTTGACGTCGGTGTTGTCCGTCTTGTCGCCGATCTGGTCGAGGTTCTTGTCGATGGAGTCGAGTGACTTCTGCAGCTGGGTGGGGTCGTTGGAGGCGTTCTCCACGGCCTGCTGGAGGTCGGTGACGCTGTCTGCGATGGCGTCGGCGGTCTGGACACAGTCGAGTGCCTTGCTCACCGCGTCGCAGCCGGTGGTGAGGCCGATCGTCAGTGCGACGGCGGCTACAGCGGCGGCGATGGTGGTGGTGCGGCGGCGTCGGCTCGCGGCCATGGTTCTGTTCCCTCCTGTGGGCAGGCCTCACAGGCCCCCGTTGTTGGCCGGGCGCCTGCTGTGCACAGCAGGCGCCCGTACTTCCGAAGACGCCGGACCGGTCGGCGGGGTTGCGTGCCGCCGCCGGTTTCCTTGGCGTTCTCTTTACCTTTCGAGGACCGTGTCAAGTGCCTTGCTCTGCAGGGCGGCGAGTTCCGTGCAGCCCGATACGGCGAGGTCGAGGAGGGTGTTGAGTTCGTCGCGGGCGAAGGGTTCGGCTTCGGCGGTGCCCTGGACCTCGACGAAGCGGCCGTCGCCGGTGCAGACGACGTTCATGTCGGTGTCGGCCTTGACGTCCTCTTCGTAGCGGAGGTCGAGGAGGGGGACGCCGCCGACGATGCCGACGGACACCGCGGAGACCGTCCCTGTCAGCGGCTGGCGGCCGGCTTTGATCAGTTTCCTGCCCTGGGCCCAGGAGATGGCGTCGGCGAGTGCGACGTAGGCGCCGGTGATGGCTGCGGTGCGGGTGCCGCCGTCGGCCTGGAGGACGTCGCAGTCGAGGACGATGGTGTTCTCGCCGAGTGCCTTGTAGTCGATGACGGCGCGCAGGGACCGGCCGATGAGGCGGCTGATCTCGTGGGTGCGGCCGCCGATCCTGCCGCGGACGGATTCGCGGTCGCCGCGGGTGTTGGTGGCGCGGGGCAGCATGGAGTATTCGGCGGTGACCCAGCCCTCGCCGCTGCCTTTGCGCCAGCGGGGGACGCCTTCGGTGACGGAGGCGGTGCAGAAGACCTTGGTGTCGCCGAAGGAGACGAGGACGGAGCCTTCGGCGTGCTTGCTCCAGCCGCGTTCGATGGTGACCGGGCGGAGTTGTTCGGGGGTGCGGCCGTCGATTCGAGACATGGCGTTGAGCCTAGCGGGAGACGGGGATGCGGAAGGGGCCCCTCCCGGGATGGAAGGGGCCCCTTGGCCGGGATGGTCTCCGGCCTCACATGAGGTCTTCGATCTCCGCTGCGATCGGGTCGGCGTCGGTGCCGATGACGACCTGGATGGCGGTGCCCATCTTGACGACGCCGTGGGCGCCGGCGGCTTTCAGGGCGGCTTCGTCGACCTTGCTGGCGTCGACGACTTCGGTGCGCAGGCGGGTGATGCAGCCCTCGACCTCTTCGATGTTCTCGATGCCGCCGAGTCCGGCGACGATTTTCTCTGCCTTGGTGGCCATGTCGGTCTCCTCACGCACAGGTGGCCCAGCTTCGTGAGCGATTGCACGCCGTACGTACCGAAAGATGACGTCACAGCAACCCAATCGTCCGTTGCTGGTCTACACCACCTGACGGGCGGTCGCCAACCCTGGAGCCCACCCGGGGCCTGACAGGGCGTAGCTCTCCGGTTGCGGAACTGACGGGTTCCTTATAACGGCCCCATCGTGTACAACAGGTCTACACCACTGAGTGGTGTAGACCACCACCCGATGGAGGACGTATGAGCACCGCCACCGAGACGGCGGCCGCCCCCGCGAAGAAGCGGGGATCCGGCCTTTTCCAGGGCCTGCAGAAGGTCGGCCGCAGCCTGCAGTTGCCCATCGCCGTGTTGCCGGCGGCGGGCATCCTGCTGCGGCTGGGTCAGGCCGACTCCCAGGAGCGGTTCCACATACCCGCCGACGTGGCGAAGGTGTTCGCCGGGGCCGGCGGGGCACTGCTGGACAGCTCCTTCGGTCTGCCCCTGCTGTTCTGCATAGGCGTGGCCATCGGCTTCGCGAAGAAGTCCGACGGTTCCACGGCGCTGGCCGCGGTGGTCGGATTCCTCGCCTACTACGCGGTGATCCACCAGTACCCGATCAAGGACGGGCACGAGGGCGCCACCTACACGCCGACCGGACTCGGCGGGGGCTTCTGGCAGAAGGGCACCGAGGCCGCGCAGTCCGCGACCTTCCAGAACCCGGGCGTGCTCGGCGGCATCATCCTCGGTCTGCTGACGGCCGTGCTGTGGCAGCGCTACCACCGCAAGCGTCTCGTCGACTGGCTCGGCTTCTTCAACGGCCGTCGACTGGTCCCGATCATCACGGCCGCCGTCGGCACGGTTCTCGGTGTCCTGGTCGTCCTGGGCTGGGAGCCCGTCGGCAACGTGATCACCAACTTCGGCGAGTGGATGACCGGCCTCGGCTCCTTCGGCGCGGCCCTCTTCGGTCTGATCAACCGCGCGCTGATCCCGATCGGCATGCACCAGTTCGTCAACTCCGTGGCCTGGTTCCAGATCGGCGACTACACCAACTCCGCAGGCACCGTCTTCCACGGTGACCTGCCGCGCTTCTTCGGCGGCGACCCGACCGCCGGTATGTTCATGACCGGCTTCTTCCCGATCATGATGTTCGGTCTGCCCGCCGCCGCCCTCGCGATCGCGCACTCCGCCCGCCCCGAGCGCCGCAAGGCCGTGCTGGGCATGATGATGTCGATGGCCCTGACCTCGTTCTTCACGGGTGTCACCGAGCCGATCGAGTTCACGTTCATGTTCATCGCCCCCGTGCTCTACGCCATCCACGCGGTCCTCACCGCGGTCTCGATGGCGGTGACGTGGGCGCTGGGCATGCACATGGGCTTCAGCTTCTCGGCCGGCTTCATCGACGTCTTCATCAACTGGGGCATCTCCACCAAGCCCTGGCTGCTGATCCCGGTCGGCCTCGCCTTCGGCGCGATCTACTACGTCGTCTTCCGCTTCGCCATCGTCAAGTGGAACCTCCCCACCCCGGGCCGGGAGCCCGAGGAGGAGATCGAGGACCTCACCAAGGCGTAACCCCGGCGTGAAGGTACGACGAAGGCCCCCGGAGTCCTGAACCTCTCCGGGGGCCTTCGTCGTGCCGTCGGGCTAGATGTCGTACGACTGTCTCGGCGTCGCCAGGGACACCGGGCCGTCGAACGCCGCGCGGGCGTCGGCGAGGTTGACCTGGGGGTCGGTCCACGGGGGGATGTGGGTGAGGACCAGGCGGCGGGCGCCTGCCCGGGTCGCCGTCTCACCCGCCTCGCGGCCGTTGAGGTGCAGGTCGGGGATGTTCTCCTTGCCGTGCGTGAAGGCCGCCTCGCACAGGAACAGGTCGGTGTCGCGGGCGAGTTCGGTCAGGGCGGGGCTCAGACCGGTGTCGCCGGAGTAGGTCAGGGACGTGCCGCCGTGCTCGACGCGGATGCCGTACGCCTCCACGGGGTGGGCCACTCGCTCGGTGTGGACCGTGAAGGGGCCGATGTCGAAGGTGGACGGCTTGACCGTGTGGAAGTCGAAGACCTCGCTCATGGAGGAGGCCGTGGGGGTGTCGGCGTAGGCCGTGGTGAGGCGGTGTTCGGTGCCTTCGGGGCCGTAGACCGGGATGGGGTCGCAGCGGCCGCCGTCGTGGCGGTAGTAGCGCGCGACGAAGTACGCGCACATGTCGATGCAGTGGTCGGCGTGCAGATGGCTGAGGAAGATCGCGTCGAGGTCGTAGAGACCGCAGTGACGCTGCAGCTCGCCAAGGGCACCGTTGCCCATGTCGAGAAGCAGCCGGAAGCCGTCGGCCTCGACGAGGTAGCTCGAACAGGCCGATTCCGCGGACGGGAACGACCCCGAGCAGCCGACGACGGTGAGCTTCATGAAACAGAAACCTCCGCGGGCGGGACTTTTCTGGGAAGGAGAACGGGGGTCGTGCGGTTCGTCGAGCGTAAGGCGCAAAACCTCTGGTCGCTCCTCCGCCCAGGGCTGTTGTGGGCGAACTCACCTGTGGTGTCACCGGTTCGGCTGGTCCGGGGGCGCGGGTGGAGTGTGAGCAGGCTTACGGCTTGCGCAGAGGGCGCGCGGGGCTGATCGCGCGCCGGTAACGTCGTCCTCATGGACACGTCCTGGTGGCTCGCGCTCGCGGCGGTGGTACTGCTCGCGCTGGTCGCGACGCTCGTGGACGGGTGGGGACGGGGGCGTCGGCCCCGGGGGCGTGCGGACCGCACGACTCGCCCGGCCGGCCGTACGGGAGCGCGGCCGCGGCCCGCGGAGATCTGGTGGGCGAACGTGCCGTTCGAGGACGGGCCGGGCGGCAAGGACCGGCCCTGTCTGGTGCTCGCGGTGCGCGGGCGGCGGGCGACGGTCGCGAAGATCACCAGCAAGTACCACGACGAGCGGGCCGGGGTGATCCCGTTGCCGCCGGGTTCGGTGGGTGACGCGCAGGGGCGCGCGAGCTTCCTGGAGACGGACGAGCTGCGCCAGGTGCCGGTGGGGGACTTCCGGCGGCGGGCGGGTGTGGTGGACCCGGTCCTGTGGGACCAGGTCCGTCACCTGGCGACCTAGTGGAGCGGTGACCTGGCAGGTCACGCCCAGAGCTGGCCCTGGAGCGTCTCGATCGCTTCCTCCGTGGTGGCGGCCGTGTAGACGCCGGTCGAGAGGTACTTCCAGCCGCCGTCGGCCACGACGAAGACGATGTCGGCGGACTCCCCCGCCTTCACCGCCTTGTTGCCGACGCCGATCGCCGCGTGCAGGGCGGCGCCCGTGGAGACGCCCGCGAAGATGCCCTCCTGCTGGAGGAGTTCGCGGGTGCGGGTGACCGCGTCGGCGGAGCCGACCGAGAAGCGGGTGGTCAGCACCGACGCGTCGTACAGCTCCGGTACGAAGCCCTCGTCGAGGTTGCGCAGGCCGTACACCAGGTCGTCGTAGCGCGGTTCGGCGGCGACGATCCTGACGTCCGGCCGGTGCTCGCGGAGGTAGCGGCCGACGCCCATCAGGGTGCCGGTGGTGCCGAGGCCCGCGACGAAGTGGGTGATGGAGGGGAGGTCGGCGAGGATCTCCGGGCCCGTGGTCGCGTAGTGCGCGCCGGCGTTGTCCGGGTTGCCGTACTGGTAGAGCATCACCCAGTCGGGGTGCTCGGCGGAGAGCTCCTTGGCGACCCGTACGGCGGTGTTGGAGCCGCCCGCGGCGGGGGACGGGATGATCTCGGCGCCCCACATGCCGAGGAGCTCGCGGCGCTCATGGGACGTGTTCTCGGGCATCACGCAGACCATGCGGTAGCCCTTGAGCTTGGCCGCCATGGCGAGCGAGATGCCGGTGTTGCCCGAGGTCGGCTCCAGGATGGTGCAGCCGGGGGTCAGGCGGCCGTCCTTCTCCGCCTGCTCGATCATGTGCAGGGCGGGACGGTCCTTGACCGAGCCGGTGGGGTTGCGGTCCTCCAGCTTCGCCCAGATGCGGACGTCGGCGGACGGCGAGAGCCGCGGCAGGCGCACCAGAGGGGTGTTGCCCACCGCGGCCAGCGGGGAGTCGTAACGCATCGACGATCAGGCCATGCCGCCGGCCACGGCCGGCAGGATCGTGACGTTGTCGCCGTCGGTGAGCTTGGTGTTGATGCCGTCGAGGAAGCGGACGTCCTCGTCGTTGAGGTAGACGTTGACGAAGCGGCGCAGCTCGCCGCCGTCCACGATGCGGGCCTGGACGCCCGCGTGCCGGGTCTCGAGGTCGCTGAAGAGCTCGGCGAGCGTGGTCCCGTTGCCCTCCACCGCCTTCTGGCCGTCGGTGTAGGTGCGGAGGATGGTCGGGATGCGGACCTCGATGGCCATGGTGGCGGGCTCCTGTCGGAAAGTGGTCTGGTCGGTGGGCGCACGACGGACGCACGCCGCGGCTCACGGCCGTACGGCGGCAGGGAAGGTCAACAGATGGCGCTGTTCAGCCTGCACAGGTCGACGTGCAGCCGCGCCACGAGCAGGATGCCCGGCGTCTTCTCGCTCACGTCGTTCAGAACCATGGGCTCATCGTATCGATTCCCGGCCCGGGTCCCGGAGTGTGATCTCGCATACTGGATGGTTTCGGACCGGATCGCGAGATCAGTAGGCCTCGACGACCGTGACCTCCTCCTCCGTGACCCCGCCTTCCACGATCCGGTACGAGCGGAACTGGAAGTCCCCGAGGCCGTCGGTGTCCGCGGTGGACACCAGGACGTAGTGGGCGCCGGGCTCGTTGGCGTAGGAGATGTCGGTGCGGGAGGGGTAGGCCTCGGTCGCGGTGTGGGAGTGGTAGATGACCACCGGCTCCTCGTCGCGGTCGTCCATCTCGCGGTAGAGCTTGAGCAGGTCGCCGGAGTCGAACTCGTAGAACGTCGGCGACATGGCCGCGTTGAGCATGGGGATGAAACGCTCGGGGCGGTCCGACCCGGCCTGTCCCGCGACGACTCCGCACGCCTCGTCGGGGTGGTCCTTGCGCGCGTGCGCGACGATCTGGTCGACGAGGGCCTGGGTGATGGTCAGCATGCCGAAAAGGATAAGCAGAGGGCCGCCCCGTACCGGAGAACGGTACGGGGCGGCCCACATGCTGGACTTTGCCGGCCTTTCTAGCCCGCGACCTTCTCGAACTCCGGGTCCTGCCGGTCCGTGATCCCGGGGTTGCGGGACTTCAGCACGGCCCAGCCGATGCCGAGCGCCGCGGCCCAGCCGGCCATCACGTACAGACAGATCCTGGCGTCCGCGTCGTACGCGATCAGACAGGTCACGAAGAGCAGGAACACGATCGCGATGTACGAGCAGACCGAGCCGCCCGGCGCCGGGAACGAGGAGGCCGGCAGCCGGCCCGCGTCCACCGCGCGGCGGTACAGGACGTGGCTGACCAGGATCATCAGCCAGGTCCAGATGCCCGCCGCGGTGGCCACCGAGGTCACGTATCCGAAGGCCTTCTCGGGGACGACGTAGTTCAGGACCACGCCGATGCCCATGAAGAGGACGGAGACCGTGATGCCGAAGGCGGGCGTCTTCGTGGACGACAGCTTCCTGAAGACCGCCGGGGCCTCACCGCTGTCGGCCAGGTTCCGCAGCATGCGGCCGGTGGAGTACATGCCGGAGTTGCAGGAGGACAGGGCCGCGGTGAGGACGACGAAGTTGACGATGCCGGCGCCCGCCGGGATGCCGATCTTCGCGAAGGCCTCGACGAACGGCGAGACGCCCGGCGCGAACTCGGTCCACTTCACCACGCAGAGGATGACGGTGAGCGCGCCGACGTAGAACAGCGCGATCCGCCAGGGCAGGGTGTTGATCGCCTTGGGGAGGGTCTTCTCGGGGTTCTCGGACTCGCCCGCGGTGACGCCGACGAGCTCGACGGCGAGGTAGGCGAACATGACGCCCTGCAGGGTCATCAGGGACGAGCCGACGCCCTTGGGGAAGAAGCCGTCGAAGGCCCACAGGTTGGAGACGGCGGCGGTGTCGCCGGCCGAGCTGAAGCCGAAGGTGAGTACGCCGAGGCCGATGACGATCATGCCGATCAGGGCGGTGACCTTGACCATCGAGAACCAGAACTCGAGCTCGCCGAAGACCTTCACCGAGATCAGGTTGACCCCGAAGAGGACCACCAGGAACGTCAGCGCGGTCACCCACTGCGGTATGTGGGGGAACCAGTAGTTGACGTAGATCGCGGCGGCCGTGAGCTCGGCCATGCCGGTGACGACCCACATCAGCCAGTACGTCCAGCCGGTGAAGTAGCCGAAGAACGGGCCGAGGAATTCACGGGAGTACTCGGCGAAGGAGCCCGAGACCGGGCGGTAGAGCAGGAGCTCGCCGAGCGCCCGCATGATGAAGAAGACGATCACGCCGGCGAGGGCGTACATGAGGATGAGGCTGGGGCCGGCCTTGGCGATGTTCGCGCCGGCGCCGAGGAAGAGGCCGACGCCGATGGCGCCGCCGATCGCGATCATCTGGACCTGGCGGCTGCCGAGTCCGCGCTCGTACCCCTCTTCGGAGCTCTTCTCCGGGTCCGAGCCTGTGTCGACCTGAGCGGAGGTCATGAGTGTGGTGCGCCTTTCTCCATGCCGAACCGGGCCTCTGGTCGGCCTCGGATCGGCTTCGATCCCCCCGGATTGATGGAGTGGTGCCTGGCCGACGGTCGTCGGCTCGGTGGCGCACCCGGCCGAACATGCGGGTGGTGTTCGCCGGGCGGTCGTGCAGATTTATCACGGCCGCACGATGGATCACCCGGGTGAAATGTGGCGCAGAGCACAGGAAGAAGCGGACAAAAGGCGTCCGGGAAACGCGAATGCCGTCAGCGCGGTGACGTGATCGTTATCCGGATTTGAGCACCATCTGAGCGAACACGGAACCGCCACATCTCATGGCATAAGGGTGTTCACGAGGGTCTCCTGGAGGCCGCCCAGCCAGAGGTACGCCATCACCATGGGCTTGCGCGGGTCCTCGTCCGGCAGGCGGTACAGGAGGTCGGTGTCCTCCTCGTCGGTGATGTCGAGGCGCGAACCGATCGCGAGGCGCAGGTCGTTGAGGGCCCCGAGCCACTTCTGGGACTCGGCGGTGGACAGCTTGAGGACCGCCCCGCCCTCGCCGACGGCGTGCAGCGCGTCCAGGGAGCGGATCACCACGAGGGCGCTGTCGCGCTTGCCGGCGCGCAGGTCGTTCTCGGTGTAGCGGCGGAACTCCGAGGAGTACTCCCGCTGTTCCTCGGCCTCCTTGGCCTGCGGGGTGCCCTCGGGGTCGCCGTAGGCGTCCGGGAACAGGCGCCGCAGCACGGGATCGGAGGGCGGCTCGCTCGGTCCGTCCGCGAAGAGTTCGGCGAGCGGGTCGTCGGGGGCGTCCTCGGCTGGTCCGGGCCCGATGAGCTCCAGGAGCTGCACGGCCAGCGACCGGATGATGGAGATCTCGACGTCGTCGAGGGCGACGGCCGCGCCGCCGCCGGGAAGCGGTTCGAAGTGTCCGGGCATCAGTGGATATCGCTACTTCCGGTCCTGCTGGAGGGTGGCCCACAGGCCGTATCCGTGCATGGCCTGCACATCGCGTTCCATCTCCTCGCGGCTGCCGCTGGAGACGACCGCCCGGCCCTTGTGGTGGACGTCCATCATGAGCTTGGTGGCCTTGTCCTTCGAGTAGCCGAAGTACGTCTGGAAGACGTAGGTCACGTAGCTCATGAGGTTGACCGGGTCGTTGTGCACGATCGTGACCCAGGGGACGTCCGGCTCGGGTACGGCGAAGACCTCCTCCGCCGACTCGGTGCGTTCGATCTCTACGGGAGCGGGTGACGTCACACGGCCCATGCTGCCACGCACAGCATAAATCGTCACACTGACGCGAAGAGGGGTAGCATGCTCGTCATGAACACTGCGGATCTTGGGCTGCCGGTGGACGTTCCCTCGACGGCGCTCTTCACGGACCAGTACGAGCTCACGATGCTCCAGGCCGCGCTCAAGGCGGGTACCGCCGAACGGCGCAGCGTGTTCGAGGTCTTCACCCGTCGGCTGCCGGAGGGGCGGCGCTACGGCGTCGTCGCGGGCACCGGCCGGGTGCTGGACGCGGTGGAGAACTTCCGCTTCGACGCGGACGTCCTCGGCTTCCTCCGTGAGCGGGGCATCGTCGACGAGGAGACCCTGGACTGGCTGGCCTCCTACCGCTTCGGCGGTGACATCTGGGGCTACCCGGAGGGCGAGGTGTACTTCCCGGGCTCGCCGATCATGCGGGTGGAGGGCTCCTTCGCCGAGTGCGTGCTCCTGGAGACCGTGATCCTGTCGATCCTCAACCACGACTCCGCGATAGCCGCGGCCGCCTCCCGGATGTCCTCGGCCGCGGGCGACCGGCCACTGATCGAGATGGGCGCGCGCCGCACCCACGAGCTGTCCGCGGTGGCCGCCGCCCGCGCCGCCTACGTCGGCGGTTTCGCCACCACCTCCGACCTCGCCGCCGGTTTCCGCTACGGCATCCCCACGGTGGGCACCTCCGCCCACGCCTTCACCCTGCTGCACGACCAGGAGCGGGACGCCTTCCAGGCCCAGGTCGACTCGCTGGGCCGCAACACCACCCTGCTGGTGGACACCTACGACGTCACCGAGGCCGTCCGTACGGCCGTGGAGGTCGCCGGGCCCGAGCTGGGCGCCGTCCGCATCGACTCCGGCGACCTGCTCCTCGTCGCGCACCGGGTGCGGCAGCAGCTGGACGAGCTGGGCGCGAAGAGGACGCGGATCATCGTCACCTCCGACCTCGACGAGTACGCCATCGCCTCGCTGGCCGTGGCCCCGGTGGACGCGTACGGCGTCGGCACGCAGCTGGTGACCGGGTCCGGGCATCCGACCGCCTCGATGGTCTACAAGCTGGTCGCGCGCGCCGAGTCCGACGACCCGAAGGCGCCGCTGATCCCGGTCGCGAAGAAGTCGTCCGGCGGCAAGAGCTCGGTCGGCGGCCGCAAGTGGGCGGCGCGGCGGCTGGACGCGGACGGGGTCGCGGAGGCGGAGGTGGTGGGCACGGGCCCGGTTCCGCCCGCGCTCGCGGACCGGCAGCTGCTCGTCGAGCTGGTCAAGGGCGGCGAGGTCGTGGCGCGGGAGGCGCTGGACGTCGTACGCGACCGGCATGCGGCCGCGCGGGCCAACCTGCCGTTGTCGGCAACGCAGTTGTCGCGCGGAGAGCCTGTCATTCCGACGGAGTACGTACAGGGGCGCCCGGGTAGCTAATGCGGGTGCGCCCTCCCGCAGTGCCGTCGAAGTCTCTAGGCTCGTAAGTTCACCCTCCCCCGGGTTCGCAGGAGCCGGGGGACCGCCGTCGAAGGACACCACCATGCGCCGCGCCTTGATCGTCGTTGACGTGCAGAACGACTTCTGCGAAGGGGGCAGTCTCGCGGTGGCCGGGGGTGCCGATGTGGCCGCCGCCGTCACCGAGCTGATCGGGCAGGCGGCGGGCTCCGGCTACCAGCATGTGGTGGCCACCCGCGACCACCACATCGCGCCCGGCGGCCACTTCGCCGACAACCCGGACTTCGTGCACTCCTGGCCCGCGCACTGCGTCGCCGGTACGGAGGGAGTCGGGTTCCACCCGAACTTCGCGCCGGCCGTGGCCTCGGGCGCGGTCGACGCCGTGTTCGACAAGGGGGCGTACTCGGCTGCCTACAGCGGGTTCGAGGGCGCCGACGAGAACGGCGTGACGCTGGCCGACTGGCTGCGTGCGCGGAACGTGTCGGAGGTGGACGTGGTCGGGATCGCCACGGACCACTGCGTGCGGGCCACGGCTCTGGACGCGGCGCGGGAGGGTTTCCGCACGCAGGTGCTGCTGGACCTGACCGCCGGGGTCGCCGAGGCGACGACCGAGCGGGCGCTCGAGGAACTGCGCGAGGCGGGCGTGGAGCTGTCCGGGAAGCCGGTGGTGTAGGCCGGGGAGCGAGGCCGCTCGTCAAGCCGGTGGTCCAGCCGTGGGCGGCCGGAGGCCGGGGCGGTGGCGACCGGGGGGTCGGGCGGTGGGGCCCGGTGGTGCATCGGTAGGCGCAGGGCGGTTGCGGCCGGTGTGCCCGGTGGTCGAGGCGTAGGCGGCCGGGGGTGCCGGTGGGTGCCCGATGATCACGCTGTAGGCAGAGACGACGCCCGGTGGGCAGATCGCAGACCATCCGTGGCGGCCGGTCGGCACACCGTTCCGCCCGGGTCGGCCGGTGATCCGGCCGCCGGTCTCTGCCTTCCGGGGATGCCGGGGCAGGCGCCGGGGTCCGCCCCTCCGGGGGTGCCGGGGCGCGCGCCGGGGTCCGCCTGTCCGGAAACGCCCGGACAGCCGTCGGTGTCCGCCCGCCAGGAGGCGCCGGGACAGCCGCCAGGACCCGCCCCGGCCAGAGGGCGCCGGGGCAGCCGCCGAACCTCCGCCCGGCCAGAAGGTGCCGGAGCAGGCGCCGGGGCCCGCCCGTCAGGAGGCGCCAGGACAGCCGCCGGTCTCCGCCCCGGCCGGACGGTGCCGGTGCCGCCGCGGGCCGCCCGGCCGGGCGGAGGTGTGTAAGCGCTCGGTGTCAGTGGTGCTGGGGCGGCTGAGCGGTGGTGTGCGGGGGCGTTTCGGGTTTCGTGTGGAGGATGTCGCGGGCCTGGTCCGCGGCGCGGGCGATGCTCTCGGAGACGAAGTCGAGGAAGCGGGCCATGTTCTCCAGGCGGGTGGCGGCCGGGGTGCCCGAGCCGAGGACGCCGACGCCCTCGCGAGCGGTATCGGCGACCTGGGCGGTGGACCGGGCACTGGCCATCATCGACTCGTACATGATGTCGTCGTCGACGACATAGCGCTCCCGGCGGCGTTCGTCGCGTTCCCTGCGGACCAGGTCCTGGCTCTCCAGGAACGCGACGGCCTTGGAGACGGACGCCGGGCTGACCTGGAGGCGCTGGACGAGTTCGGACGCGGTGAGGCTGCCCGCGTCGCTGATGATGAGGCAGGCCATCACCCGGGCCGTCATCTTGGGCATGCCCGACTGCATGAAGACGGTGGTCATCGTCTCCTCGTACTCGCGCACGGCGTCGACGTCACGGCCGTGGGCCGGCGGCGGCACATCCGGCCCGCGGGGCGCGGCCTGCCTGCGGCGGTGGGCGCGGTGTTCGGTGGCGCGGTGGGCGAGGTCGGCGCGGTAGGCGGTGGGGCCGCCGTTGCGCATGACCTCACGCGTGATGGTCGAGGTCGGGCGGTCCAGGCGTCGGGCGACCTCGGCGTAGGCGAGGCCGTCCGCCAGTCCCAGCGCGATCTGCTGTCGTTCCTGCTGGGTGAGCCTGCCTCCCGGCATCGCGGTCTCCTTATGTGGTGCGTGGTGTCTCCAGCATAGCGTTCACCTTCAATCTGTTGCAACGATTCACTCTCTGACGTTGCGTTATCTTCAGGCTCGTTGCAATGAAATATGGCAGCTGAGCTGCAGCTACGACCTCCACTTGCAACAAGCTTGTTGCCTGAATCATAAACGCAACGTAGCTTTTCCCTCATCGGAAACAGCGACAAGCACTGGAGAGCATGATGCAGAAGTTCGCCACCACCACCCCGGTCACCGCCGTTCTGGACCTCCCCGCCGGCCGCATCCAGGTCATCGCCGCCGACCGCACCGACACCACGGTCCAGGTCCTGCCCGCCGACCCCGGCAAGAGCCGCGACGTGCGGGCCGCGGAGCAGATCACGGTCACCTACGACGACGGCGTCCTCAGGGTCACCGCTCCGGCCCCGGCGAACCGGATCGTCGGCCACTCCGGGTCCGTCGAGGTGATCCTCCAGGTCCCGGCCGGATCGCACGTCGAGGCCACCACGGCCGCCACCGGGTTCCGGGTCGTCGGACGCCTCGGCGACATCGCCTTCAAGGGCGCACACGGCCCGGTCAAGATCGACGAGGCCGCCGGTGTCGAGCTCACCGCCGCCGACAGCGACGTCACCGTCGGACGCCTGACCGGGCCCGCCCGGATCACCACGCAGAAGGGCGACATCCGCGTCGCCGAGGCCGTACGCGGCACGGTCGAACTGACCACGCAGATGGGCTCCATCTCGGTCGGCACCGCCCGGGGAACCTCCGCCACCCTCGACGCCGGCACCGGCTACGGCCGCGTCGACAACACCCTGCGAAACAGCGACGGCCCCGCCGCCGACCTGCGCATCCGCGCCACCACCACGCACGGCGACATCACCGCCCGCAGCCTCTGACACCCGCCTTCGACTCCCGCCTCCGCAGAGGAGCACCCCTCATGACCCACCTGGCCATCGCGGCGAACGGGCTGCGCAAGTCCTACGGCGACAAGACCGTCCTGGACGGCGTCGACCTGGCCGTCCCGGAAGGAACGGTCTTCTCCCTGCTCGGCCCGAACGGGGCAGGCAAGACCACCGTCGTCAAGATCCTCTCCACCCTCGTCTCCGCCGACCGGGGCACCGGCGGCATCCACATCGGCGGCCACGACCTGGCCGCCGACCCGCAGGCCGTGCGTGCCGCGATCGGGGTCACCGGGCAGTTCTCCGCCGTGGACGGGCTGATCACCGGCGAGGAGAACATGCTCCTCATGGCCGACCTGCACCACCTCTCCCGACAGGAGGGGCGCAGGGTCACTGCCGAACTGCTGGAGAGGTTCGATCTCACCGAGGCCGCGAAGAAGCCGGCCTCCACGTACTCCGGGGGCATGAAGCGCCGCCTGGACATCGCCATGACCCTGGTGGGCGGCCCGCGGATCATCTTCCTCGACGAACCGACCACGGGTCTCGACCCGCGTTCCCGGCACACCATGTGGCAGATCATCCGGGAGCTGGTCTCCGACGGCGTCACCGTCTTCCTCACCACCCAGTACCTGGAGGAGGCCGACGAGCTCGCCGACCGGATCGCCGTACTCCACGACGGCAGGATCGCCGCCGAGGGCACTGCGGAGGAGCTGAAGCGGCTCGTCCCCGGCGGCCACGTGCGGCTCCGCTTCACCGACCCGGACGGCTACCGGGGCGCCGCCGCCGCGCTCGGTGAGGTCACCCGGGACGACGAGTCGCTGTCGTTGCGGATTGCCGGTGACGGCAGCCAGCGCGAGCTGCGCGCCATCCTCGACCGCCTCGACGCGGCCGGTGTCGAGGCCGACGAGCTGACCGTGCACACCCCCGACCTCGACGACGTCTTCTTCGCCCTGACGGGCGGCGCCGACGTCACCGACCCGAGCAAGGAGAACGTCCGATGAGCACCCTCTCCCTCGCCGTGCGCGATTCGACGACGATGCTGCGCCGCAACCTCCTGCACGCCCGTCGCTACCCCTCGCTGACGCTGAACCTGCTGCTCACGCCGGTCATGCTGTTGCTGCTCTTCGTCTACGTCTTCGGCGACACCATGAGCGCGGGGATCGGCGGCGGCGACCGCTCCGACTACGTCGCCTATCTCGTCCCGGGGCTGCTGCTGATGACCATCGGCTCCACCACGATCGGGACGGCGGTCTCCGTCTCCTCCGACATGTCCGAGGGCATCATCGCCCGCTTCCGGACGATGGCGATCCACCGTGGTTCGGTGCTCGTCGGGCACGTCGTCGGCAGTGTGGTCCAGGCGGTCGTGAGCGTGGTCCTCGTGGGCGCCGTAGGCGTCGCCATCGGCTTCCGCTCCACCGACGCCACCGCCCTGGAGTGGCTCGCGGCGTTCGGCCTGCTCGTGCTCTTCGCCACCGCGCTCACCTGGATCGCGGTCGGAATGGGCCTGATCAGCCCCAACGCCGAGGCCGCGAGCAACAACGCCATGCCGCTGATCTTCCTGCCGCTCATCTCCAGCACGTTCGTCCCGGTCGACGCGATGCCGGGCTGGTTCCAGCCGATCGCGCAGTACCAGCCCTTCACGCCGGCCATCGAGACCCTGCGCGGTCTGCTGCTCGGCACCGAGATCGGCGACAACGGCTGGCTCGCCGTCGCCTGGTGCGTGGGCCTCGCGGTGCTCGGGTACCGCTGGTCGGCCTCGAAGTTCGACCAGGATCCGAAGTAACCGCCGTGACAGCGCGGGCCGGCTCCCGCACCCCGTCCCACCGCAGGGCGGCGTACACCGACACCTCGTCGGAGTACGCCGCCCTGTCCGGCTGGGCAGCGCGCCCTCTACGCCGCCGGTGCCGCCGGGCGCCTGAGCAGGCTCCGGATCGGGTGCCACAGCTCCTGGGCGAGCTCGGGGCCGCCCACGACAGCGTTGTCGGGGGCGGTACGCCATATCAGGCCGTCCGGGTGGTGCAGTACGGCGGTGATCTCGTCCGGGCTCGGCGGCTCGGCGTTGCCCCGCAGGTACACCGCGCGCAGGCCCAGGTTGCGCAGCCTGGTCAGGGCGCGCGCCCGGTTCCGGGAGTGCACGAGCACCCGCACGCTGCCGCAGCCGTCGGTGGGCGGGCGGGGCAGGTTCAGTGCCACCACCACCATGCCGTTCGGCAGCTTGCAGAAACCTCCTGCGGCCATGCAGTCACACCCCCGTGTGCGTCGGTGTCAATAAGAAAGCCACAGGACGCACCTAAACACGATCGGCGGCAACCCGCCAGGGGTTGCCGCCGATACGCTTTTGACCTGCGGTTTTACTTCTTCTTGGCCGAAGGTCCGACCTGGAGCGTGACTGTCTGGCCGTTCAGCGGCTCCTTGACGATCACTATCCGGGTGTTGGTGTCAGTGATCTTGACACCGGCGAGCGGGTTCGTCGTGTCGTAGTACGTCGACCGCCGGTCGTCGAAGACCGGGACGCCCGGCTTCGACTTGATCTTCGTCGCGACGTCGGCCTGGTGGAGCGTGATCGCGTCCGTCGGGTACCAGCTGAAGGTGGAGTCGTAGGCCTGGATGCGGTTGCGCATCAGCGTGCCGTCGGACCACTTCAGCGCGGTCGGGTGGGAGTCGACCGGGAGGATCAGGCCCTCGCCCGGGTGCTGGCTGGTGTTGTCGTCCGCCTGCGAGGTGTCCCACTTCCAGATCAACAGACCGTTCTGGTAGGCGTAGTGCTCCACCCAGGCCGGACGGGTCGTCGAGAAGCCGTAGTTGTAGGGACCGACCTTCAACACCTTGTCGTAGGACACGTATTGGCGGTTCTCGGCGAGGTAGTACTGCGCGTAGTCGTCCGTGATGGACCCGCCGATGCGCGAGAAGCCGGTCGCGGTCCAAGCGGCGTCCGCAGCCTCGGCGTTGTCGGAGAACAGGGTCGCGCCGTCGGCGGTCACCGTGATCTCGTCGGCCGCGAAGCCCTTCTGGGCCACGCCGCCGTCGGTGGCGTAGCGGAAGCGCAGCTGGATCTTCTGGCCCGCGTAGGCGTTCAGCGGGAAGGTCAGCTTCTGGTAGGCGTCCACCGTGCCGGTGAGGGCAGGCTTGCCGCTGCCGTCCTTCGGGATGGCGGTGCCGTCGGCCAGAGTGCCGTCGATCGGCGTCCAGTTGGAGCCGTCGGTGGAGACCTCGGTGTAGAGGTAGTCGTAGTCCTGCTCGATGTCCCACCAGCCGTCGAGGGTCAGTGCCGCCGACGTCTTTCCGGTCAGGTCGACCGAGCGGGTCAGGGTGTTGCGCAGGTCGTCACCGCTGCCGCTCCACCACTGGGTCGCACCCTGCGCCGGGGTGACCACCTCGGTGGTGACCTCCTTCTCCGGCAGCTGGACCACGAGCGCCTGGGCGTCCTTGGTGTTGTACTCCGCGACGCCGAGCTTGTGGTTGGAGCGCTTGCCGGCCTTGGCCACGTCGTAGTCGAGCCAGCCCAGCTGGAGCTTGTCCCAGGCGTTCATGTCGCCCGGCAGGTCGCCGATCGACTGCTTGCCGGTGCCGAGCCAGGAGCCGGAGGACATCAACGTCCAGAAGCCGGTGGAGTTCTCGCCGCCGCCGGAGGTGTCGTACTCGTCGGGCAGGCCGAGGTCGTGGCCGTACTCGTGGGCGTAGACGCCCAGGCCGCCGTTCTCGGGCTGGATGGTGTAGTCGCCGACCCAGACGCCGGTGTTGCCGATCTGGGTGCCGCCGAGCTTGTTGCCGGAGGGGCCGGTGGAGCCGGCGTCGGTGCCGAAGGCGTACCAGCGGTGCGCCCAGATGGCGTCCTCGCCCTGGGCGCCGCCGCCCGCGGACTCGTCCTCGCCGGCGTGCACGATCTGGAAGTGGTCGATGTAGCCGTCGGGCTCGTTGAAGTTGCCGTCGCCGTCGAAGTCGTAGCGGTCCCACTGGTCGAACTGGGCCAGTTCCGCGCTGATCTCGGCGGCCGTGTCACCGGCGGCCTCGCGGTCGGCGACCCAGGCGTTGACGCCGTCCTGGACCGCGTACCAGGCGCCGGTCGCGGCGTCGTTGGAGCCGTAACGGGCCTCGTTGTACGGGACCTTGACCCAGTCGGTGACCTCGCCCTCGACCGAGTAGCGGCCCGAGGACTGCTTCTCGTAGTACTTCTTCAGCGACTCGCTCTTCTTGCCGGTGCCGAAGTACAGGTCCTGGAAGTGCGACTGGTTGTAGTCCGCCTGCCAGGCCGTGCTGTTGTCCTGCTTGCGGTCCGGCTGGGCGATCTTGTTGTGCAGCGGACCGGCCGTGCCGCCGTAGCGGGGGTCCACCTGGTCGCCGAACTCGACCAGGATGGTGAAGATCTTGTCGGTCTTCTCGCGGCCGAGTTCGACGTACTTGCTGTCGCCCTTGCGGCTCTTGAGCTGGACCACCTTGGAGCCGTCGCGGTTCTTCACCGTGGCGGCGCCGGATATGACCTGGTCGAGCGCCTCCTGGCGCTGCGCCTGCCGGGTCTTGGTCAGCGGGCCGTCGAAGTCGTGCTCCCTGGCCTTCGCCGGCTGCGGGTCCTGTCGGCCGACCGCGGTGGTCTCCGCGAACTTGTCGTCCGCGGCCTGTGCCACGGCGAACGTCGAGAACGTGACCGAAGCCGCCGTGAGGGCGGCCACCGTCGCGGCCGTTCTGAACGTCCAGGATCTGTCTGTCACTTGCGCCTCTCCCCTTTAGTCAAGTGACCGGTATTTGACTAAAGGTTGAGGAAAAAAGACAGATCTTGACTTGGACCCGTCAAGTGCATTAATGGGAGCCCGTGTTCGCATTGCGGACACGTGACTGCAACACGACAGGCGCGTACAGAGGTCCACTTGGTGGACGCCATGAATCCGTGCGCCCCCTGTGCTCCGGCACTGTTGGTTAGGTCACGCTTACCGTTCGTTCCGCTCGGGCACACAGCCGATTAGAGTCGGTTGGCGGAACGCCCGGGTGTCGGCGGAATGCCAGGACGACACCCCCCGTGGACCCCCAATTCCGAGGACACGATTGCCATGCCTCGTCCGACTGCCGCACAGCTCCTCTACGGTTCGATCACCGTCGTCTTCTCGGCGCTCGCCATGCTGCTGCTGTCACAGACGAGTTCGACCGTGGGGACCGCGGTCATCGCCGTCTCGGCGCTCGCCCTCGGCCTGCTGGTCGCCATGACGGTGCCGCAGCCCAAGTCCCGCGTGGTGGCGCTGCGCAAGCCCGTACGGCACACGGCGGAAGAGCCCGTGCCTGCCGTGGCCACGAGCTCCAAGACCGCTGCCTGAACCCTGATTCCACCGCACCGCGCGCTCCGGCCCGCCCCTCGGATCCTTCGGGTCGGCCCGGGCGCGCGGTCGCGTCGTCCTCGGGTCCCCGGCGTCGTCGGCCGGGTCCTCCCCGCGACGACGGCCGGGGCCGTCCGGGTCAGTCGCTGCTGACCACGACCGTCTTCGCCGCCTTGTCGTGCAGGCCCTGCTTGTAGGGCTTGTCGAAGTAGCTCCAGCCGCCCGAGATCGCGGTCCAGATGCAGGCGCAGCAGAACGCGAACGGGATCCACAGCACCGCCGAGCGGATCAGCGTGGTCTGCACGGAGGGCGTGGAGCCGTTGTCGAGGTTCGCCACCCGCATCCCGAGCCACTTCTTGCCGAGCGTCTGCCCGGACCGGGTGATCATGACGGTGTCGTAGGCGATGTAGAGCACCGCCGCGAGGAGCGACTGCGCGAGCGACTTGCCGTACTGCATGTCGTCGCTGTTGACGTCGTACTCGCTCACCCCGAGGCCCCAGGTGATCAGCCCGACGACGACGGCCACCAGGATCATGTCGATGATGCGCGCCAGCGTGCGCCGGCCACTGGCGGCCAGGGGCGGCATGCCGGACAGCGGATCGGTGGGGTAGGAGCCGCCGCCGTACGGATCGCCGCCCTGGGGGCCGCCGCCGTAGGGCGGCGGCGGGGACGGCGTGCTGTACGGCGATCCCGAGCCCTCGGCAGGCGGGGGCTGCTTCCTGAACGGGTCGTCATCCGGCGGCTGCTGGCCGGAGCCCGGAGGCGGTTCGCTGCTCATGGCCCGAGTCGACCGCGAACCTCCCGGCTCCGCATCCGGCGAGCGGCCGTCCGGAGTACCGAATCGTGTACGCCCTTCGCCGTACCCGCTCAGCCGGCCACGAACGTATGGGCCGCCTTGTCGTGCCAGCACTGGCGCCACGGCCGGTCGAACAGGCACCACACGACGCCCACGAGGCCGATACCGAGCAGGCCCGGGACGCTGTAGACGAGCCAGCGGCGCAGGGCACCGCCGAAGGACGGGGGCTCGTGGCCCTCGATGTCCCGCACGTCCAGGCCGAACAGCTTCTTGCCGAGGGTGCGGCCCCACTTGGCGGTGGGCAGCGCCTCGTACAGGACACCGGCGACGAGGAGGACCGCGACCACGATGCCGAGGTACACCGACGTGGTGCCGTCCAGCAGCCAGACCGTCACGGTCTCGCCGGACAGCTTGGCCGCGTCGACCTTCTCGCTCACGTGGTCGGCCGCCCTGGTGCCGAGGGGCACGGCGGCCACGGCGGTCACGGCGCCGACGACGAGGGTGTCGAGGAGCCGCGCGGCCAGGCGCTTGCCGAGGCCCGCGGGTCGCGCGGAGGCCTGGCGGCGGGCGGCCGCCTGGAAGATGTCCTCGACCGGCGGCTTCCAGGGAGCGGGCTGCTCCTCGTCGGGCCCGGCGAGCCGGTGCACCTGCTGCGCCCAGGACGGCTGACCGCCACCGTGACCGGCGCTCATGGGGGCGCTCATGGGGGTGGCGGCGGGCTGGGGGCCGTGGTGCTGCGGAGCACCTTGCTGTCCTGCGGCCTGCTGGGGCAGACCCGGAGAGCCCGTCTGCGGGCCGGCGGCGGGGGCGGGCTGCGGGGAGCCGGAGAGGGCGCCGGCAGGGGCGGAGGCGGGGCCCTGCGGGCCTGGAGCACCGGCGACCGCGGCCCGCTCGGCGGCGGCCTTTCCGGCACCGAAGCCGGGGCCCTGCGGGCCGTCGGCCGCGGGGGGCTGGGCGGTGGGGCCGGCGTACGCGGGACCGGACGTGCTCCCGCTCTGCGCCCCGGGACCCGCGCTCTGCTGCGCCGTGCGCGGGGAGAGCGCGCGGAACGTCATGGTGCCGTCGTCGGCGCCGGGGTCGGCGGGGCCGGGGACCCGGGGAGCGCCGGGGGCACTGCCACCGGTCCGCTGCGCGGCTCCCGCCGCTGTCCCGGACCCTGCCGTGGGCCTGCGGAAGACTCGGGTGCCGCCGTCCTCGTCGGGCTCGGCGGGCGGGATGGTCGCCGTGCCGTCGGTACGGGCGGCGCGGCCGTCCGGCTGGGCCGGGGCGGAGACGTCGGCGGAGCGCCCGGCACCGGCCACCCTCGGGTCGGCCCCCTGCGGCACCCCGGGCTGCGCGCCCTGCTGCGGCACGCCGTGCTGGGCGCTCTGAGGGACCCCGCCCTGTCGGCCACCGTACGCGGCGGCCTGAGGCGCCCCGCCCTGCTCGGCCTGCGCGGCACCCTGCGGGGACCCCCACGACACCCGGCGGTCCTGGTCGCCGCCGAAGCCCGCCTGGTGGGCCCGGTCCGCGGACCACGCGGACGCGGGTTCGGGGCGGCTGCCGTGCAGGGCGTCGGCGGCGGGTCCCCCGGCCGGGTCCTCGTCGAAGAAGTGCGGGCCCGTCTCCTCGACCTGGGCCGGGGCCGGGGCGGGCGCGGAGCCCTCGCCCGCGGGCGGGGCGAGCGGTTCGCCGGCCGCCGGGGCGGGGCGGCTGGTGCCCGGCACCCAGGAGCCACCGTTCCAGTAACGGACATATCCAGGAATGGACGGGTCCGGGTAATAGCCCTCGCGGGGCCTGTCGTCACCGGGTGCCGGGGTTGGGGCGCTCATGTCCGTCGTCCCGTATCTGCTCGGGGGTCAATAGAGGGGGCTCCACATCTATCAGACCGGCGCAAGACCCACCGCCAGTCCCACCGGACCCACCCCTTTTGAGCACGACCGTGATATCGGCCGCGGTGCCGCCCGTGCCCCGTCCATGACCCCGGCGGAAAAAAGTTCGCCGAACCCGCGTAATGATGCCGGCCGCTGCCCCCTCTCCACTCGTACGGGCCCACCGCAGGACCCGTACGAGAGCCGAGAGAGGAACGAACGACATGCACCACACCGTGGTTGAGCGCGAACTGGAGCTCAAACTGATCCTGTCGCCCGAGCGCAGCATCCCGGTCCCGGCCCGGCTGGGCTACCGCAGCGACGACCCCTTCGCCGTCCACGTCACCTTCCACATCGGCTCGGACCACCCCGTGCACTGGACCTTCGCCCGCGAACTCCTCGTGGAGGGGGTGTTCCGGCCGTGCGGGCACGGGGACGTGCGGGTGTGGCCGACGAAGGTCGCGGGTCGCAGTGTCGTGCTGATGGCGCTGAGCTCACCGGGCGGCGACGCCCTTCTGGAGGCCCCCGCCGCGCAGGTGTCGGCCTGGCTGGAACGCACGCTGAGGGTGGTCCCCCCGGGCTCTGAGGCGGAGCAGCTCGGCATCGACGACGGCCTCGCCGAGCTGCTGGCGCCCTCCCCCACTTTCGGCTCCGCTCAAGCGGGGGGACCCCCATCGGCCGACGACCTCTGGCTGCGCGACCCGTGGCCGGGCGACGAGTTGACGGACGGGGAGTGATCCAGCGCCGGGGAGCGGATCAGAACAGCTTGCCGGGGTTGAGGATGCCCAGCGGATCGAAGACCCCCTTCACCGCGCGCTGCATCTCCACCCCCACCGGGCCGATCTCGCGCGCCAGCCACTCCTTCTTCAGTACGCCCACCCCGTGCTCGCCGGTGATCGTGCCGCCGAGCTCCAGGCCGAGGGCCATGATCTCG
The DNA here is from genome assembly GCF_055570355.1 of Streptomyces sp. NPDC031225. NCBI lineage: Bacteria > Bacillati > Actinomycetota > Actinomycetes > Kitasatosporales > Streptomycetaceae > Streptomyces > Streptomyces sp. NPDC031225. Next base: position 128,069 of record NZ_JBVIHJ010000026.1, on the reverse strand, counting down.
TCGAAGGACTCGCGGGCACGCCGGGACTCCTCGGGGTCGGCCGCGTCGAAGCAGACGGTCGGGTGGGTGTTGCCGTCGCCCGCGTGGGCGACGACACCGATGGTGAGCTGGTACTTCTCGCCGATCCGCTCGGTCCCTTCGAGCATCTCGGCGAGCCGGGAGCGGGGCACGCACACGTCGTCGATCATCGTGGTGCCCTTGACGGCTTCGAGGGCGGTGAGGGACAGCCGGCGGGCCTGGAGCAGGAGTTCGGACTCGGCGGCGTCGTCGGCCGGGACCACCTGTGTCGCGCCCGCCGCCTCGCACAGCGCGCCGACGGCCGCGAGGTCGGCCGCCGGGTCCGTGGTGTCGAAGGCCGCGAGGAGAAGGGCCTCGGTGCTCTCCGGGAGTCCCATGTGCGCCAGGTCGTTGACGGCCTTGACGGTCGTACGGTCCATGAGTTCGAGGAGGGACGGCACGTGCCCGCCCTCCATGATCCGGCACACCGCGTCGCAGGCGGCGGCCCCGGAGGCGAACTCGGCGGCCAGCACCAGCTGTGCGGGCGGCTGCGGCCGCAGGGCCAGGGTCGCCCGGACGACGATCCCGAGCGAGCCCTCCGAGCCGACGAAGAGGCGGGTCAGGTCGTATCCGGCGACGCCCTTGGCGGTACGGCGGCCCGTGGACATGAGCCTTCCGTCGGCGAGGACGACGTCGAGGCCGAGGACGTACTCCGCCGTCACGCCGTACTTCACGCAGCACAGTCCGCCGGAGGCGGTGCCGATGTTGCCGCCGATCGTGCACATCTCCCAGCTGGAGGGGTCCGGCGGGTAGTAGAGGCCGAGTTCGTTCACCGCGCGGGAGAGGGTCGCGTTGACGACGCCCGGTTCGACGACGGCGATGCGGTCGACCGGGTTGATCTCCAGGATCCGGTCCATCCTCGTCAGGGACAGCACGATGCAGCCGTCGGAGGCGTTGGCCGCGCCCGACAGGCCCGTGCGGGCGCCCTGCGGGACGACCGGGACGCGCAGTTCGGTGGCGATGCGCATGACGTGCTGGACCTGCTCGACGGTGCGCGGCAGGACGACCACGGCGGGGGTGCCGGCCGGGCAGAAGCTCGCCATGTCGTTGGCGTAGGAGGCCGTGACGTCCGGGTCGACGAGGACGGCCTCGGCGGGCAGACCGCTCAGCAGACGGTCGACGAGGTTGCCCGTGTCCTCGTCGCGGGGCGCTTCGATACGGCTCATGATCACAGCGTCGCACCGGGGGCCATCGGTGTGAACCCCGTCTGCGGCAGCTGCCGCGCACCGGGGTGTGGTCGTCGTATTGACGCACAGTGAGCGCCATGGAGAACCAAGCCACGGAGAACCCGTCGCAGGAGCGGCGCGTCCGGCTGTACGGGCGGCTGGTGATCGCCGCCGTCGCGGGATGCGCGGCGCTCGGCACGGTGCTGATGCTGCTGCCCTCGGAGGGTACGGCGACCCGCGCGCCCGCCCCGGCCCCGGGCGCCCAGGCCCTGACGGCGGTCGCCGCCGGGGTACCGGCCGCGCTGCCCGACCTGGCGGTGCTGATCGGTGAGCGGGAGAGCCATCTGCGCAGGCATCCGCGGGACGCCGAGTCGTGGGCGGTGCTCGGGACGGCGTATGTCGAGCAGGGGCGGCGCACGGCCGACACGGCGTTCTACCCGCGGGCCGACACCGCGTTGCGGAGGTCCCTGAAGGTGCGCGGCAGCGCGCAGGCCCTCGGTGGTCTTGCCGCCCTCGCGAACGCGCGCCGGGACTTCCGGGCCGCACAAGCCTGGGGTGAGGCCGCGCGGAAGCTGGAGCCGAAGCGCTGGACGACGTATCCGCAGCTGATCGACGCGTACACGGGGCTCGGCGACTACAAGGCGGCCGACAGGGCGCTGGAGACGCTGACGGAGCTGCGCTCGGGTCCCGCGGTGATGGCCCGGACGGCGGCCGTGTACCGGGACCGGGGCCGGCGCGAGGACGCGGCGGCCCAGCTCGCGGACGCGGCGGCTCGGGCGCAGGCACCGGCCGAGCAGGCGGCCTGTCTGGAGCGGGCCGGAGAGCTCGCCTGGGAGCGCGGTGACCGCGAGGACGCGCTGCGGCACTTCCAGGAGGCGGTCCGCGTCGACCCCGACCAGCGGGCCGCGCAGGCCGGACAGGGCCGGGTGCTGGCGGCACTGGGCCGCACCACGGAGGCCCTGAGCGCGTACCGGATGGCTCTCGCGAAGCAGCCGCTGCCTCAATACGCGCTGGAACTGGGCGAGTTGTACGAGTCGCTGGGGCTGGGGCAGGCGGCCCGGGTGCAGTACGACCTGCTGCGGGCCCAGGTGCGGGCCGCGGCGGTGTCCGGGGCCGACGAGGAGCTGGTCCTCGGGCGGTTCGAGGCGGACCACGGGGATCCCGTCTCGGCCGTACGGCGGCTGCGGGCCGAGTGGCGACGGCAGCCGGGGATCGAGGTGGCTGACGCCCTGGGGTGGGCGCTGCACCGGGCGGGCGGGGACACGGAGGCCCTGTGGTACGCCCGGATCGCGACGGACAGGGTGCACGGGGGCCGGGTGCGCAGCGCGCCGTACGCCTATCACCTGGGCATGATCGAGAAGGAGTTGGAGCAGTACGCCCCCGCGCACCGGCACCTTGAGGAGGCGCTGCGGATCAACCCCTACTTCTCGCCCTCGGGGGTGCGGGCGGCGCGGGAGGCGTTGGCGGTGCTGGGGGACGTGCCGGACACGGGTGTGCCGGTGATGGACGCGAAGGCGGTCACACCGCGGCCGTACCGATGAGGGCGTTCCTCGTCACCAGCGCCGCCAGCTCCTCCTCCCCCAGTCCTTCGGTGCCCTGTGGTCTGCGGGGCAGGACCAGGTAGCGGGTCTCCGCGCTGGAGTCCCAGACCGTGATGTCGACGGAGTCGGGGAGCGTGAGCCCGAACTCCCGCAGGACCTCACGGGGTTCGCGGACCACGCGGGAGCGGTAGGCCTCGGACTTGTACCAGCTGGGGGACGGGCCGAGGAGGCGGAGCGGGTAGCAGGAGCAGAGGGTGCAGACGACGACGTTGTGGCGGGTCTCGGTGTTCTCCACGACCCGCAGGCGCTGGAACGAGCCCTCCATGTAGCCGAGTTCACGGACCGCCGCCGTGCCGTCGCTCAGCAGGCGGGCCCTGAAGCCGGCGTCGGTCCAGGCGCGTGCGACGACCCGCGTCCCGTTCGCCGGCGAGGACTCCGCGAGGAACGCGTCGATCGCCTCGTCCAGCCGCTCGCCGGTGATCAGGCCCTTCTCCTCCAGCAGGGTCTCCAGTCGCCGCACCCGCCGGGCGGTCGTCGCGTCGGTGTGGTGGTCACCGCTCATCGGGACGGTCCTCCTCCAAGTAGCTCTCCCACAGGTCCAGTACGACGTGGTGGTCGCCCTCGCCCCAGAGGTCACGGGCCTCGAAGCGGACCGCGTAGATCTGCTCGACGGGTGCGTCGCCCCGGCCCTGCGCGCTGACGTCGGCCAGTTCGTCCGGGCCCTCCGGCTCGACGACCACGCCCCGCTTGCCGCGCGCGTACCTCGGCAGGCGGGTGTGGTGCGGCGGGTCGTGGCGGAAGGTGCGGACCGGGGTGCCGGGCGGGAAGCGGTCGGGAGACGCGTCAGTCATCGAGCTCACCCGGCTCGATCACACCTTTGCGTTCCAGGAGCGAGCAGATCGCCAGGAACCAGCGCTCGTAGTACGAGGTCGCGAGGTACTGCGCCGGCGGCATCGACTCGATCGTGTCCCGGAACTCGTTGGTGTTGAAGATCCCCTGTGCGCGCAGGGTGTTGTAGAGCCCGACCACCCGGGCCTCCCAGTCCGCCTGGAAGGGCTCGGCGTCGTCGGTGGTGTCGATCGGCCCGAAGCCCTGGGTGCCGCCCACGTCGTTGATCCTGGCCATGGGGTCAGCCTACGAGTGTCACGCGGGCCGGGGCTTGCAGTAGAGGGAGAACCGGCGCGCCCCGCCGCTCCGGAGGACCGTGCGCTCGTGGAGCGTCTTCTTCCAGAGCCGGCGGACCGCCGGCACGGACAGGTCGAAGCGTTCGGTCACGGTCCCCCCTGGACCATGGGTGCTGTCGGGGGTGCTAGAGGTTGCCCCGCTTCTCCTGCTCTCGTTCGATGGCCTCGAACAGTGCCTTGAAGTTGCCCTTTCCGAAGCCCATGGAGCCGTGCCGCTCGATGAGTTCGAAGAAGACGGTCGGCTTGTCCTGGACCGGCTTGGTGAAGATCTGCAGCAGATAGCCGTCCTCGTCGCGGTCGACGAGGATCTTCAGCTCCCTGAGCGTGTCGACCGGGACGCGGGTGTCGCCGGCCCACTCGCCGAGGGTGTCGTAGTAGGAGTCGGGGGTGTCGAGGAACCGGACTCCCGCCGCCCGCATGGTCCGTACGGTCTGCACGATGTCGTTGGTGTTGAGCGCGATGTGCTGGACGCCCGCGCCGCCGTAGAACTCCAGGTACTCGTCGATCTGGGACTTCTTCTTGGCGATGGCAGGCTCGTTGATCGGGAACTTGACCTTGAGGGTGCCGTCGGCCACGACCTTCGACATCAGCGCGCTGTACTCGGTGGCGATGTCGTCGCCCACGAACTCCTTCATGTTCGTGAAGCCCATGACCTTGTTGTAGAAGCCGACCCACTCGTTCATCCGGCCGAGCTCGACGTTGCCGACGCAGTGGTCGACGGCCTGGAAGGTGCGGTGGGCGGGCGGTTCGACGATCGGGTCGGCCTGGGCGAAGCCGGGGAGGTAGGGGCCGTCGTAGCCGGTGCGCTCGACCAGGGTGTGGCGGGTCTCGCCGTAGGTGGCGATCACGGCGAGGACGACCGTGCCGTGGTCGTCCTTCAGCTCGTACGGCTCGGCGATCGAGCGGGCGCCGTGTTCGACGGCGTAGGCGTGGGCGCGGCGGGCGTCCGGGACCTCGATGGCGAGGTCGATCACGCCGTCGCCGTGCTCGGCCACGTGCTGGGCGAGGAAGTGGCCCCAGGGGGTGGCGGGCTTGATGACCGAGGTGAGCACGAAGCGGGCGGAGCCGTTGGTGAGCACGTACGACGCGGTCTCGCGGCTGCCGTTCTCCGGTCCGGAGTAGGCCACGAGCCGCATGCCGAAGGCGGTCGAGTAGTAGTGCGCCGCCTGCTTGGCGTTGCCGACGGCGAAGACGACCGCGTCCATTCCCTTGACCGGGAAGGGGTCGGCCTGCCGGGCGGTGTCGGGAGCGGGGTGAGTGGTCTGCGTCATGGGGGAAGCCTGGCCCCGCCTCGCAAGGTGCGCAATAGTTCGCGTCATCGCTGGACAATGTGTTCGGCGAGCAGGGCGCTTCGGCGGCCTTTCTGTACAGGATGACCATCGGTCCGGGAGGCTGCTGTGGGGATCGACGAGCTGGACGGGCGGATCATCGTGCTCCTCGCGCGGGAGCCGCGCATCGGGGTCCTCGAGATGTCGAGGCGGCTGGGGGTGGCCCGGGGGACCGCGCAGGCGCGGCTCGACCGGCTTCAGTCGAACGGAGTCATCCGGGGATTCGGTCCGCAGGTCGATCCGGCGGCGCTCGGCTACCCGGTGACCGCGTTCGCCACGCTGGAGATCCGGCAGGGGCAAGGGGCCGACGTACGGGCGCACTTGGCGACCGTGCCGGAGGTCCTCGAACTGCACACCACCACCGGCAGCGGGGACATGCTGTGCCGGCTGGTGGCGCGCTCCAACGCCGATCTCCAACGTGTGATCGACCGGGTTGTCGGTTTCGATGGGATCGTCCGGGCCGCCACGGCGATCGTCATGGAGAACCCCGTTCCGCTGCGGATCATCCCGCTGGTGGAGCAGGCGGCGGGAGACCGGGAGACCTGACCGATCCGAGCCTGGGGTGAGCGCGTGAGACACCGTGACCAGGGACGCGACCCTGCGGGAAGCGCTGGAGGCCGTGCTCGGGGACAACGCGGGGCGGGTCGCGGTGACCGGGCGGCGCGGCGAGTACACCGGGGTCGTCGACATGCAGACGCTCATGCACTCCGTGCACGGACTCCTGGAGGCCGACCGGCTGGACGCCGTGGAGCACCGGCACGAGCCGGAGGAGACCCGGGCCCACCGCACGCACGCCGAGCAGGAAGGCGCCGGCGCACGGGAGGGGAAGGCGTGACCGTCTCCGAAGTGGAGGGCCGGGAAGAGGAGGAGGCCGGGGCTGGGGGTCCCCCGCTTCCCGGCCGGCCGGTGCCGCGCCTCTCCTGGCAGAAGCTGACCCTCCTGCCCGGTCCGTGAAGTAGGTCGGCCACTTCCAAAGAAGGTGTTGCAAAGAAGTCTTTGCATAGCTATCTTTGTACGCATGCCGGAACAGCCCGACGTACGTAAACTCGACGCCCGTTCACTGCGCGGGCTGGCCCATCCCCTGCGGATGGAACTGCTCAACGCGCTGCGCCGACGCGGCCCCGCCACCGCGTCGATGCTCGCCGAGCGGCTGGGCGAGTCCAGCGGCGCCACCAGCTACCACCTGCGCCAGCTCGCCGAGCACGGCTTCATCGCCGACGCTCCCGAGCACGGGAAGGGACGGGAGCGGTGGTGGAAGGCCGTGGACCAGGCTCTGACCTTCGACACCACCGAGTTCGACAGCGCCGGACCCGAAGTACGCGGGATGGCCGAGATCTACCTGCACGAGATCGCCGCCACCCACGCACGCGAGATCTCCGGCTGGCTCAGCACCCGGGACCACTGGTCCGCCGAGTGGACCCGCGGTTCCGACATGAGCGACATGACACTCCAGCTCACACCCGAGCTGGCCACCGAGCTCGTCGACAAGATGCACGCCCTGATCAACGACTACCGCGACCGGGCCACCGACGAGGACCCCGGCGCGGAGCAAGTACGCATCCACACGCACCTGTTCCCCATCGAGACGGACTGAAAGGCCCCGCCATGCATCCCGAGACCCACCTCGCCCAGCACCACCTGCGCGCCGCCGACCTCCGCGCCGAGGCCGACGCGTACCGGCTCGCGGCCCAGGCGAAACCGCCGTCCGCCATCCGGACCCGGCTCGGCTGGACCCTCGTCGAGGTCGGCCTCCGGCTGGCCTCCCCCGGGCCGGCCCTCGTGCACTAACAGCTCGGCACGGACCCCTTACCGCTCTCCAGCGCGGTCAACGCGCTCACCGCCCCCTTCAGCGACGTCACCGGGACCAGCCGCAGTCCCTTCGGCAGTTCCGCCTTCGCGTCGGCGCACTCGTCCTCGGGGACCAGGAACACCGTCGCCCCGTCCCGCTTCGCGGCCTGGGTCTTCAGGGCCACGCCGCCCACCGCGCCGACCGTCCCGTCGGCGTCGATCGTCCCCGTCCCGGCGATGGTGCGGCCGCCGGTGAGGTCACCCCCGGCGCCGTCGCCGTGGAGTTTGTCGATGATCCCCAGGGTGAACAGCAGGCCCGCGCTCGGCCCGCCGACGTCAGCGAGTTTCAGCGTGACCTTGACCTTGTCGCCGCTGAGCTTGAGGTAGGTGAGGGCGGCCTCGGTCGCCGCGTCCTGGGAGTCCTGCATCTGCTCGGTGTTGTGCTGCTCGATCTCCTTGACGCTCTGCCCGCTGGGGTACACGGCGTCGCGCGGCATGACCGCCCGGTCGGTGCGGAACCAGCTGTCGAAGACGTCGCCGAACGAGACGTGGGTGTCGGGCCCGGTCGCCTCGATGGTCGTCATCCGCAGCTGCCCGCTCGTCGTGCGGGTTGTCGCGCCGGAGACGGTGATCACCGGCGTGCCCTTGTTGTCGCCGAGGACGTTCGCCGTCATCCCGGGCTGCGCCAGCGCGAACGGCAGCGGCGCGAGGAGGGCCGTGGCGAGCAGTGCCACGACGGGCAGGGCACAGACGGCGACGGCCTGGGGGCGCGTGAGGCGAGAGAGCACGGGGTCAATCTAACGCGGCGGTCACTTCCGGCCACGAGCCGGTCAGCCCGCGTACAGGTCCTGCCGGCGAACGGTGAATCGCCGTAGCACCTCGGGCAGGGGCTCGACCCCGATACCCGGCCCGCTCGGCACGCGCAGGTGGCCGTCGTCCAGGACGAACGGCTCCGTGATGTCCTCGGCGAAGTAGCGCGAGGACGCCGAGGTGTCGCCGGGCAGCGTGAAGCCCGGCAGGGCGGCGAGGGCGAGGTTCGGGGCGCGGCCGATTCCCGTCTCCAGCATGCCGCCGCACCACACCGGCACACCGTGCGCGCGGGCCACGTCGTGGATGCGGCGGGCCTCCAGGTAGCCGCCCACCCGCGCGGGCTTGATGTTGACGACCCGGCACGCGTCCATCGCGATCGCGGAGGCGGTGTCCCGCGCGTTGTGCAGGGACTCGTCGAGGCAGACACGGGTGGCGATACGGCTCTGGAGGCGGGCGTGACCGTGCAGGTTGTCCTCCTCCAGCGGCTCCTCGATCAGCAGCAGCCCGAACTCGTCCAGCCGACGCAGGTGTTCCGTGTCGGCGAGGGTGTACGCCGTGTTCGCGTCGACCTGGAGGGGCAGCGCGGAGCCGAAGCGCTCGCGCACCGCCCGTACCGGCTCGATGTCCCAGCCGGGTTCGATCTTCAGCTTGATCCGCACGTATCCCTCGGCCAGGTATCCCTCGACGGCGTCCAGCAGTTCCGCGACGGACTCCTTGATGCCGACCGACACCCCCGCCGGGACCCGTTCGCGCACCGCTCCCATGTATGTGGCCAGCGACATGCCGTACGACCGCAGTTCCGCGTCCAGGACGGCCGTCTCCAGCGCCGCCTTCGCCAGCTCGTGCCCCTTGATCCCCCTGACGGCGGGCCCGACCAGCGCCGCCGTGGGTGAGGGGAGCGCCGCCACTCGGGGCACCAGGAAGTCCCGCAGCACGATCTCCGCGCCCGCCACGAACTCCGGGCAGTACAGCGGCCGGGGGTCACCGGCGAACTCCGACCAGCCCTCGGCGCCGTCGGTGACGACGTGCAGCAGGAAGGTGTCCTTCGTCGTCATCGTCCCGAACGACGTCCGGAAGGGGCTGACCAGCGGGATCGCCACATGGACGACCTCGACGCGTTCGAGTTTCATGCGTCTCCCTCAGCTTCTCGGGTGAGTGTGTACCAGCCGTCCCGGGACATCCCGGTCGCCCGGAACCCCTGCGCGAAGGCCTCCGTGAACACCTCGCGCACGGCCCGCCGCCAGCGCAGCGCGAGCTCGGGGTCTGCGGCCCGCAGCTTGACGACGTCGTCCGGGACCCGGCACCAGACGTGCCGGCCGGCGAGGTCACGGCGGGCGAGGGGCCCGCCGTCGGGTGCGCGGTGCGAGACGGGCGCGCCCTCGCGGTCCCCCGGGCCGTACCCCGGGTCGTACGACGGTCCCGGCGCCGCCAGGTCCCATGTCGCCGTCAGCCGGTCGCTCTCGTCGCCGCCGTTCACGCCGTCCGACATGGGGCCGTAGAAGTCGACGACGTACTCGGTGCCGACCGCGCCCAGCTTGGCCAGATTGAAGCGGGCGTTGCGGCCGACGAGCGGGTCGAAGGTCCAGCGCATGGTGCGGGCGCCCTGCTCCAGGGCCCAGGACCGCTGCGCCTGCTTCACGGCCACGCCCAGCCCCTGGTCGGCCGCGGCGACCAGGGAGTACACGTCCCCGCCAGGGCTGAAGACGGCGAGGGAGGCCCCGGCCAGCCGCTCCCCGCGGTGGGCGGCGTGCACCGCCCCGCCCGTGTGGACCAGGCTGCACAGGACCTCCGCCGGGTAGGGCGGGGCCGTGCGCGGCGTCTGCCACACCTCGCCGAAGTACGCGCTGACGGCACCGAGGCCGGCGACGTCGTGGACGGTACGGATGCTCACTTCGCTCATGTCCCGAGTCTGGGAGCCGGTCGGGCATCCCGGGTTGTGCCGCCGTACAACATCTGCATAAGTTCTTTTGCGGATCCGCCAAACCACCAGCCACGAGGGCGCTCATGGACACCTTCACCCTGGGCGACCTCCTGGACGTCGTCGGCACCTCCGTACGTCTGCACACCGCCCCCGCCGGACTCACCGACCCGGTCACCGAGGTCCTCCTGTACGACCCCCACGCCCCGCTCCCGCGGGTGCCGGGCGCGCTGCTGCTGGCGGTCGGGGTACCGGCAGCGGCGGCCGGGCCGCTGGTGAGGAGGGCCGCCGAGGCCGCGATGACCGGGATCGTGGTGCGCGGTCCGGACGGACCGACGGCCGAGGCGGCGGCGCACGGCGTGGCGCTGCTGTCCGTCGCCGCCGACACCGCCTGGCACCGGGCACATCTGCTGCTGGCCTCGGCGATCGGCGCCCGGCCGGTGTCCCCCGCGGGCGGCCACGGCGACCTCTTCGCGCTCGCCGACGCCATCGCGACGGCGACCGGCGGGGCCACCCTCGTGGAGGACCCGCGCCGGCGGATCCTCGCCTACTCCACGGTCCCCCACCAGCCGGTCGACGAGAACCGCCGCCAGGGCATCCTGGGCCTCCAGGTGCCGGACAGCCCCGAGAACTCCGAGGACTACCGGGCGCTGTTCGCCGCCGACGGCCCCCTGTCGCTGCCCGCGCTCCGGGACGACTGCCTGCCCCGCCTCGCGGTCGCCGTCCGGGCCGGCGGGGAGACCCTCGGGTCGGTGTGGGTCGTCGACGACGGCACGCTCGCGGCGGACGCGCGGGAGACGCTCGCACAGGGGGCGTCGACGGCGGCACTGCTGTTGCTGCGGGCACGGGCGGCACAGGAGCTGGCCCGGCACCAGAACAGCGATCTGCTGCGCCGGCTGCTGGACGGCACTGCGGACGCGGTGACGGCCGCCGACCGGCTGGGAGTCGAGGGTCCCGTCCGGGTGGCCGCGTTCGTCCTGGACGTGGCCGGCCTTCCGGACGCCGAGCAGACCGGGCTGCGGCTGCTGGACGTCGTACGGCTGCAGTGCGAGGCCCGTTACGGGCGGCACGCGTGTGTGCCGGTCGACGGGGTGGTGTACGCGCTGTTGCCGGCCGCCGGGGAGTACGCCGGGGGCCGTCACAAGCGGCTGGCCGAGGACATCGTGGCACGGGCAGGACAGGCCCTCAGGGTGCCGGTGCGGGCGGGACTGGGCGAGGTGGTGGCGGGTCTCGGGGAGGCGGCGCTGTCACGGGCGGACGCCGACCTGGTGCTGCGGGTGCTGGGGCCGTCCCTGCCCGTGGCCACCGTCGAGGAGGTCCGCCCGCGCGTCACCCTGCTGCGGCTGACCGAAGTGCTCGGCGAGCGGCGGGAGTTGAGCACGGGGGCGTGGCAGCGGGTGCTGGCCCACGACGGTGCGCACGGCACCGACTACGCGCGCACGCTGGTGTGCTGGTTCGACGCGGGCTGCGACATGGCGGGGGCGGCGAAACTGCTCGCCGTGCATCCGAACACATGCCGCTACCGCTTGAAGCAGGTACGGGAACACGTCGGGGTGGACCTGGACGATCCCGACGAGCGGTTGGTGCTGTGGCTGCAGTTGAGGACGCTGGCGGGGGTGGGGCCGGTGTTGGGTCGGGGTGGGTGAACTGGGCGGACTGGGCGCGCCGAGTGAGCCGGTCGAGCCGGGGCCGGGTGCCGGGGCCGGGTGCCGGGTGCCGGGTGCCGGGTGCCGGGTGCCGGGTGCCGTTGAGAGCTTGGAGGCCGAAGGGGCCGTAGCCGACGGTCCGGTCGCCGTCTGTGCGCCGGACTCGATCCGCTGTCCGCCCAAGGACCGGCGGACGCCTTGCCGCCAGGTCGGCTGGTGTGCGCCGCCCGGCGGTTGACCACCCGGGTACCGTCCGGACACGATCCACCGTCCGCTCGACGGGGTACGGTCACCGGCCGTCGCCGACCCCGGCTCCGTCGGCTGCCGCCACCCAACGCCCCGCCCTGCACCCCGGTTCAGCGCAGCGCAGCGCTCAGCGCAGCGCTTCCGCGACCTCCCGTGCCGCGTCCACCACCCGCGGCCCCACCCGTTCCGGCACCGCGTCGGCCAGCATCACCACGCCGACGCTGCCCTCGACCCCGGTGACTCCCAGCAGCGGCGCGGCCGCCCCGCTGGCACCGGCTTCGAGCTCCCCGTGGGTCAGCATGTACCCCGGCTCGCCGAAGCCCTGCTGCCTGGCCGCGAGAATGGCCCGCCCCGCGGCCCCACGGTCCAGGGGATGCCGGAACCCCGCCCGGTACGCCACGTGGTAGTCCGTCCAGGTGGGCTCCACGACGGCCACGGCCAGTGCCTCCGCACCGTCCACCAACGTGAGGTGAGCCGTCGCCCCGATGTCCTCCGCGAGCGAGCGCAGCGCGGGCAGCGCGGCCTCCCGCACCAGCGGATGCACCTGCCGCCCCAGCCGCAGCACCCCGAGTCCCACGCGGGCACGCCCGCCCAGATCACGCCGTACGAGTGCGTGCTGCTCCAGCGTGGCCAGCAACCGGTACACAACGGTCCTGTTCACGCCCAGTTTGTTGGAAAGCTCGGTGACGGTGAGCCCGTGGTCCGTATCGGCCAGGAGCTTGAGGACGCGCAGTCCCCGGTCAAGCGTCTGAGAGGTCTCCGCGGTCACGACGCCCACTCCTCCAAGTGGTGAGGTCGGCAGCCCCCTCGCGACGGATGCGTCACCAAGTCCCGTCGGCGACGCGCTTCAGAGGCCGCCGATCGGCCGGCGGCCCGGTCTGTTTCCGGGCCGCGTCGCTTCACGGCTGCGCTCCGCGGCGGCGCTGCCACGGGGCGTGTGCGTAGCGGGACAGTAGCGAAGCGGGTTCGCTCAGCGGAAGCCTCCGTCCAGAATCCGGGCAGCAGCCGGTACGGACCGCTCCGTTTGCCCGGATACGTGCGGGCGCGAGCCACTCCGGCGATGGCGCGCAGAACCGCGTGAGCGCCCCCCGGACGGCCGACACTCCCGCATCCGGCACATCCGACACACCCGATGCAGCCGTCGCGGGACAGGTGTCCTCGTCACCGCATCCGCGTGGCCCACTCCTGCACCTTGGCGATCCGCTGCCGCAGCTGCCCGGCCGTGGCCTCGGCGCTCGGCGGGCCGCCGCACACCCGGCGCAGCTCGGTGTGGATCACTCCGTGGGGCTTGCCGCTCTGGTGGGTGTACGCGCTGACCATGGTGTTGAGCTGCTTGCGCAGCTCCATCATCTCCTTGTGGGAGACGACGGGGCGCCGCTCGGCGGGCATCTCCAGGAGGTCGGCCTCCGAGTCCGGCTTCTTGCGGCTGTGCGCGATCTGCCGCGCCTGCCGCTTCTGGAGGAGGAGCTGCACCTGGTCGGGTTCGAGCAGCCCCGGGATGCCGAGGTAGTCCTGCTCCTCCTCGCTCCCCGGGTGCGCCTGCATGCCGAACTCGGCTCCGTCGTAGAGGACGCGGTCGAAGACGGCGTCGGACTCCAGCGCCTCGAAGGCGAACTGCTCCTGCTCACCGGTGTCCTCGTCCTCCTCCTTGTTCGCCTCCTCCATCTCCTTCTCGGACTCGGCGTAGGGGTCCTCCTCGCCCTCCTTCTTCGGCTTGTCGAGGGCGTGGTCGCGCTCGACCTCCATCTCGTTGGCGAAGGTGAGGAGGTCCGGGACGGTCGGGAGGAAGACGGAGGCGGTCTCGCCGCGCCGCCGGGACCGTACGAAACGGCCGACGGCCTGGGCGAAGAAGAGGGGCGTCGAGATGGTGGTGGCGTACACCCCGACCGCGAGCCGCGGGACGTCGACGCCCTCGGACACCATGCGGACGGCGACCATCCACCGGTCGTTGCTCGCGCTGAAGGCGTCGATCCGCTTGGACGCTCCGGTGTCGTCGGAGAGGACGAGGGTGGCCTTGGAGCCCGTGATCTCACGGATGAGCTTGGCGTAGGCCCGGGCCGATTCCTGGTCGGAGGCGATGACGAGGGCCCCGGCGTCCGGGATCCCCTTCCTGACCTCGGTGAGCCGCTGGTCGGCGGCCCGCAGCACGCTGGGCATCCACTCACCGCGCGGATCCAGGGCCGTACGCCAGGCCTGGCTGATCGCGTCCTTGGTCATGGGTTCGCCGAGCCGGGCGGCGATCTCGTCACCGGCCTTGGTCCGCCACCGCATCTGCCCGCTGTAGGACAGGAAGATGACGGGCCGCACGACGTGGTCGGCGAGCGCGTTGCCGTAGCCGTAGGTGTAGTCGGCGGCCGACCGCCGGATCCCGTCGTTGCCCTCCTCGTACGTCACGAAGGGGATGGGGTTGGTGTCGGACCGGAAGGGCGTACCGGTGAGCGCGAGCCGTCGCGTGGCCGGCTCGAAGGCTTCGAGGCAGGCCTCGCCCCACGACTTGCTGTCACCGGCGTGGTGGATCTCGTCGAGGATGACGAGCGTCTTGCGCTGCTCGACACGGTTGCGGTGCAGCATGGGCCGTACGCCCACACCCGCGTAGGTGACGGCGACGCCGTGGTAGTCCTTGCCGATCGGGCCCGCGCTGTACTCGGGATCCAGCTTGATCCCTATCCGCGCGGCCGCCTCGGCCCACTGCTTCTTCAGATGCTCGGTCGGCGCGACGACGGTCACCTGCTGCACGACATGGTGGTGCAGCAGCCAGGAGGCGAGGGTGAGGGCGAAGGTCGTCTTGCCCGCACCGGGGGTCGCGACGGCCAGGAAGTCACGCGGCTGCTCCTGGACGTATCTCTCCATCGCCCCCTGCTGCCAGGCACGCAGCTTGTTGGCCGTGCCCCAGGGGGCGCGGCCGGGGAAGGCGGGAGAAAGGTGGTGGGAGGAGGCGGCGGTGGTAGTCACGGTCTCCGTCGGGGGTCGAGCGGCTCGGTGCGTATACGACTGCGTCTTGGGCTGTGTCTTGGGCTGTGTCTGTCGACAGGTTCTTCGGCAGGTTGGCAGGTTGGCAGGTTGGCAGGTTGGTCGGCAGTGCCGTCGCCTGTGTATGACGACCGGGTCACCTTACCGGCGGCCCGGTCGCGTCAACGCGCGGACGGGGCCGGGGCACCGGCGGGTGGGACCGAGGTCACATCGCGTCGTGCAGCGCCCTCAGACGCAGGGCGATCAGCCCGACGTCCTCCAGATCGCCGGCCGCCACTTCGATGACCAGCTTGTACGCCTCGTCCTGGTCGACATCGAGCATCTCGGTGCCGTTGAAGTCGAGGAAGACGACCGTGCACATCCACGCCATGCGCTTGTTGCCGTCCACCAGGGGATGGTTCACAGCAAGTGACTGGAGCAGCGCCGCGGCCTTCTCGAAGAGGTCCGTGTACGCCTCGACCCCGAACATCTGCGACCGGGGACGGTGGGCGGCCGAGCTGAGCAGACCCAGGTCACGCACGGCGACCCGGGTCTGCTCCCCGCAAGCCAGCTCCGCCAGGTCCAGCACCTCCTGGACCGTGAGGTACTTCATCTACTCCCCCAGCCTCCGCAGCAGGTCGGCGTGGCCCGCCGCATACTTGGCGCCGAGCTTGCGGACCGTGCCCCGGTCGGCCTCCTGCTCCAGATACCTGTCGATCGCCTGGAGCACTATGGCGTGCATGCTGCGCCCCTCCTCCTCGGCGCGCAGCTTGAGCGCCTCCTGCTGGTCTTCACGCAGACGAAGATTCATAGCCATACCAAAACGGTACCGCTCATGGGGTCATCTTGATACCACGGCACCGCCTCGCAACCGCGTCGTCACCCACGCCCCCACCAACGCCACCCCCGCCATCGGCAGGAACACCACGGCGAAGGCCAGCGGATGCTGCGAGCCGGCCGCCTCACTCGCCGTATGGCTCACCGTGCCCCCGCCCAGCGCGGCGAAGGCCGCCCCGCCCGCCGCCAGCAGGACGGCGTTGGAGAGGCCGTCGGAGATCTGGAGGGCGGCGGAGTTGGTGCCGGCTTCCTCGGGGGCGGAGAGATGCAGCAGAAGCACGCTGGTGGAGGCGATCACCAGTCCCATCCCGAAACAGCCGAACCCCCAGGCCACGGCGACGGTCCAGACCGGCACGGAGTGGATCAGCACACTCGGCGCGGCGGCGATCGCGGCGGCGACCAGCACCATCCCCACGGTCATCAGCCGCCCCCGGTACGGCTCCACCCACGGCCGTGACTGCACCCACGACCCCAGCGCCCACGTACCGCCGCCCGCCGCGAGCGAGAACCCGGCCAGCGTCGGCGACAGCCCCCGCTGGGTGACCAGCATCAACGGCACGAAGGACTCGGCGGCGACGAACGACCCCGCGGCGACCCCGCGCAGCAGCACGACGGAGGGCAGCCCCCGCGCCGCCCGGTACGTACCGCGCGGCAGCAGCCCGTGCACGGCCGGTACGAGCAGCGCGGCGCCCGCGAGGCCCGGGAGCAGGGAGAGAGGGCGCAGGTCCTGGGCGGCGTACTGGAGGAGCCCCGCGCCGAGGGAGATCGCGAGGGCGAGCCGGATGCGGCGACGGTCGAAGGAGGCCTTCCCGTGGGCGTCGTCGACCGGCCCTCCCGCCAGCCGCCGTATCTGCGGCAGCGCGAGGGCCAGGGGAAAGACGACGAGCACCGGAATCCCCACGAACACCCACCGCCACCCGAGATGCTCGGTCACCGCTCCGGCCGCGAGCGGCCCCACGATCGACGGCACGACCCACGCCGCGGCGAACGCGGCCATGATCGCGGGCCGCAGCCGCTCGGGATACGCCCGCCCCACCACGACGTACAACGCCACGATGACGAGCCCGCCCCCGAGCCCCTGCACGGCCCGCCCGAGAATGAACTGCCACATCGCCGTGGCGGTCCCGGACACCAGCAACCCGGCGGCGAACGCGGCGATCCCGCTCCCCAACGCCCCGAGCGGCCCCCGCCGATCCGACCACTGCCCGGACAACACCATCCCGAACAGGCTGGTGGTGAAGTACCCGGAGAACGCGAACGCGTACAGCGCGACCCCGTCCAACTCCCGCGCGGCCACGGGCATCGCGGTCCCGACAGCGGTCGCCTCGAACGCGATCAGCAGCACGACGGAGACGATCCCGATACTGAGCGCCCGATAGGACCGCCCCAGCACCCCCTCCCCGACCTCACCGGCGAACGGGCCCACAGAGTCATCAGTGACACCGACGTCACGCGGTTCGAGAGCTGCCATGCCCGCCAGAGTAAGTCCCACAACCCACGTTGACCCCTGTCAAGAGACCGCCTCCCCCTAAGACCTTGGACGTACGACCGCCCCCGCACGGCCCCGTTCATGAACGCCGTATGGCAGTCCCGTTGCAGCCCCCGCGGCCCCCTTGAACCCACCCTCCTCCCCGCCCTACGTTCATTCCACCGACCTCGGCAGGAGCACCCCACTCCACACCGACCCGGCCGTGTGCCCGAGTGGTTCAGGGACTCGCCTGCAAAGCGAGTTACGCGGGTTCGATTCCCGCCACGGCCTCTGGCGAGTGACCAGGCAGAACGGAAGGGCGGCACTTCTTCGGGAGTGCCGCCCTTCCGTTCGTCCGTCTCAGTCGAGGATCGCGGTGGCCTCGATCTCGACCAGGTGGTCGGGGACGTCGAGTGCCGCGACACCCAGCAGTGTGGCCGGTGGGACCGGGGTGATCCCCAGCGTCGCGGCCGCCCGGGAGATCCCCTCCAGGAGCGGGGGCATCTTGTCGGGAGTCCAGTCGACGACGTAGAAGGTCAGTTTCGCCACGTCGTCGAAGGAGCCGCCGGCCTCGGCCAGGGCGGTGCCGATGTTGAGGTAGCACTGCTCGACCTGCGCGGCGAGGTCGCCTTCGCCGACCGTGACGCCCTCGGCGTCCCAGGCGACCTGCCCGGCGATGAAGACCAGCTTCGATCCCGTCGCGATCGACACCTGCCGGTAGACATCGATCTTGGGCAATCCGCTGGGGTTCACCAGAGTGATGGCCATGCCGTCCGCCTCCTTGGCCGGGCATCGTGGGCCCGTGCTCGTCAGTCGAGGACCTTGCGGTCTCCTGTGGTTACTCAGGAACCGTAAGAGAGTGTGCGCTGACATGGAAGAACGCACTTTTCGGTGACCGGGGAACCGGATGGTGACCAAGGAGGTAGAGGGCCCATCCCCGGAGGAAGAGATACAGGACCCGGGTCTGGCGCTCGACGATGACGGGCGCCCTGCTACCGACGGCGATGATCACCCAGCCGACCGGCAGCACGGAGGGCCGGCCGCTGCGGCACCACCCCTCGGTGGCCCCGTGGCGTGACGGCGGTCAGAGCACTCCGCCTGCCTCGTCCTGGAACAGCTCCGTCCAGTAGTGCCAGTCGGCGTCCGTCGTCGTGCCCGTGGGGTCGATGGTGGAGAGGGCCCGGATCATCGTCTTGGCGACCTGGACGTACAGGGAGTTCGTCAGCTCGTGGGCGAGCGACTCGTCTATCTGTCGCTCTCGGTGCAGGAGCCAGAGGGTGAAGGCGAGGGTGGAGATGTCGGTGTTGAGGGGGTGGAGGGTCGCTTCCCGCTCGCTCCAGTTCAGGACCGCGCCCGTCTCGCCGTCGACCACCAGGGTGTTGTCCTCGATCAGGTGGCCCAGGACGATCAGGTGGTCGGCCCGGGGCGGGAGGGCGACCAGCCGGTCGGTCTGGTGCTCGGCGAGGGTCGGGAGCGGGGCGTCCGGGTCGGTGTGGAAGAGGACGCCGTCCTCCGGCAGACCCGTCTCCGCCAGGAAACGGCGGGTCGGGGCATGGGTGAGCGTGGACGGGAAGTCGATGTCCTCGAAGCGGGCGACCCGGTTCCGGCCGAACTCCTGGTCCAGCAGGCGCGGCGGCAGGTCCAGGGCCAGGCCGGAGTCCGTGCCGGGGCCCGCCACCAGGGCCAGCGGTCGGATCAGGGCCGCGATCTTCCAGAACGTCGGTATCGCGCCGCCCATGCCCTCCTCGAACACCGTCAGCAGCTGACGGGTCGCCTCCTCCACCGCGGTGGGACCGAAGCGGCCGGCGTACGCGGCGAACTGGCCGCGCACCTCCGTCAGTTCGTCCGTCGCCGTCGCGAAGCGGACCAGCGTGGGGAGCGACGGGGCCAGAGGGGTGCGGTCCATCAGGTCGGGGCGGGCGTGGAAGAAGGCCGTCGTCGAGACCTCGCCCGTGGCTCCGTCGAGCAGGACCGACTCCGTTTCCATGCCGTGCAGGTCCGTCAGTCCGCCTATCACCAGTTGGTCGCGCAGCCCGTCGCTGAGCCGTCCGGCCGGGTCGGCCGTCGCGTCGGCCACCGTGCGCAGGCCGTCGCGGCGCAGTTCCTCGAAGGTGAACAGGTCGCTGTCGCCGGGCAGTCCGGGGCCGCTGAGCCAGCGGCGTGTGGACACGTGAGTGATGTACGGGCGCAGTTCGTCCTCGGTCAGTCTGATCGCCGCTACGGCGGCATCGGTCGTGCTCATGGCTCCCCCGTGTGTTTCCTTGCACAGTCCCCTGGGCACGTCTCTCACGGTCCCCTGGCAGGGCACGGCACGGCGAACCAGTTCGGTCGGCGCTTGTCCCCCACTGCTCGAAACACTACGCGCCGCCACTGACAACGCCCCCCCCCGTATCAGGGAGACGTCAGAGCACCCTCGCGCGTTCCCGCCCCGCGAGGATCGCCTCCACCGACTGCGCCGGGGTGAGCTCGGAGGTGTCCAGCCACAGGCCGATCCGTGGCGTCGACGCCCGTAGTGCCTCGTCCAGCGCGGGGATCGTCCAAACCGCGTCGTCGTAGCCCGACTTGGTCCGGCCCGCCTCCCGGGCGGCCACCGTCTCTGCGTCCGGGGCCAGGACCACGACGTACAGGGGGCGCGTCCGGACCAGCGCCACGTACGCCGTCAAGTGCTCGCCCAGGACGACGTCCTGGACGATCGCCGTGAAGCCGGCTTCCGCGTACGCGTCCGCTGTCGCTGCCGACAGCCGGTATCGCAGGCACAGTTGGGCTTCGGCCTCACCCGTCTCGGCCTCACCGGACGCCCCGGGTACGTACTCCTCGCGCCCCGACACGATCATCCGCCGGAACAGGTCGCCGCGGACATGCGCCGCCCGCGGAAGCCGCTCCGCGAGTGCCTGCGCGACCGTCGACTTGCCGGCCGCCATCACTCCGGTGACCAGGACGACGCCGTTCACGCGAAGTGGACGCCGCCCACCGGAACCACCCTCACGCGGAGCTCCTGACCGGCAGACCTCACCGGTCCGTCACCACCGCGGCCTGCGGACGGATCGGCAGCCGGTTCACGGGACGGCCGGTGGCCGCGCGCACGGCGGAGGCGACGGCAGCAGGGGACGTGACCACCGGCACCGCGCTGGCCGCCTTCGCACCGAACGGCGCGATCACGTCCCGCTCCTCGACGAGCTTGACGATCCGGATGTCCGGCGCGTCCAGGGCCGTCGGCAGCGCGTACCCCGTGAGGTCCGGGTGGCGGATCAGCCCGCGCGCGGTGCGCAGGTTCTCCGTCAGCGCTATCCCGACGCCCTGGGTGACGCCCGCTTCGATACGGGCCTCCAGCTGGGCGGGGTTGAGGATCCGGCCGACGTCCTGGGCGAGTGCCATCTCGACGACGCGGACCGAGCCCAGTTCGACGTCGACGTCGACGACCGCGCGGATCGCACAGAACGCGATCCCCACGAAGGCGTCGCCCTGGCCCGCCTCGTTCAGGGGCTCGGTCGGATGCGGGCGGCACTGGGCGGTCGCCCACAGTTCCTTGCCGTCCATGGCCTCGGTGACGGTCGTCGACAGGACGCCGTCGTACGAGGTGATCTTGCCGTCGGTGATCTGGAGCAGCTCGGTGGACATGCCGAACTTGTGCGCCAGGGGCTGGAGGAGCTGGGTGCGGACCATCTTGGCGGCGCGTTCGACCGCGCCGCCCGAGACCCAGGTGTGGCGGCCTCGCGCACCCGGGCCGGCCGGGGGCTGGTCGGTGTCGACGGGAGCGACGTGCACCTCGTCGATGCCGAGCGTCTCCTGGACGATCTGGCGGGCCAGCGTGGTGAAGCCCTGGCCGGTCTCGACGGCCGCGCACAGCACCGTCGCGACACCGTCCTGGACCCGTACGGTCGCCGTGGAGACCTCGTCCGCGCCTTCCGTGCCGAGCATGTGGACCATGCCGAGGCCGTAGCCGACGCCCCGGCGGACCGCGCCCGGTTCGCCCGCGCCCTCGGGACCGCCGGGCAGCAGCCACTCGTCCTCGGGGGTGTCCTTGGGGAGCTCGGGGAGCGGGAAGTCCCGTACGGCCTGGAGCAGTTCGGCGACCGGGGCCGGGCAGGTCACGGTCTGGCCGGTCGGGAGGACGTCGCCGGTGGCGAGGACGTTGCGCAGGCGCAGTTCCGCCGGGTCGACGCCCAGCCTCTTGGCCAGCTTGTCCATCTGCGCCTCGTAGGCGGCGCACACCTGCATCGCGCCCTCGCCGCGGACATGGCCGGAGGGCGGGTTGTTGGTGCGGACGGCCCAGCCCTCGATGAAGGCGTTCGGGACGACGTACGGCCCGCAGGCGAAGCCCACCGCGGCGGCCAGGGCCTCCGAGGAGGTGTCCGCGTAGGCGCCCCCGTCGAGCAGGATCTGCGCCTCGACCTTCACCAGCTTGCCGTCCGCGTCGGCGTGGTGGCGGTATCTCAGCAGGGTGGGATGGCGGTGCACATGGCCGAGGAAGGACTCCTCGCGCGTGGCCGTGAGCTTCACCGGGCAACCCGTCTTCAGCGCGAGCAGGCCGAGCGGGAGCTGGAAGCCCTGGTCCTCGCGGTCGGCGGTGGCGCCGGGGACGCCGGTGACGACGACCTTGACGCGCTCGGGCTCCAGGCCGTAGCAGGCGGCGGCGGTGTCGCGGTCGGAGTGCGGGTCGGTGGAGGCGAGGTAGAGCTCGACGCCGCCGTCGGGACGGGGCACGGCGAGGCCGGCCTCGGCACCGATGGGGGCGGGGTCCTGGCGGCCGATGCGGTACTGGCCCTCGACGATGATCTCGCCGACGACGTCCGGGTCGCCGTGGTGCAGCGGGATGTGGCGGACCAGGTTGCCGTCGGGGTGCAGGGGCTCGGCCTCGAAGGCCTGCTCCGGGTCGGTGACTGGCTCCAGTACCTCGTACTCGACGATGACGGCGGCCGCCGCCATGCGCGCGGTGTCGGGGTGGTCGGCGGCGACGGCCGCGATGGGCTCGCCGTGATGGCGTACGACCTCGGAGGCGAAGACCGGGCGGTCGGCCTTGCCACGGCCGTGCACCGGGCTGCCGGGGACGTCCTCGTGGGTGATGACCGAGCGGACTCCGGGCATCTCACGCGCGTGGGACGTGTCGATGGACACGATGCGCGCGTGCGCGTGCGGGGAGCGCAGGACGGCGGCCCACAGCAGGCCCTCGGCCCACAGGTCCGCCGCGTACGGGAAGGTGCCCTCGGTTTTCGCGCGCGCGTCGGCGGCCGGCAGGGAGACGCCGAGGCCGTGCGGAATCGGCTCCGGGGCGGGTGCTGCCTCCGCGGCGGTGGTCGCGGTGGCGGCTTCGTTGCTCACGCCTGGCCTCCGTCCTGTCCCTGTCCGTACGCCTGCTCATGCGGTCCGGCGGCGCCCGGGAACCCCGGCGAGTCGAACGCCGACGCGTGGACGCTTCCGGCCCCGGGGCCCGCCTGGTGCGGAATACGTGCCTCGTCGCCATCCGTCTCAGCGTCGCCCGTCGCGTGGGCCTCGCGCTCGGCGACGACCTCCTTGACGGCGTCGACGACGCCTCGGTAGCCGGAGCAGCGGCAGAGGTTGCCGCACAGTGCGGTGCGGGTCTCCATCTCGGTGGGCGCCGGGTTGCCCTCCAGCAGGTCGTGCACGGTCATCGCCATGCCCGGCACGCAGAAGCCGCACTGCACTGCGCCGCACCTGGCGAGCGCGCGCTGCACGTCCGAGGGGCGGCCGTCCGCGGCGAGGCCCTCGACGGTGCGGACCTCGCTGCCGGCGGCGGTCACGGCGGGCACCAGGCAGGAGGCGACGAGCCGTCCGTCGACCTGGACGTTGCACGCCCCGCACTCGCCCTGGGAGCAGCCGTCCTTGGCACCGGCGAGTCCGAGCCGCTCGCGCAGTACGTAGAGCAGCGACTCGCCGATCCAGGCGTCGGTGACGGGGCGGTCGACGCCGTTGACGCGCAGGACGAAGGAGGCGAGGGGGTGTTCCTCGCCGGTGGGTGCGGGGGCCGGATCGTCCGCGTCCTCGCGGGAGGCGGAGGCGGAAACCGCGTCGGAGTCGGAGTCGGCCGCGTGCTCCTCGGCGGCTTCCGGCCCCGGTTCGTCGTCACCGACGGACGGGGCGTGCTCCACGCCGGACTCGGCAAGGCCGTCAGCGGCTTCTACGGCCCCTTGGGCGTCGTCGGAGGCCTCGGGGGCGGCCGGAGCCTCACCGGCGCCTGGAGTGGGCCGTGAGGCGGCTGCGGAGGGGCTGTCCGCGTAGGGCTCGGCGGGGTCGTGGGGCGCCGGGCCCGGCTCGGTCGGCGCGGGCTGCTCCGACGTATCGGCGGGCGCGCGGTCCTCGGTGTGCGCGGCGGGCGGCACATGCAGGTCGGTGTGCGTGTCGGCCTGCGCGTCGGCGGCCGGCACCGCGTAGGCGTCACCGGCGGAAGGGGAGTGCCCGGTGTGCCCCTCGCCGAAGGCGCCACCGTGCCCGGGGGCCGCTCCGGCGCCACCCTGGGCCGGGTCGCCCCACGGCTGCGCCGGCTGTGTCGCCCAGGGCGCGGACGCACCGCCCGGCAGGGTCGCGGGAGGGGTGCCGCCCCACTGCTCGACCAGGGCCGACGTGGTGAACTCGCCCGATTCGTCCGGGAGGTCGCCGCCGACGACGGGGATCGACCACTGGCCGGTGACGTCGTGGCCGGGCGCGGGCGCGGTGTCCTCGACGTTCCACTGCTGGGTGGACGCGGGGTTGTACGTGAACTGTCCGGTCTGGCCCTGCGGCACCGCGTTCGGGTCGGGCCAGCCGGCCCCCTCGGCGGGAGTGCCCCACGCGCCCGTGCCCGCCGGGTCGGTTCCGGTGCCGTCGCCCGGCGCGGCCGTTATCTGCGGCGGGACATAGCCCTGCCCGCGCGCGGCGAGCGGACTGTCGGCGGAGGCCAGGAGGGCGTCGATGCCTCCTTCGGGGAGTTTCACGAAGGCGGTCGCGCCGTCGTCGTAGTCGCCCTGGGGCAGCGGGTCCCAGCGGCCCGCGGCCCGGGGTGCGCCCTCTCCGTGCTGGTCGTCGGTCACGACAGTGCCCTCCCCAGTGCTCGTCGGGCCAGTGCGGCGACGGTGCGCCGCAGGTGCAGTACGGCGGGCGGATGCTGCGGTACGGAGCCGTCCCCGGCCGGTGCCGGGTCGGGGATGCAGGCCGCGGCGACGTACTCGCCGAAGGCCTCCAGGGCCTCCGGGACGATCGCGCGGCCGTTGTCCCAGTCGATGAGCCGGGCGACCCACTGCTCGGCATCCAGGGGCCGCAGCGGCATCGGCGCTATGGCACCGACGGCGCACCTGACCCCCCGCCGGGCCGGGTCGAGGACCAGCGCGACCGAGGCCATCGCGCGGCCCGGGCCGGTCCGACCGGTCACCTTGAGGAAGACCTGCGGGGCGTGCAGCAGCGGCACGCGGACGAAGCCGATG
The DNA here is from genome assembly GCF_055570355.1 of Streptomyces sp. NPDC031225. Taxonomy (NCBI): domain Bacteria; kingdom Bacillati; phylum Actinomycetota; class Actinomycetes; order Kitasatosporales; family Streptomycetaceae; genus Streptomyces; species Streptomyces sp. NPDC031225. Next base: position 103,716 of record NZ_JBVIHJ010000026.1, on the reverse strand, counting down.
AGTTCTCCGGCGCGCAGCATCTCCATGCCGGCCAGCAGGTGGGAGACGGGCATCTCCCGGCGGGCCCCGTCCGGGCCCGCGATGATCAGGGTCGCTTCCAGGGCGGCCAGTACGGGCAGCGCGTCGCCCGTGGGGGCCGCCGAGGCGATGTTGCCGCCCAGGGTGCCCGCGTTGCGGATCTGCGGCGGGCCCGCGGCGCGGGCGGCTGCCGCGAGCGCCGGGATGAGGGCGGCGAAGTCGGGACGGCCCATACGCGCGTGTGTGAGGCCCGCGCCGAGCAGGGCGTGTCCGTCCTGGTACTGCCAGCCGCGGATCTCGCTGATCCTGCCGAGGCCGACCAGCGCGGCGGGCCTGAGCTGCCCGGAGTTGACGGCGGCCATCAGGTCGGTGCCGCCCGCGACGGGCACGGCGGCGGGCATGGCCGTGAGGGCCGCCACCGCCTCGTCCAGCGTTGTGGGCAGCGTGACGGCCTGCTTCGCCTGCGGTGCTTGCGTGGTCAAACCGGCTGCCCCTTCCCGCTGCCCCACCTGGCCCTGCCTGTTGCTGCCGTACGGTACGTGCTGACAGGGCGGACGTGGCAACTCTGGCACATCTTCGCAACACCCGAAGACAGGGGTCCGCTAGGAGGCATTCGGTGGCATTCGCCCACCCCGTCCGGGAGATGGTCCGTTTTCGTACGGCATCACCGACATATGCCGATCGCCACCCTTAAGTGGCTCCTGGGGCCTTTATCTGTTCGGAGGCGTCCCGTCGATGGGCCGCCCGAGCACTCCGGGCCGCCGCTGCCACGGCAACGGCCCTGTGGGCGGCCGGTAGCCGACGCCCAGGGCGTCAAGTCGCGCGTAGTGGGCGGTCATTCGCCGCTCGAAGTCCGCGAGGTCCCGTTCCGCCGGGGCGGGCAGGGCGCTCCAGGCCACCTCGGCGAAGGCCGCGAGCCGTGGGAACGCCTGGTAGTCCACGCGCGCGTGATCCTCCATCACCTCGGTCCACAGGTTGGCCTGCGTGCCCAGGACGTGCGCGGCCTCCTCCGAAGTCAGCTGCGGCGGAACGGGTTCGAAGCGATACACGTCCTCCAGGGTGCGGACATAGCCGATCGGCACCGGCTCGTCCGCGCCGGCGTCCTGGCGGTGGTCCAGGTACACGTACTGCTCGGGGCACATCACGACGTCATGGCCGGAGCGTGCGGCGGCGATCCCGCCCTCGTATCCGCGCCACGAGGAGACGGCGGCGCCTTCGGCAAGCCCGCCCTCCAGGATCTCGTCCCAGCCGATGAGCCTGCGCCCGCGCGCGGAGAGCCACTTGTCGAAGTGTCCGATGAACCAGGACTGCAACTCGTCCTCGTCCGCGAGGCCGAGTTCCTCGATACGGGCCTGGACGAAGGGCGACTCCCGCCACTGCTCCTTGGCGCATTCGTCGCCGCCGATGTGAATGAACTCGGAAGGGAACAGCTCCAGCAGTTCCTCGAACACGCCCTCGTAGAACCGAAGGGTGTTGTCAGTGGGGGCGAGTACGTTCAGAGAGATGCCCCAGTTGTCCCAGACCGACAGGGAGGACGTGTCGATGACATCGGTGTTGCCGAGTTCCGGGTACGCGGTGATGGCGGCCTGCGAGTGTCCGGGTACGTCGATTTCGGGGACGACGGTGATATGCCGCTCGGCCGCGTAGGCGACGATCTCCCGGATGTCGTCCTGGGTGTAGAAGCCCCCGTGCGGCTTCTCCTCCCACAGCGGTGAGGCCCGGTGGCCGAATTTGGTACGGGCCCGCCATGAGCCGACCTCGGTGAGCCGGGGGTACCTCTTGATCTCGATCCGCCAGCCCTGGTCGTCCGTCAGGTGGAAGTGGAAGACGTTGAGTTTGTGCGCGGCCATCAGATCCAGGTAGCGCAGCACTCCGTCCTTGGGCATGAAGTGCCGGGAGACGTCGAGCATCAGGCCGCGCCAACGGAATCGGGGTGCGTCGCGGATGGTGACCGGGGGTACTTCCCAGGCCCGCTCGGAGGTGATGGGTGCGCGACGGAAGGCGGCGGGGCCGAGCAGCTGACGGAAGGTCTGGGCGCCGTAGAACAAGCCCTCCCGGCTCGCCCCGTCGATGACCACCCCGTGCTCGTCCACGGTGAGGCGGTACGCCTCGGGGCCGAGCTCGTCGGCGAGGGGCGGCGCGATCCGCAGCCGGATGCGGCTCCCGCCGGAGGCGTACGGCTCCAGCGGCAGGCCCGTCGCCGCGCCGACCGTCGTGCGCAGCCAGCGGGCCACTTCGCCGGCACCACGGCCGGCCTCGATCTCGGTCTCCTCGCCGAGGACGAACACCCGCCCACCGGGGCTGTCGACGCTCGACGGCGCCGGAATCAGTGAAGTCACGTCAGTCCTTAACCGCTCCGCCCAGCCCCGAGACCAGGCGTCGCTGTACGAGTACGAAGAACACCAGCACCGGAATCGTCATCACCGTCGAGGCGGCCATGACGCCGCCCCAGTCCGGCTCGTCCGGTTTGAAGAAGACCAGCAGGGCCATCGGCAGCGTGGACTGCGAGGTGTCGCTGATGATGAACGACTTGGCGAAGAGGAAATCGTTCCAGGCCGAGATGAAGGAGAACACGCTCGTGGCCACCAGGCCGGGCAGGACGAGGGGAAACAGAATCTGCCACAGGAATCGCGCGCGGCTCGCCCCGTCGATGTACGCGGCCTCCTCCAGAGCCTCCGGTACGGCCTTCACGAACCCTCTCAGCATCCAGATCGCGAAGGGCAGCGAGAAGGCGATGTGGGGCAGGATCAGCGAGCCCAGCGTGTTCAGCAGACCGAAGTCCCGCATCTGGAAGAACAAGGGGATGGTGAGGGCCTCCACAGGCACCATCTGGGCCACGAGAAACATGATCAGCAGGGTGGTCCGGAAGCGGAAGCGGAATCGTGTCACGGCGGTCGCCGCGAGAAACGCGATCAGCGCCGAGACGATCACGACACTGCCCGCCACGACAAGGCTGTTGACGAAATACCGACCGAAATCCTGCTGCCCGAACACCCGCCGGAAGGAATCGAGCGAGGGCGAGAGCGTCCAGGGCCGGGGCTCGGTGGACTCGATCTCTCCTGCCGGTTTGAAGGCGCTGAGCACCATCCAGTAGAGGGGGAAGGCGACGACGACCGCGATCAGCAACGCGGACCCTTCGGCGGCCAGCCGCCACGGACGCCGTAGGGACAACCGCGCGCGTGGAAGGCTCACAGTTCCTCCCCCTGGCGGGTCAGCAGCCGCAGGTACACCAGTGTCACGGCGAGCAGGATCAGCAGCATCACGACGCCGATCGCCGCGCCGAGGCTGTACTGCGAGGAGGCGAAGGCCTGTTGGTAGGCGTAGACGTTCAGGACGAGGTTCTGTCCGGCGATGCCGCCGCCGTTCGTCATGACGTAGATCTGGGTGAAGACCTTGAAGTCCCAGATGACCGACTGGATGGTGACGACGGCCAGGATCGGCCTCAGCATCGGCGCGAGCACCGACCGCCAGATCCGCCACTGCGAGGCCCCGTCCAGCGCGGCCGCCTCCAGCACCTCGCCCGGCACGGCTCGGATCCCGGCGTACACCGTGACCATCACGAACGGGAAGGAGCACCAGACGACTTCGAGGAGTACGAGGAGGAAGGCGCTGACCCGCCCGTACGTCCACGAGTGGTCGCCGAGCCCGAGGACGCGGTTCACCGGTCCGAAGTCGGGGTCGAAGAGGAGCAGCCAGACCGTCGACCCCGTCACCGCCGGTGTCGCCCACGCCCCGAGCGCGGCCAGCATCAACGCCAGCCGCGGCACGGCCCGTACCCGTGTGAGGAGCACGGCCAGCGCGCACCCGACGGCGAGCGTCGACATGACGCAGGCCGCCGCGAACAGGACGGTGGCCAGCAGCACCTGCCAGAACTGCGGGTCGGAGAGGAGCGCGGAGTAGTTCCCGAACCCCTCGAAGGCGGTCGGTTCCCCGCCGCTGACCTGGGCCTGGGTGTACCGGAAGAAGGAGATCAGACCGAGCTGGTAGACGGGGTAGACGAGCAGTCCGCCCAGGACGACGAGAGCGGGGGCGAGATAGAGCCAGGGTGCCCGGGTGGTGCGGTTGATCACTGACGTCACCGAGGTCATCCGACGGTGCCGAACGCGGCGTTCATCTTCTTCGCCGCTTCACGGGAGGCCGCCGCCACGTCCTTCTTGCCGCTGATGACCTCCTGGAACATCGTCGGCAGCACCAGCGAGGAGTCGATCTGCGACCAGGCGGGCGAGGCGGGCACGAACTTCGTCCCGGCGGCGAGGGTCTGCGCGAAGGGCTTCACGTACGGCTGCTCGGAGGCGGCCCGCTGCCGGACGTCCGCGAACGTCGGCAGGAACCCCATCGCGCCGAACATCGACGCCTGCGTCTTCTTCGAGGTGAGCTGTTCCATCAGGTCGACGGCGAGCGTCCGGTGGGCCGTGCTCTTCAGCACGCCGATGTTGTTGCCGCCCGCGAAGGCGGGAGCGATCGACCCCGCGGTGATCCCGGGCAGCGGCACGACCGCGTACTCACCCCTGACCTTCCCGGCCTCCACGGCCGTGTGGCTGAAGTCGCCCCCGATCGCCATCCCGGCCTTGCCCGCCGCGAACGCGGTGATGGTGTCGTTGCCGCCCATCCCGGCGCACTTCGCGGCGGGACAGTTGGTGTCGGTGAAGAGCGAGGTGTACTCCTTGATGCCCTTCTGCGCGGCCGCGCTGTCGATCTCGGAGGCGTACGACCCGCCCTTGCCGTCGGCGAGTTCGCCGCCGGCCGCCCAGATGAAGGGCATCGCGCCGTACGTGTAGGCGCCGCCGACGACGAGGCCGTACAACTCGGGCCTCGCGGCGCGGATCGTGCGGGCCGTGGTGGCCAACTCGGCCATCGTCCTCGGGACTTCGAGGCCTAGTTCCTTGAAGACGTCGGTGCGGTAGTACAGGGCGCGGACGCCGACGTAGAAGGGCGAGCCGTAGATCTTGCCGTCCACGGTGACCGACTGTCTGGCGGTGGGGTCGGTGTCCTTGGCCTCGTTCCAGTGGGCGAACTCCTTGGTGACGTCGAGGAGTCCGCCGTCCTTCACGTAGCCGGCGGTGTCGGTGTTGCCGTACTCCATGACGTCGGGTGCGGAGGAGGGGTCGTTGAAGGCGGCCTTGACGCGCTGGGCGCGGGTCTCGACCGGGATGTACTCGACGTCGACCTTGGTGCCGTCGTGGGCCTTCTCGAAGGCGGACACGACGGAGTCGACGACCTTCTCCTTCGGCTTGTTGCCGACCTCCTGGAAGAGCCAGACGCGCAGGGTGCCGGTCTTCTCGTCCTTGTCGGAGGAGGAGTTGGAGGAGGTCTGGGGCGCGCAGGCGGTGACGACCAGGGCGGCCAGGAGCAGGGCGGGAAGGTGGGGGGAGAGCTTCATGGAGCGTTCCTCCGGGCATGCGTTGCAACATATGCAATGACGGTTTCGCTCAACGCAACGGAGGTTATGGGTTACATGAACACGCCCACAAGAGGTCTCTACCACTTCGTGACCCTCGGCCCGCTCCGGCGCACACGAAGGCCCCCCGGAGCGCGCCGAAACGCGCCCCGGGGGGCCTTCGAAATCCTCAGAGCGTCACAGGACGGACCGGACTACTTGTCGCCGCCCTTGCCGCCCTCGTCGTCCCCGGAGCCCATGGACTCGTAGATCTCCTTGCACATGGGGCACACGGGGTACTTCTTGGGATCGCGGCCGGGCACCCACACCTTGCCGCACAGCGCCACGACGGGAGTCCCGTCGAGGGCGCTCGCCATGATCTTGTCCTTCTGGACGTAGTGGGCGAAGCGCTCGTGGTCGCCGTCACCGTGGGACACCTGCGGCGTCGGCTCTACGAGGGTCCCCGTACCAGTCCCGCGCTCGGGCTCGAGAGTGCTCATGAACCCAAGAGTACTGAAGGTCACATGCATCAGTTGAGCGAAGGGTCGTCCGGGTAGGTGGCCACCATCGCGAGCTCGTTGCGCTGGCGGCGCAGCACCTCGCGCCAGAGTCTCTCCGGGGACGGCGAGGAGACGTCGCCGGGTTCCGACTCGACGACATACCAGGCCCCGTCCACCAGCTCGTCCTGCAGCTGGCCGGGGCCCCAGCCGGAGTAACCGGCGAAGATGCGCAGGCTGCCGAGGGCCGAGGCGAGCAGCTCGGGCGGGGCCTCCAGGTCGACCAGCCCGATCGCGCCGTGCACTCTGCGCCAGCCCAGCGGAGTCCCGTCGACGGCCCCGCCGCCGGGTATGACGGCGACCCCCAGGGCCGAGTCCAGGGAGACCGGGCCGCCCTGGAAGACGACACCGGGTTCGCCTGCGAGGTCCGCCCAGCCCTCCAGGATGTCGCCGACGTCCACCGGGGTGGGGCGGTTGAGGACCACGCCGAGCGAGCCCTTCTCGTCGTGGTCGAGAAGAAGCACCACCGCGCGGTCGAAGTTCGGGTCCGCCAGGGCGGGCGTTGCCACGAGCAACCGCCCTGTGAGCGAGGACACCTCGGTCATGCCAGACATGATCCCGCATCTTCCCGCGAAGTGTGGAGGCAATGCGTTCACCGCCGAGGTTGCAGCTCAGAGCGCAACCGTGCGCCCCGGGCGTGCGACACGCGCCCGTGACCCCATGTGCCCGACAGGGAACGGCCCGTGTTGTGACAGAGCTATGACGTGGCTGGGTGGCACTTGGGCTTACAGAAGGGGGGTAGGCGGCGATTACCCTTTCCCTTCTGGTCCCTGCCCGACTCATCGGAACGCGAGATACATGACCGTCATCGGCTCAGACGACGTACTGCTTGTCCACGGCGGAACCCCGCTGGAGGGTGAGATCCGTGTCCGCGGTGCGAAGAACCTCGTACCGAAGGCCATGGTCGCCGCCCTGCTGGGCAGCGGACCGAGTCGACTGCGCAACGTTCCGGACATCCGAGACGTGCGAGTCGTACGAGGGCTGCTGCAACTGCACGGGGTGACGGTCCGTCCGGGTGAGGAACCGGGCGAGCTGGTGATGGACCCGACCCATGTCGAGAGCGCCAACGTCGCCGACATCGATGCCCACGCGGGGTCGAGCCGCATCCCGATCCTCCTGTGCGGTCCGCTGCTGCACCGCCTCGGGCACGCGTTCATCCCCGGCCTCGGCGGCTGCGACATCGGCGGCCGGCCCATCGACTTCCACTTCGAGGTGCTGCGGCAGTTCGGCGCGACGATCGAGAAGCGCGCGGACGGTCAGTTCCTGGAGGCGCCCCGGCGGCTGCGCGGCACGAAGATCCGGCTGCCGTACCCGTCGGTGGGCGCGACCGAGCAGGTACTGCTCACCGCCGTCCTCGCCGAGGGCGTCACCGAGCTCTCGAACGCGGCCGTGGAGCCGGAGATCGAGGACCTGATCTGCGTCCTGCAGAAAATGGGCGCCATCATCGCGATGGACACCGACCGGACCATCCGCGTCACCGGTGTGGACCAGCTCGGCGGTTACAACCACGCGGCCCTGCCGGACCGCCTGGAGGCGGCCTCCTGGGCGTCCGCGGCGCTGGCAACCGAGGGGAACATCTACGTCCGCGGCGCCCAGCAGCGCTCGATGATGACGTTCCTGAACACCTACCGGAAGGTGGGTGGCGCCTTCGAGATCGACGACCAGGGCATCCGCTTCTGGCACCCCGGCAGCCAGTTGAAGTCCATCGCGCTCGAAACCGACGTGCACCCGGGCTTCCAGACGGACTGGCAGCAGCCGCTGGTGGTCGCCCTGACGCAGGCCACGGGCCTGTCGATCGTCCACGAGACGGTGTACGAGTCCCGCCTCGGATTCACCTCCGCGCTGAACCAGATGGGTGCTCACATCCAGCTGTACCGCGAGTGCCTGGGCAGCTCGGACTGCCGCTTCGGCCAGCGCAACTTCCTCCATTCGGCGGTCGTCTCGGGCCCGACCCGCCTCCAGGGCGCCGACCTGGTCATCCCCGACCTGCGCGGCGGCTTCTCGTACCTCATCGCGGCCCTCGCCGCCCAGGGCACCTCCCGCGTCCACGGCATCGACCTCATCAACCGCGGCTACGAGAACTTCATGGAGAAGCTCGTGGAACTCGGCGCGAAGGTGGAACTGCCGGGCAAGGCACTCGGATAGCCGTAGGCGACCCTGCGCAAATGGGGCGGCCCCCACGCCGGGTGGCCGCCCCATCCGCATGACCGCACCCCGTGGCTCCGGCCCCGAACACTCGGGTGACGGCGCGGTCGTACACACGTCGATGGGGCGGTCACCCGAGTCCGGGTGACCGCCCCATCGGCGTTGTGCTGAGCGCCCCGAAGGGGCGCGGGGCCGCATGAGCGCGGCCGGCCACGGGCGTCCGACAGCCGAAGGACGGCCCGCAGTCACCCGGCGCTCGTAGCGGAGCGCTTACTTGCCCTTGGCGGCTTCCTTGAGCTTGGAGCCCGCCGAAACCTTGACGCTGTAGCCGGCCGGGATCTGGATCGGGTCACCGGTCTGCGGGTTGCGCGCGGTACGGGCGGCACGGTGGGTGCGCTCGAAGGTCAGGAAGCCGGGGATGGTGACCTTCTCGTCACCCTTGGCGACGATCTCGCCGACGGTCTCGGCGAACGCGGCCAGAACGGCGTCGGCGTCCTTGCGGGTCACCTCGGCGCGGTCGGCCAGCGCGGCCACCAGCTCACTGCGGTTCATGTTGTTACTCCCGTGTTCTTCTTGCCGTTGGGGTGTGCCTCGCGGCGGCGGGGCCGCACACGTGGCACAGCGAAGCCGATGCGCTCGCGCCCAGTGACGCATCCTGCCCCTACCTGCTGCGGGAAAGCCAATCCGGCACCCGCAGGACTCGTGAGAACACCCTAGGGGGTCACACGAACTGGGGCCTGGGCGTGGCGCCACCATAGAGGGTGGCGTGAAGCGCCCCGTTTCGCGACGCGCCGGGCCGGAGGGCCACCGTGGCGATCCTCACAGCCGACGCCCACTGTAGACGCGGCCCTATGCCGTCGCCCCCGCGGCCTTCGCCGCGTCCCGCACCGCGCCCGCGACCGCGCCCGCGACCTTGTCGTTGAACACGCTCGGGATGATGTAGTTCGGGTTCAGCTCGTCCTCGGTCACGACGTCCGCGAGCGCCTTCGCTGCCGCGAGCATCATCTCCGTGTTGACGGTGCGGGACTGAGCGTCCAGCAGACCGCGGAAGACACCCGGGAAGACCAGCACGTTGTTGATCTGGTTGGGGAAGTCGGAGCGGCCGGTGGCCACGACGGCCGCCGTCTCACGGGCGATCGTCGGGTCGACCTCGGGGTCGGGATTCGCGAGCGCGAACACAATCGCACCCTCGGCCATGGCGGCCACGTCGGCGCCGTCGAGGACGTTCGGGGCCGAGACGCCGATGAAGACGTCGGCGCCGCGCACGGCCTCCTTCAACGTTCCGGTGAGGTTCTCGGGGTTGGTGTTGTCGGCGATCCAGCGCAGCGCCGAGCCCGGAGCGGCGTCGACGAGGTCCTCGCGGCCTGCGTGCACGACGCCGTGGATGTCGGCGACGACGGCGTTCTTGACGCCAGCGGCGATGAGCAGCTTGAGGATGGCGGTACCGGCCGCGCCGGCGCCGGACATGACGACCCGGATGTTCTCGATCGCCTTGCCGGTGACGCGCAGTGCGTTCGTCAGGGCGGCGAGGCAGACGATCGCGGTGCCGTGCTGGTCGTCGTGGAAGACGGGGATGTCGAGGGCCTCGCGCAGCCGGGCCTCGATCTCGAAGCAGCGCGGAGCGGAGATGTCCTCGAGGTTGATGCCGGCGAACCCGGGGGCGATCGCCTTGACGATCTCGACGATCGCGTCGGTGTCCTGGGTGTCCAGGCAGATCGGCCAGGCGTCGATGCCGGCGAACCGCTTGAAGAGGGCCGCCTTGCCCTCCATGACCGGGAGGGCGGCCATCGGGCCGATGTTGCCCAGGCCCAGCACGGCCGAGCCGTCCGTCACGACCGCAACGGAGTTGCGCTTGATGGTGAGGCGGCGGGCGTCCTCGGGGTTCTCGGCGATGGCCATGCAGACGCGGGCGACACCCGGCGTGTAGATCATCGAGAGGTCGTCACGGTTGCGGATGGGGTGCTTCGACGCCATCTCGATCTTGCCGCCGAGGTGCATGAGGAACGTACGGTCGGACACCTTGCCGAGCGTGACGCCCTCGATGCCGCGCAGCTGCTGGACGATCTCGTCGGCGTGCGCGGTGGAGGACGCGGCGATGGTGACGTCGATGCGGAGCTTCTCGTGGCCGGACGCGGTCACGTCGAGGCCGGTCACCGAGCCTCCGTGGGACTCTACGGCCGTGGTGATCTGGGAGACCGCGGTGCCGCTCGCGGGCACCTCCAGCCGGACCGTAATCGAGTAGGAGACGCTGGGCGCCGTTGCCATGGCCGACTTCCTCTGCTTTCACCTGTGACGCTGATGCCGTCCGATGGTCGCACCTACTGACGAGTAGGGGTTAGCCGCACCGGATTGCGGACTTTGTGTTCACGGGGGCGCTCATGCGAAGAGGCTCACGTCCCGTCGGACGTGAGCCTCTCACCAGGTCAGTGACACCGACCCGCCATGCTCGCCTCGCGGCAAGTGGTCGCTCGTGGCGACGAAGGTTGGGCCCGGGGGCTTGGATCGGGCCGGTGTCACACCCAGGCTAACAAACGGATCCCGAAAGACCATTCCCGTGCCGAGAGTTCAATCTCTCAGCAGATCCGGCACCCCTTCCGCGTTTGGCTGGTCGCGGTCCGCGGACACCACCGTCAGCTGCTGAGTGGCCCGGGTGAGCGCGACGTACAGCACGCGCAGCCCGGCCGGTGACTCGTCGGCGATCTCGGCCGGGGAGACGACGATCGACGCGTCGTACTCCAGGCCCTTGGCCTCCAGGCTGCCGAGCGCGACCACGCGGTCGCCGAGCCCGGTGAGCCAGCGGGCCGCCTCCTCGCGCCGGTTCATGGCGACGACGACGCCGACGGTGCCGTCGACGAGGTCGAGGAGCCGGGCCGCCTCCTCGCGGACGGTCTCGCCCAGCGTCTTGCGTACGACCGTGAAGCGCGGCTGGACGCCGGTGGACCGTACGGCCGAGGGGGAGATCGCGCCGGGCATGGCCAGCACGAGGACCTTGGCCGCGAGGTCGGCGATCTCGGAGGGGTTGCGGTAGTTGACGGTGAGCTGGAATCGGCGGCGAGGGCGGGTGCCGAGGGCCTCGTCGCGGGCCTCGGCGGCCTCGTCGGGGTCGGACCAGGAGGACTGGGCCGGGTCTCCCACGACCGTCCAGGTGGCGTGCCGGCCGCGGCGGCCGACCATGCGCCACTGCATCGGCGTGAGGTCCTGTGCCTCGTCGACGATGACGTGGGCGTACTCGACCCGTTCCTGGGCGAGCCGCTCGGCCCGCTCGCGCTGCGTCTCCTCGCGGACCGGCATCAGCTCCTCCAGGCCCGTGAGCTGGTCGAGCGGATCCAGGTCCCGCCTCCTGCGCGGGCGGGCCGGGACGCCGAGGATCGCCTGGAGCTCGTCGAGCATGGCGATGTCGTGCACGGAGAGGCCGTCGCGTCTCAGGGAGCGGGCGACCCTGCGGATCTCGCCGGGGTTGAGGATCCGGCGGGCCCAGCGACCCAGGCGCCGCTCGTCGGCCATGGCGTCGAGGACGGACTTCGGGGTGAGCTCCGGCCACCAGGCGTCGAGGAACGCGATGAAGCTGTCCTCCGAGGTGATGTCCTCGTCGAACGACGACCGCAGTTCGGCGGCCAGCTCCGGGTCGGTGTGCCGGCTACCCGACCCGGACCGCGCCCACAGGGCGTCCAGGAGCAGCTTGCGGGCCCGGGGCCGCAACAGGTTGACGGGCGCGGTGCCGCTGAGGGCGGACTGGCGGATACGTTCCAGCTCGTCCGCCTCCAGTTCGAGCCGGCGCCCGAAGGCGACGACGCGGAGGCGGGAGGGAGTTCCCGCGGGGGCGGCCTCGGGCGTGTCCTCCTCGCCGAAGGCGAGCTGGCCGGGCGCGCCGGGCTCGCCGAAGGCCCGCTGCCCCGGACCGCTCCCCCTGCCGTGGGTGCCTGCCTCCAGTGCCCCCCGCGCGGCCTTCCGCAGGACCTTCAGCATCCGGTACGACCCCTTGGCGCGGGCCACGGCCGGGGAGTCGTACACGGTGGCCTCGACGCCGTCGACCAGGGAGCCGATCGCCCGGATGGCGACCTGGCCCTCCTCGCCGAGGGACGGCAGGACGCCCTCGGTGTACGCGACGAGCAGGGGTGTGGGCGAGACGATGAGGATGCCGCCCGCGTAGCGACGGCGGTCCTGGTAGAGCAGGTACGCGGCCCGGTGCAGGGCCACGGCGGTCTTGCCCGTGCCGGGGCCGCCCTCGACGTACGTCACCGAGGCCGCGGGGGCCCGGATGACCATGTCCTGCTCGGCCTGGATGGAGGCGACGATGTCCCGCATGGTGTGGCTGCGGGCCTGTCCGAGCGCGGCCATCAGGGCACCGTCGCCGATGACGGGCAGCTCCTGGCCGTCGAGGAGGGCCTTGAGCTCGGGGCGCATGAGGTCGTCCTCGACACCGAGCACCCTGCGGCCCTTGGACCGGATGACGCGGCGCCGTACGACACGCCCGGGATCCACCGGAGTGGACCTGTAGAAGGGCGCTGCGGCGGGGGCCCGCCAGTCGATGACCAGCGGGGCGTACTCGGAGTCCAGGACGCCGATCCGGCCGATGTGCAGGGTCTCCGCGATGTCCGCGGTGTTGTCCTCCCGGACCGCGCCTTCGGCGGGTTCCACGGCGGTGTAGGCGCCGTCCGGGCCCTTCTTGCCGTCCCTGCCGAGGAGCAGGTCGATCCGGCCGAAGAGGAAGTCCTCGAACTCGTTGTTGAGGCGGTTGAGGTGGACGCCGGCCCGGAAGACCTGGGCGTCCCGCTCCGCGAGCGCGCCGGGTGTGCCCACCTGGCCGCGCTTGGCCGCGTCGTTCATCAGGAACTCCGCCTCGTGGATCTTCTCCTCGAGGCGCCGGTACACCCGGTCCAGATGTTCCTGTTCCACGCTGATCTCGCGGTCCCGAACTGAGTCGGAAACCGAGTCGACCGCGGTCGGTTGAGCCTGAGCGGCCACCGGGCCCCCTTCTGACGTGCTGGGCAGCCGTCAACCGTACGCGAAGGGGGGCCCGGGCGGGAAGTTACGCGTCGACCTCGACCAGCTTCTTGCCGTTGGAGTCGACGACCTCGAAGTGGTCGATGTCGCCCTGTGCCGGGGCGACGGCCCCGCCGATGTAGAGCGGCTTCTTGGACTCCGGGGTCTTGCCGTCCGTGAGGCCGTAGCCCCACTTGCCGACGGACCAGGTGGACGCAGTCCAGCGTTCGCCGTTGTCGGCGACCGCGATGAGGGAGCACTTGAGCGGTCCCTTGACGCCCTTCAGCTCCAGACCGAGCGAGGTGCCCCAGTCCTTCTGCTGCATGGCGACGGTCGCGCTGACCCCGGTCGAGGGGTCGGTGCCGGAGACCTTGTCGGTCATGGACTCGAAGAGTTCCTTCGCGGTACTCGCGAGGACCTGGCCCTGCTTGGGCTGGGTGCCCGAGTCGCCGCCGCTCGCCGCCATCGCGACGAACGGACCGCCGATGATCAGGGCGGCCGCGGCCGCGACCATGTAGAAGCTGCGGCGCCGCTTGTGCGCACGGCGCTCCGCGACCTCGTCCACGAGCTTGTTCACGATGCGTGGGCTGGGCTTCGCGGAGAGCGACTCCCCGATCGCGGGTGTGCCGGAGCCCGGCAGGTCCGCGAGGGCGGCGAGCATCGGCTCCATGCCGGCGAGCTCGTCGAGCTGCTGAGCGCACCATTCGCAGGTCGCGAGGTGGGCCTCGAAGGCGGTCGCCTCGGCGTCGTCGAGGATCCCGAGGGCGTAGGCGCCGACGGTCTCGTGCTCGTTCGGCACCGGAGATCCCATCATGGAACCTGACATACCCGAACCACCTGTACCGAACCCCTGGTTACCCCCGTACACACTCATCACGCCGTCACCCCCCGCTCCTCCAGTGCGAGCTTCATCGACCGCAGGGCGTAGAACACCCGCGAGCGGACGGTGCCGCTGGGTATGCCCAGGGTCTCGGCCGCCTCGTTGACGGTACGCCCCTTGAAGTACGTCTCGACGAGCACCTCCCGGTGGGCCGGGGTCAGGTCGTCGAGCGCGTCCGACAGCGTCATCAACCACAGCGCCTTGTCGATCTCGTCCTCCGCGGGGATGACCTCCAGCGGTGACGGGTCGACCTCCTGCGGCCGGGCCTGCCGGCTGCGGTGTCCGTCGATGACGATGCGCCGGGCGACCGTCACCAGCCAGGGGCGTACCGATCCGGTCGCTCGATTGAGCTGTCCGGCGTTCTTCCAGGCACGGATGAGCGTCTCCTGCACCACGTCCTCGGCTCTCTGGCGGTCTCCCGCAACCAACCGGAGGACATACGCAAGGAGAGGTCCGGCATGCTCCCTGTACAGGGCACGCATCAGCTCCTCATCAGGTTCCGAGGGCTGGGACATGCGATGTCGGGCCCTCGATCCACGTTCATTGGCCACGACAGAATCCTTGCGCACGCCCACCTCCGATGTCCGGGGGTTCCCCCAGTCGGTCGCTCACCAACAGGTACGGAAGGGGGGTGCCGGGTGTTCAAAGTGCTACGACAGTTTTCTTCTGAGTGACGTGACGAGACAGGACATGCGCGCACATTCCCGCCGCGCGATCTTTACATTTCCGCCACATCGGCAAGATCACGACTACGGCCCGTGAGGTTGAGCGAGTAAACGACATGTAATCGAAATCACGTCGACAGGCCCTCCACAGAAGGGACATAACGACCAGTCAGGCGCGGAGGACGGCCGCGCGCCTCCGGTGCCGGGCCACTCTTTCGCGGTTTCCGCACACCTCACTGGAGCACCAGCGCCTCCTGCGCCCCCGTGATGTATCCAGGTACACGATGGTGCAGTTGTCCCCTTCGCACTCTCTGATCCCCAGCCGCGCGACCGGGTCGGTGAGCAGTTCCACGGCGTCCCTGGCGACGGCCCCGAGCAGTGCCGCGCAATCGGGCGGACCGTCCAACTCCCGCACCAGGGCGCCGTCCGCACCGGACACCGCCCGCGGGGCCGGGGGTGCGGCGCGAGCGGCGTCGTTGACGTGGGCGAGCGCGAGGTCGTAGCCGTGCCCGGGACCCTCGCGCACC
Source organism: Streptomyces sp. NPDC031225 (assembly GCF_055570355.1). Lineage (NCBI taxonomy): Bacteria > Bacillati > Actinomycetota > Actinomycetes > Kitasatosporales > Streptomycetaceae > Streptomyces > Streptomyces sp. NPDC031225. The sequence continues at coordinate 88,564 of NZ_JBVIHJ010000026.1, read as the reverse complement.
AACTGTCCGATCCAGCCGCGCAGTTCGCGGAAGCCGACGAGCCAGGAGGGGTCCGCGTGCGTCAGGCCGGTCCCGTCCGGCACCAGCCCCGCACCGACGATCCAGGCGCACAGCACCTGCGTCGAGTCGAGGCGTTCCTCGGGATGGGTGGTCGCGAGGAGGTCGAGACAGATCCGTCCGGCGTCGAAGCGCAGCTCGTACGCGACCGTGGCCGTACCCAGTGCCATGTGCCTGTCACCGCCTAGGGGTGCCGCTTCGGGGCTCCCTCTAACAGTGCCTCCCCGCTCCCGCCGCCGGAACCCCCCGGACCGGGAGCGGTACCTGGATCCAGCCCCTCCGGCGTTTGAGGAGCGGGGGTCCGGGGGCGGAGCCCCCGGAGGACGGGACGGGTAGGGGCGGCGGGGGCGAACCCCTCACACGTCGGAGTACTTCGCGTCCGCCGCCGGGTCCAGCGCCAGCCGGTACCCCCGTTTCACCACCGTCTGGATCAGCTTCGGCGCCCCGAGGGCCGTACGGAGGCGGGCCATGGCCGTCTCCACCGCGTGTTCGTCACGACCGGCACCCGGCAGCGCCCGCAGCAGCTCGGCGCGGGACACCACCCAGCCGGGCCGTCGCGACAGCGACCGCAGCAACGACATCCCCGCGGGCGGTACCGGCCGCAGCGCCCCGTCGACCAGCACCGCGTGCCCCCGGATCTCCACCCGGTGGCCGGCGACGGGCAGCGACCGGGCTCGCCCGGGCAGTTCCTGGCACAGCAGCTGCACGAGCGGTCCGAGCCGGAAGCGCTCCGGCTGCACCGTGTCCACTCCCTGCGCCTGCAAGGGCAGCGCGGTCACCGGCCCGACACACGCGGGCAGCACGTCGTGGTTGAGCGCGGCGAGCAGTTCCGGCAGCAGGCTCCGGTCCTCGGCCCGCGACAGCAGGGACACCGCGGCGGGCGCGCTCGTGAACGTCAGCGCGTCAAGCCCGCGCGAGACGGCCGCGTCCAGCAAACGGTCCAGCGGCGCGAGGTCCTCCGGCGGCATCCACCGGTACACCGGCACCCCCACGACCTCCGCGCCCGCGGCCCTGAGCGCCTCCACGAACCCCGGCAGCGGTTCACCGTGCAGCTGGATGGCGACCCGGCGCCCCTCGACGCCCTCCTCAAGGAGCCGGTCGAGCACCTCGGCCATGGACTCGGACGACGGCGACCAGTCCTCCGTCAGCCCTGCGGCCCGTACGGCCCCCTTGACCTTGGGTCCGCGCGCGAGCAGCTCCACCCCGCCCAGCCGGTCGAGGAGCGGCTCACCGAGCCCCCACCCCTCGGCGGCCTCGATCCAGCCCCGGAAGCCGATGGCGGTCGTGGCGATCACGACGTCGGGCGCCTGATCGATCAGTTCCTTCGTCGCCGCCAGTAGTTCGCTGTCGTCGGAGAGGGGCACGATCCGCAGGGCGGCCGCGTGCAGTACAGCGGCTCCGCGGCGCTGGAGCAGCGCACCGAGTTCGTCGGCCCGGCGCGCGGCTGTGACGCCCACGGTGAACCCCGCGAGGGGGCCGTGTTGCTCTGCTGGCTGCTGTTCGTCGTACATGGCTGTCGTCCCGCAGTCTGTCGTCCGACCTACATGCCGACCGAGCCTGTCAACGGCTCGTGACAGGCTCGGTTCCGCTTCATGTCGTCAGTGTTACGTCACACCTCGGCGTAGCTGAGCTGCGGCTTCGCCTCTGAGGCGGTCGTGGCCTGGCCCTGGGTGGCCGAGCGGCGAAGGTATACGGCCCAGGTGACCAGGAAGCAGGCCGCGTAGAAGGCGAGGAAGGCGACGAACGCGCCGGTTCCGGAGCCGTAGGAGAGGAAGGACTGGCGGAAGGCGAGGTTGATGCCGACGCCGCCGAGTGCGCCGACCGCGCCGATCAGGCCCATGGAGGCACCGGAGAGACGGCGTCCGTAGGCGGCGGCCGCTTCGCCTTCGAGCCCCTTGCCCAGGGCCTTCGTGTGGAAGATGCCGGGGATCATCTTGAAGGTCGAGCCGTTGCCGAGGCCGCTGAGGACGAACAGCACCACGAACGCGACGGTGAACAGTCCGAGCGACTTCGCCATGCTGGCGGCGATGAGGACGCCGGTCGCGGCGCCCATCCCGACGTAGTTCCACAGCGTGATCTTCGCGCCGCCGTACTTGTCGGCCAGCGCGCCGCCCAGGGGACGGATCAGCGAGCCGAGCAGCGGGCCGATGAAGGTGACGTACGCGGCCTCCAGCGGGGTCCGGCCGAACTGGTTGGTCAGCACCTGGCCGAAGGCGAAGCTGTAGCCGATGAAGGAGCCGAACGTGCCGATGTAGAGGAAGGACATGATCCAGGTGTGGCCGTCCCTCGCGGCGTCCTTGGCGGCGCCGGTGTCGTTCTTCACGTTCTCGATGTTGTCCATGAAGAGCGCGGAGAGGACGGCGGCGACGAGGATCAGCGGGATGTAGATCCCGAGCAGCACCCGGGGTCCGCCGCTGGCGCCGATGATCGCGAGGGCGATCAGCTGGATGACCGGGACGCCGATGTTGCCGCCGCCGGCGTTGAGCCCGAGGGCCCACCCCTTCTTACGCAGGGGGAAGAACGCGTTGATGTTCGTCATGGACGACGCGAAGTTGCCGCCACCGATACCGGCCAGCAGGCCGACCAGCAGGAAGGTGTTGAACGAGGTCCCCGGCTTCATCACGGTGAACGCGGCGATGGTGGGGACGAGGAGCAGGCTGGCCGAGATGATCGTCCAGTTCCGCCCGCCGAAGATCGCGACGGCGAAGGTGTAGGGGACGCGGACGACGGCACCGACGAGCGTGACCATCGACGTGAGCAGGAACTTGTCGGCCGGGGTGAGCCCGTACTCCGGGCCCATGAAGAGCACCAGCACGGACCACATGGTCCAGACCGAGAACCCGATGTGCTCGGAGAGAACGGAGAAGAGCAGGTTCCGCTTGGCGACCTTCTCGCCGGTCTCCTTCCAGAAGGTCTCGTCCTCGGGATCCCACTGCTGGATCCAGCGGCCGCCCCTGCTCGGGGGTGCGGGGGCTGTACTAGGGGCTGTCATGACGCCTCCACGGTGCGACGGGGCTCGGTCCTGCTTCGAGTGGCTGATCCCGAAGGTAGGGACGACGCGTTTCCTGCCTGTGGCACAGGGTGACCGGAAAGGAACGTTGCTCTCACCCCGGCGGGGGGCGGGATGAGAGGTCGTGGAGGCTTTGTGTTACGAACAGCTCAGCGCCGTGAGGCGGCGGTGTGAGGCCCGGTCGGCCACTTCACTCGCCGGCGCCCACGGGGTCGTCGTACTCCTCGGCCAGCCGGAGCCCGAGGTCGGACTCCCAGTCCAAGGCCCATCGCCGCAGCTCGGCGATCTCCTCAGGGCCGAGTCCGTGGGCCGCGAACTCCTCGTCACTCACCCATACGACGCTCTCCAGCCGGTCGCGCAGCTCGACGAGGCCGGATTCCCCCTCGTTCCCCGCGCCCGGCTGCTGCAACTGCTGCACCAGCTCCAGCTCGATCACGGAGTAGTAGCGGCACGCCGCACGGACGCCGATCACGTCCTGGGGCAAACCCCGGTCGACGAGGTCACGCATCAGCAGCTTCACGTCTTCGGGATCGAGGACCGCGCCGTGATCCCAGCGGGAGGGCGCTCTCCGGCTTCCGTCCACGTCCTCGGCCACAGCGGCAGTATGCCGGGCTCGGGCCCGTACGACAGTCGCTGCCGGACTTCTCAAGGCGTCCGGCCGCACCGGCCACCCCGGCCCACCTCGAACCACAGCAGCTTCCCGGCACCCCGGTCGAGAAGCCCGTCCCCCAGCGACCAGCCACCCCACGAGTCGGCGAACTCCTGCACGAGGAACAGTCCACGTCCTCCGGCGTCCCCCACCGGGGAGGGTTGCAGCCGATCGCCGGGAGGCTCGGCGAAGGGAGCGGGGATATAGGGGTGGGCGTCCCACACCCCGACCCGTAGCCGCCCCTCCCCGAGCGCCGTCAGCCGCAGGGACGCGGGGCCCTTGGCGTGCCGGTAGGCGTTGGTGACGAGTTCCGACGTCAACAGCTCGACGACGTCGAGGACTTCGGTCATGCCGTGGCCTTTCAACGCGGCCCGCACGGTCGTACGTGCGACTCGTGCGGCTCTCGGGTCATAGGGCAGGCGAAGGGCGTACACCCAGGTGTCGGGCAGGGCTACGGTGACCATCGGATACCTCCGGCGGATGGAAGGGGACCACGACGACTCGCTCAACGGCCGCGCCGGGCGGTGGCAGTGCCTGGGTGGGTGCGCTTCCGGCTTATGGGCGGGGAGTCGGGCGACAAGAAGTACAGTAGGGGTTCACGGGAGATACATCTTCCGAATCGAAGAGATGCACCCGTTGTTACTTCGTGTGGGTTACACGACCGCCGTGCCGCCGCCCGGAAGGACGCGCTTTGCCGCCCACCAGCAACCCCACCCTGCGCCAGCGCCGACTCGGCGCCGAACTGCGCAAACTCCGAGAGCAGGCCGGCTTCACCACGACCGGTGCCGCCTCCCTGTTCGGCGTCAACCAAGGGCGCATCAGCATGATCGAGACTGGCCGCAGCGCTCTCAGCGCCGACCGAGTCCGCGCCATGGCGTCCGCTTACGCCTGCTCCGACGAGGCCCTGATCGACGCCCTGGCCGACATGACGGGGAGACGGACCCTCGATTGGTGGGAGACGTATCGCGATCACCTACCGGCGGCGCTGGTCGACCTGGCCGAACTGGAGCACCACGCAACGGGGTTCCGGGTGGCCCTCGTGATCCACATCCCCGCACTGCTGCAGACCACCGACCATGCCCGAGCCCTCTTCCGGGCAGTCGTACCGCCCATGCGGCAGTACGAGATCGAGCACCGCCTCACCCACCGCATCAAGCGGCAGGGCATCCTGCACAGGGAAGATCCGCCGCCGTACTCGGCATTCATCCACGAGAGCGCCCTGCGCATGGGCTTCGGTGGCCCCGCTGTCGCACGCGGCCAACTCGAGCATCTGCTGGACATGAGCGAACTGGCCCATGTCACAGTCCGGGTGATCCCCTTCGGCGCGAAGTTCTTCCCGAGTACAGGTCAGTCCTTCGACTACGTCGAGGGCGCAGTCCCCCAGCTCGCCACGGTCCAACTGGACACGCACCACGGCGGCTGCGGCTTCCTCGACACGGAGGCCTGGTTGAGCAAGTACCGTGCCGTGCTCGACCATATGGAGACCTGCGCACTCGACACCACTCAGTCACGGGACCTCATCCACCACCTCGTCCAGGACACGTGAAAGGGCCGTACGGTGCAGATCCTCCACTGGCAGAAGTCCAGCTACAGCGGCGACAGTTCGAACTGCGTCGAGATAGCCGCGACCCCCGCGACGGTCCACGTCCGCGACTCAAAGGGCAAGGAAGGCCCGAGCCTGACTTTCCCGTCGTTCGCATGGGCCTCTTTCGCTGCGCACGCAGCGAAAGACAAAATTCACGACCGACACAAATAGCAGGAATATCGAAACCCGAACATCGCGTGAATTCTTTCATCCTTCGTAAATATGCGCCACACACAGACCTTCGCGATCAGCTCGCCGGAACACTTCACGCATCTCTATGAAATATTCGGCCAGGTCTTCCAGATACCCCTGCGGAATAGCACCGCTAATGATCTCGGAGAGCAACTCTGGCGCCTGACTCATCACGCTCTCGACACTCACTGCGGTAAGGAATGAGCTGACTCGCCGCACTTCGGCCACAGAAAGAAAGGTACACACCGTACCGACACGGTCATCGCCAAGGACGCTATCGCCGGAAACGGCGAGACGAGCGATATCTCCCGCACCGGCACTCAGGAGTAGCTTTTCGATAGCCGCTCCCTCCTCGCCTAGATCACAGTAAGTGTCGACGGATTCACTATCAGATTCCAAAGCGCGAAATTTTGCCACTACATTCTCGAACCCGGAGTCGATCTCCGCAGCCTCTAGAGGAAAAATGGAAACGTTCATGCTTGAATTCCGCCTTCCAGGAACGCGCAGGGTCAATAGGCTACCAGAGGGCCAGAGAGCGGAGGAATCAGCGGTGCATTCGAGCCGCCTTCACCGAAGTCAAACGGACCTCTCGACCAGTCATGATTCCCGACGTTCTCATGCCACCAATCCGAGGCACTATTTGTCACCTTCTTGTACCACGGATTCTTCACGTTCACCGGATCATTAACTGGAGGGTTCGGATTTCTGGGCGGAGTGCGATCCACTTTCTTCGCCCTGTATGCGATCACGCCTTCGCTCTTCACTGAAGGGAAGGCGTCCACCCACTCATCCGGCTTGAACAAATTCGGTCCCTTGAGCGGGAACATATTGAAACCGATTTTAACCTTCATTTTATTGGTCTTCTCATTCCCTCGGAGTTGCTCCTGAAGGGCCTTTACGTACTTCTTCACCTCTGCGTCACCGTCGATTTCGGCTTTTCCTCCAAAATTCTTCACATCCCAGACGTAGACAGTGTCATCAGTCCAATAAAGGAGGTCCGCCCAGCCACCTTTCCCCCTCTTCCCCGCCTTGCGGATGTAATTCTCGGGGTTCCGATACCCCATCGTCTGGCCAAGGTCCACCGTAACCTTTCCGCCCCCCTTGGGCTGAAGCAGGCGCAACCAGGCCATGTACATCACGATTGTGGTGTCATGCGCCTTCGTATACTTTTCTTTGATGATGTCGGCGCGCCGCTGCCCGCGCTGCTTCGCGTGTTCGGACTCCTCCTTTACTAGGTCGAGCAGACCGGTCGGGTCGCTGCGCGACACAGGACTGTTGTGGCTGTACGCGTACCCGTTCATCTGAAGCGGGTCCGCGATGTCGAAGATCGGGTCCGCGGAGAGGAAGCGGCCCGAGGCCTGGTCGTACTCGCGCGCCCCGATATGCGTCAGGCCGGAGGCCGTGTCGTCAATACCGACGCCCAAGTAGCTGCGCTTGTTGGGCCAGTTCGACGGCTTCGCTCCACGCACATCGCCGTAGGGCTTGAAATCGCGGCGGTTGACCGTCTGACCACTGGCCAAGTCGACAGACGTGTTCGCCGTGCCGAGGTTGTCGGAGATCAGGACACTGAGCTTGTGGCCCGTCGTCGCGCCGTTGGTCGTCGAGCGGACGACTGTGGGTGCGCCGGCCTGGGCGTAGGAACGCGACGCCTTGGTGATGGTGCCGGTCACATTCGTCGTCAGCTCCGTCTCGCCCAGGTACAGGGTCGAGCCCGAAGCAGAGTTCTCCAAAAGGCGGTTGCCCGCGGCGTCGTAGACGTACGTCGTCTTGTTGCCACCGGCGGTGATCGAGTCGAGCTTGTTCTCCTGCGACCAGACGAGGTTCTGGGTGGCGCCGGACAGGGCCCGGACGGTGTTGTTGCCCGTTGTGTCGTAGATGTAGGAGCTGCCCCTACCCGACGGGTTCGAGCTGACCGTCGTCATCGTGTGCGGCTGCGTCCGGTACGCCGGAGTGGTCGGCGTCGCATCGACCGTCTTGCCGTAGCCGTAGGTGAGGGTGACGTTCTTCGTCGCGTCCGCCGTGTCGTGTTCGGTCATGGTGGCGCGGTTGCCGAGCCAGTCGAAGGTGAACGACTGGCGGTAGGCGGTGGCACCCGTGGAGACGGTCGTGGCGTCCGGAGCGGCGGCCGCAAGCGTCGACTTCAGTGCCGAGTCCGGAGTTGCGGCATCCGTCGACTCGTCGGGGGCATCGGTGACGGGGCCCGAGGACGTCGCGTAGTCAGTGCGATAGCCCCAGGCCGCACCGCTCGCAGCCTTGCAGCCCGTTCCGTCGCCGGCCGGCGCGACATTGGACGTCCAGGCATGCACCAGTTCGCCCAGCACGTCGTAGGTGAAGCACTGGGTGTCCCAGACCTTGTCCGCCGGGTCACCGAGTTGGCGCGCGCTGGAGGTGATCGTCCCGGAGGCGTCGTAGGAGTAGTAGTTGTCCGCGATGCGATGCGGGCCAGCTGTCTCGCGGTCCGTGACCGTGCGTTGGAGGCTGCCGTTGAAGGGGTTGACGAAGTTCGTCGTCCAGACGCGGTAGGGCTGGGATCCGGAGACGGCACGCAGTACCTCGCCGTAAGGCGAGTAGGTGGCGTCGGAGGTGTACCAGGTCTGGCCGGAGGTCGATTCCGGCAGGCCGTCGCCGTTGTAACGGGTGACGACCTTCTCCCGTGCCAGTCCGCCTGCGGCGGGCAGGGTGACGGACAGCGGTTTGCCTGTCGGTGTGTACGTGTAGGTGTACGCGTACGTGCCCGAAAGTCCCGTCGTCATCGAGTTAGCCGGGATGACCGTCTCGCTGCCGGTGACGTTGTACTCGGCGTCGTAACCGGTGACGCGGCTGACGTAGTCACCGGTGTCGGTGTGCCGCTTGGAGGAGAGCGGCTGTCCGATGCCGCCGGGCGCTTCGTCGTAGGTGTACTCCTTGACCGGAGTGGCGGTCGTGGAGCCCTGCCGCACCTTCAGGACGCGTCCGAGGATGTCGTACTCGGTGTAGGTGTGCAGACCGAGCTCACTCCGCACATGGTCGGGGCGGTCGGCCACGTCGTACCAGGTGTCCGTGGTGCCGGTGTCCGGGTCGGTCGCGGATGTCACCCTGCCTCGGGCGTCGTAGGTGTACGTCCAGGCGTTGCCCGCCGGGTCGGTGACTTTGGAGCGGTTGCCCCTCGCGTCGTACTCGTAGGTGGTCAGGCGGCCCGCGTCGGAGCTGCCCTGGGTGTAGTGCTTCAGCATGGTGGGGCGGCCGAGGGCGTCGTAGGCGGTCCAGGTCTTCGGCAGGGTCGAGCCCGCCGGATCCACGAACGTGGAGGAGAGGCCGTACGACGTGTAGGTCGCGTACTTGTACTGGTCGCCCTGGTAGACCTGCGACCGTACTTCCCGTTCCAGGCCGTCGTAGCGGTATTCGGTCCAGGAGGGGAACAACCAGTTCGACTTGGGGGCGAACAGAACCGCCTCGGGTTCGCCCTTCGCCAGATAGCCCCCCGTCTTCTCCTGCACGAGGCCGTGGTCGTCGTACTTGGTGTCCACGATGATGCGGCCGGGGCCATGCGCCTCCGCCTGCTGCTGGACCTCGCGCCCCAGACCGTCGTACAGGGTGATGTTCGCGGCGTAGGAACCGTCGTCCTTCAGAGTCTTGACGGTCACTGCCGCCGGACGGTTCACCTCGCTCGTTGCGATGGCCGCCTGGTAGGCGATCTGCACGTTCGGCGGCTGTCCCGCGCCTGAGCGGGACGGGGACCAGCCCTTCACCAGGCGGCCGAGAGCGTCGTACTCGGTGCGGGTGACACGGCCGTTGGGGTCGGTCACCGTGAGAGGGAGGCCACGCCCCGGGTCGTAGGTCGTGATGGTCTCGTAGTTCTTGGCGTCGTAGGACCTCACTTCGGTGACCGGACCACCCTCGTCAGCCGGGGTGTACTTGGTCTCCGTCGTGCCCTTGCCGGGCGACGTGACGGTACGGACCCTGCCCAGTGGGTCGTACGTGGTCGTGACGACAAAGGAGTACGCCGTACCGGCACCGTCGATCTCGGCCTTCGAGGTGGCCATGCCCCTGGTCGGGGTCGCGCCGTAGGAGAGGCCGTCGTAGGAGAACCGCACGGCCGACTTGAGTTTGGTGGCCGGGTCCGCGGTGTCGTGTGCCGCACACGAAGTGCCCGTGCTGCGTTGCTCCTTCGGCAGCCCGATCAGCCAGGCCGTGGTGTTGTGGAGGTACGACGTCTTGGTGCACGTCTGGTCGGAGAGGGTCTCGGCGGTGCCATTGGGCTCGACGACAGCCGTCTCGATCTGCTCGGGCAGTCCATAAGTGTCATCGACGGTGGTGAGTGTGCGCACAGCGCGCCACCCCGAGTCCAGGGTCTGAATGTCGTCGGTTCGTTTGACACCGGTGCGGTGAGCGAGCAGCGGGTCCGCGGTGGTGCCGTCCTCGTTCTCGCGGGCTCGGGAGGCTGTCTGCTGAGACCACGGGAAGTTGAGGCTGCGGTTGAGAACCTCGCCGTTGGAGTCGCGATAGGTGATGGTCTCCGCGGTCATGCCGGCGTACTGCGGTGCGTCGTCCGCGGCGAGCGTGTAGGCACCGGTGGAGTCCTTCACCGCACCGCCGACGCCCTGGAGATAGCGGGTCACGGAGAGGGACTGGGACGGCGCCTCTCCGACCTCGGAGACGACCGTCTCGCCCTTGGTGACCTTCACCTGCCGGTAGCCGCGCCAGTCGCTGTAGGTGCGCAGAGCGGGGCGGGTGAACTCGTCGTCGTTCTTGGCCCAGGCCGATCCGGAGTATTCGTACTCCGTGGTGACCGGCTTTCCTCGGGAGGTGACCTTGTCCGTCTCGGTCACCTTCTCGACGACGTACTTGTTGAACCAAGCCTTGGCAGGAGTCTTTTCGTCGCCATCGGGAGACCAGCGCACCGGGAAGCAGGTGCCGTTGCTCCTTCCCTTGTCCTCCGTGGGCTCAGTGGCGCAGCCGCCCGTGTACTCGACCTGGATGTCCCCACCGTTCTCCGTGGAGACGGTTCCGATGCGAGGGCGGGTGAAGCCGGGACGCTGGTCGCTCTTATTCTTCAGCACCAGGTTCGGCAGTTGGCGGTCCCGGAGCCGGCCCTGCAGGGGCGAGGAGGAACCGACCGTGTACGGCGCGAAACTCACGCCGTAGTCGGACTGCACGGTGCCAGTCGTGTCTCCGGGCGCGTAGCCGGTGCGGGTGATGGAGTTGAGCCACAGGCCGGGGGCTGTGTCGTACCAGGCCTCGGGGAAGGACTGGCGAAGCGTGTACTTGTCGACCGGACCCATGACCGCCTGGCCCGCGCGAGCCGCCTTCGTCGTGACCGTGTCCAGGCGCATCTGCGTCCAGAAAGACGGAAACGCTTGGCACATCTTTGACGTGGACTTGCAGTTGAGGTTGCCGGGGGTGTCCCACCAAGGACGATAGGCGCCCGGGTCGTCGGTTTTGGCGAAGTTGGCTTCGGTGCAGACCGAGACCGACTTGAGGCAGCGCTGCTTGACGCCGAAGTCCACGGTCGCCGACGGCTTGGTCAGGCCGTCAGGTCGCATGCCGTACTCGATGGACGCCGGGTAGGCGTAACGGTCGTACTGCTCGGGAGACTTGAACTTCTCGCGAACGGCGTAGTAGTTGGACTCCTGCTTCCAGTTGACGATCATCGTGTTGCCGTTGACGTCGACGACCTTGTCCAGGCCCCAGCGCCAAGCCTGCTGCTTGCCGGCGCCGCAGCGGGAGTCGGCGAAGGCCGTGGCGTGGCACGGCTCGCCCTCGTGGTTGCCGAAGACAGGGACGGTGGAGACGGAGTCGGTGGTCGCGTGGCCTCCGCCGACCGTGTTCTGGCCGTAGTAGTACTGGGTGCCGTCGGTGGTGCTGACGACCCAGTACTCGCCGTTGTTGTCGTCGTTCGTGCCACCCACACGGTGTTCGACCCGGGTGCCGTCGTCCTGTTGCGGACGGTAGACCTCGGTGTCCTTGTCGGGGTTGCTGCCGGATGCCGCGTCCCGGACCAGCTCAGTGGTCTTGCCGCCCAGTGACATCACCGCGTTGTACGAAACCCAGCACAGGTCGGAGGTCTTGTCCTTCTTGGCCGTGTTGTTGGGAGTTCCGGCCTTGAGGGTCTTGCGGTCGTCCTGGCAGGCGCGGTAGCGGCGTTCGATGTAGCCGGGGTCGTATGACCAGCCTTCGCCGATCCAGGAGGCCTGGGGAGAGGCTACGGACGTACGACCGTCCACGCTCTGTGAGCTGTATTCGAAAGAGATCGTCGGAGTCGGTCCTGCCGGCGGGTCCGGCACGGTGAGGGGGTAGGACCAGCTGAACGCGCCCGATGACCCACCAGCCGTCCACTTGCCGTCCGAGGAAAGCGGTGTCGCCTTGAAGGTGCCACCACCGCCTGTTCCGGAATCGACAGCGCCGATCACCGCCGTGCCACTGCCCGCGGTGGCGATCGGTGTCGCCTTTCGGTAAGCCGCTTGGATGACACCGGAGTTCGAAGGCTTCACGGACCTTGCCAAGGCAGGTGTCACCGTGCCGTCGGCTGCGGGGTCGACCGTGGCCGTGAGCGATGCCGACGCGGTGTCGTTCGTGGTCTCCAGTTCCTCGTACGCCTGGCACGCTTCGTCGTCCGGCGTGTCCAGATAGCAGTCCGGGAACTGTACGAAGCGGAGGCGGGATGCCCAGTCGGCGCCGTAGAGGTTCTCGAACTTGGTGTAGTCGAGCTTCACAGAGACTGGGACCGCTCCGCCGGCGGGGGCTTCCACGACGATGACGGCACCGTCGGCGCCCTGGCCCAATGCGGTATCGCGCCGCGGAACCATGACCTGCCATATGCCTGTCGGTGCAGACTGACCGACTGCCTGACCGACGCTCACCGGCAAAGTACCGGCAGGTTTCATGCCCACTTGCTGCGCTGCTTGTGCTGAGCTTCGGGCCGAGGCCGACGTAGTGGGCGAATTGAAGTCGACCTGCGCCGATCCGGCGGGTGGCGTGACAGTGCTGGCGGGTGCTTCAAGCCGGTCCTTGGGCACCTTGGCACGCAACGTCGAGCGGTCCAGGCTGAACTCTTCGCCTGGGATCGGCTCTTCCTTCTCAAGCTCCTCCAGGGTGAGCGTCTCCCGCCCGATCTCCGCCTTCGCCGGATCCGGGGGAAGCGCAATGGCCTGTGCGGGCAGCAGTCCGATCAGCAGTGCCGCTGCCGTGACCGGAACAGCAGTGCGTGCCATGCGGCGCTTGCGAGCATGCGAAAGTCGATCGAACACGACCAGGTCCCCCCGGACCACTTGAAGCGGGACCGGTGAAGGACCACGCGTGACGACTTAGCAGAGAACACAGATTCTGTGATCACTCTGTGAAAAAACACCAGATGCGACGGACTGACGTGATGATCGTCACCGTGTGTAATGCATCATTACGCTGCGAATACACTTGAAAACGGGATTTCGCTTTACGCGGGATTGACTTCCCCTTTATCGACCATTGGGGAAATTCAAGAGGATTGCGACATAAGGCTTACTCATGCGGCCAATTTGTCCCACCTCAGCATGATTTACGAGCGAGCGCCTGGGATCGCTCGACACGTTCTCCGGCACAGCGCGCCCGCTCACCGGAGGCAGTGCCGAAGATCTCCACAGGGTGACGACAGTTCCCCCATAGGTCATCATCGGCTGGCCACACGAGGGGGAAGGGGAACCCGCCCGATGACGCACAACCGGCGCCGCCTGCCCGGCCGTCGGGCCGGAGCGGCACTGCTCGCCGCCGCGGTCACCACGACCGGCATCGTCTACGCCGGCTTCCGGCTGTCCGACGACGCGCGCAACGACAGTGCCCGCGGCCGAGGCACTCCGACGGTCACAGAATCCGTCGCGCTCACCCGGGCTGCGAGGACGGGGAAGTCCGTCGAGGTGACCGCGGCTCGCACCGCACGCTCCACCACGTGGGCCCGCCCCGACGGCCAGATGGCGAAGCAGCTGTACTCCTCCCCGATCCGGGCCAAGGTGGACGGCGAGTGGAAGAGGATCGACCCGAACCTGCGGCGCACTGCGCAAGGTTGGGAGCCAAAAGCCACCAACACGCGGATGGTGTTCTCCGCCGGGTCGGAGGAGCGCAGCGAAGAGCGCTCTTCCCGTTCGACCACGCACCGCGTCTCCCTGGTCAAATCCGCCACCGCTGACGCCGGGACGCCGTTGGCCACGCTCCACGTCGGCAACAACGGGGAGCACACGATCCAGCTCACCTGGCCGGGCCCCATACCGACGCCGATCGTCGACGGCAATCGCATCCTGTACCCGGAGATCTTCCCGGGCGGCGACCTGGTGCTGACGGCGGACGACGACGGATTCGGCCAGACCCTCGTGGTGAAGAACCGGCAGGCCGCGTCCGATCCGCACGTTCAGCAGATGACATACGGCCTGCACTCCAACAATCTATCCTTCCGCTTGGATCCGTTGTCAGGGATGCTCAGCGCGGTGAACCTCTCCAACGATGAGGTCGCTGTCTCCCCTACCCCGTTGATGTGGGACAGCAGCGGATCCCCCGCCGTCACCGACGGACAGGTGGGTGCCACGGCCCAACCGACCGAGGCTGAATCGCCGGACCCGACCGACTCACCGACCAACGCGCCCTCGGACACTGCAAGCCCGACAGAGGAAGAAGTCGAGTCCGACGAGCAGAAGGACACCGACGTCGAGGTTCTCCCCTCCGCAAGCGACGGTCCCGGACCCTCTGTTTCGGAGTCTCCCCTGCCCTCTGCGCCGGCCGAGCCGACCCCGGCGCCATCCCAGTCTGGTTCCGGCGCGTCGCTGAGCCTGTCGGCCCTGGACGGCCCTTCACCCGACTCGCGCGGTGATCTGGTGAAAGCCGCTCTGTCCCCGGGCCAGTGGACTCTCAGGCCGGATCAGGACTTCCTCGACGATCCAGCCACGGTCTACCCGGTCTTCATCGACCCCTCGGTGAAGAAGCAGATGCAAAACTGGACCACCGCCTACGACCGCCACCCCAAGGCCACGTTCTACAACGGCAAGGGTTTCAACAAGGGCGGGACGCACGAAGCGCGGGTCGGCTTCGAGTCCGACACGTGGGGTACGTCACGGTCGTTCTTCAACATGACCTTTGGCAAGGACCTCAAGGGCACGAAGATCACAACAGCCACGCTGTACCTGCTGGAGACGTATTCCTGGTCCTGCCAGGCCCGCTCCATGAGCGTGCACCTGACGAGTGAGATCAACGCGCACACGAACTGGGACAACGCTCCCGAACTCCATGACGGCAACAAGCTGAGCACCAAGAGCTTCGCGCACGGTTACAAGTCCGGCTGCCGCGATGCCTTCGAAAAATTCGATGTGCGAAAGGGCGCGCAGAAGCGAGCCGACAAGGGGGCGGACTCGATCACCTTCGGGATGCGGGCACGGGATGAGGACTCCCAGTACGCGTGGAAGAAGTTCGTGGCCGACGGCCCCGAGCACCCACCTGTGCTCGAACTCGTCTACAACCGCAAACCATCGATCGTCACCGACTCCCTGGACCTCGGCCCGGACGGCAAGTGCACCACCACGAAGCCCTATGTCCGCATGGGCTCCGGCGATCTGGCCTTCACCGCCAAGGCCACGGACAAGGACAAGAACCTCGACTACTTCGACTTCGACCTGTGGGAGATGGGGAAGTGGAATGAGACCGGCGATCTGCTGAAGTCGACCGGCAGGATCCAGCTAGGCGGAAACCTCGGCACGGCATTGAGCACCACCGACGGATTCGCCACCAGCAAGCTCAAGAACGGCGCCACATACTCCTGGCGAGTGCAGATCTTCGACGACGCGGGCAGCACCTCGGGCTGGTACCCGAAGACGCCCTGCCGCTTCGTCCTCGACACCGCCGCGCCGCGCCCACCCGTGGTGACGTCCACCGACTTCCCCAACGCGGACGGCAGCCAGAACGGCTTCGGCAGCGGTGGTGAGGACAGCAAGTGGTCCGACAAGAAGTTCGGTACTGCCGGCGCCTTCGACCTGCGCGCCCTGGACAAGGATGTCGTGCGATACGAGTACGGCTACAACTCGCCCAGCTACAGCGGCGTCGTTCCCCGCGTCAACGGCACGGCTACCAGCGTCCACGCCGCCATCGGCGACGCCAAGCCCCCCGCCGCCGGACCCAACGTGCTCTACGTCCGGACCGTCGACGCTGTCGGCAACGTCTCCGAGCCCACCAAGTACTTCTTCTACATCACCCCGCGCGATCAGGCAGACAAGCCCGGCGACTTCACCGGTGACCAGTTCCCCGACATGATGGTCGTCACCGACGAGGGCAACCTCGCGCTGTACCCCTCCGAGGCGACGACAACCGACCCGGACAAGGGCTCGGGTGATCTGAACTACTCGATGCCCGGCGCCTATTGGCCGAACCCCGACAAGGATCCCAACGGCAACGACAGTCTGCCGCCCTACGTCGCCGCCCCGAAGGGCCACTTCAAAGGCGCCCTGATCACCCATAACGGTGACATCTACGGCGGGGACGGCCTCCAGGACCTAGTCGTCCGGGTGGGCGGCAAGCTCTGGGTCTATCCGAGCGACGGCTACGGTGCGGTGAACATCGACAGACGGCAGGAGATCCTTCTGCCGTCGGGCGCCCCGAGTCCTTCGACACTGACCCAGATCATGGCCGCCGGGGACATCACGGGCGACGGCCGTACCGACTTCTTCGCCACGGCCGGCGACTCGTTGTGGGCCTTCACCGGATACCACGGAGCGACAGTCGACCAGGCAGTCCTGCTGGCCGGTGGTTGGACAAACCGTGATCTGGTGACCGTCATGGATGTCAGCGGAGACGGCGTCGCCGACATGGTCTACCGCACCGACTCGTCCGGGCGGCTCCTTCTCCGCAAGGGGATCGCCGCGAGCGGAGGAGGTACCGACCTCAACTCCCTGGCCTCCGCCGCGAACTCCTCGGGCAAGACCGACACCGAGTACGGTGCCTCCGGCTGGTACACCACCGACGTTCCGCTGCTGATGGGGACGCCTGACGCCAACGGTGACGGCATCCCCGACATCTGGGCCGTCGCGGCCAACGGTGGCGTGAAATTCCATGCAGGGAGCAAGACCGTGCTGTCGGGCTCGGGCACGCAGGTCATCAACCCGAACACGTACTGGCCGCTTCGGCTCTCCATCGGATGACTCGGCCGGGCTCCGCTTCCCGCACGGGACGCGGAGCCCGGAGCCGTCAGGATCCGTGTGCCGCGCTCGCCCCACGCCGGACCCGACCCCGGCGCGAACCGTTCGGCCACAAGCGAGGTCGCCTCTTCGCCGCCAGGTCCTCGATCCAGCCGAACGCCAGGATCGCGAGCCCGATCAACGGCCAGACCAGGACGAACATCCACAGCATGTCCGTCGCGTCGAGCGCGGCGACCGCGCGGTCGCTCTGCATGAAGGGCAGGCGGTAGGCGAGGTCGATGATCGGGACCGTGGCCATGATCAGCAGGTTGTGCCAGAGGTAGATCGTGACGGCCCGGTTGTTGGAGAGGGTCACCAGTTTGTCCCAGCGGGCCAGGCGGCCGGGGAGCTCCTGCCAGGAGGGGGAGTACTGGAGGAGGATGACGACGAACCCGAAGGACCAGGCCGCCTGGGCGAGCGGGATGTCGTTCAGGTCCCAGCCGTCGGGGCCCAGATGGCCGGAGGCCCACCACAGGGCGAAGGCCATCACCATGACCGAGCCGGAGACGGCGAGATAGCGCGGGACCTTCGCGAGCACCCCCTCGTGATGTGCGATACCGAGGACCCAGCAGCTGCCGTAGACCGCGAAGTCGGTGACCGCGTTGCCGAGTTCGCCGGGGATGGTCACGAGTCCCGTACCCACCACGGTCGTCAGGGCCAGCGGGGCGAGCAGGGTCGCCCACGGCACCCTGCGGAACGCCCACAGCAGCAGCGGGGACGCCAGTACGAACCAGAGGTACGCGCGGAGGTACCACAGCGGGCCCACCGCCTGGTCCGCCCACGTGCTCTCCAGCAGGTCCGACGGGAAGCCGACCTCCCAGGGGTACGGCGGAGCGCCGATCGGGATGACGTAGTTGACCATCTCCAGCAGGCCCCATGTCCCGCTGTGGTCGGGGTCCTTCGAGAGATTCCAGCCGCCCGCGAACATCAACGGCAGCACCACCGCGCCGAACGCCCACAGCGGCGGCAGGAGTCGGCGGAGCCGGCCCCTGATCACGCTCAGCGCGGGCCGGCTGAGCGAGCGGGCCATCAGCGAGCCCGCCAGCGCGAACATCACGCCCATCGAGGGGAACAGCACGGTCAGCCACGCCCAGCCGAACAGGTGGTAGAGGACCACCCGGACCAGGGCGAGGGAGCGGAGAAGGTCCAGGTAGCGGTCCCGGCCGGGCGCCTTGGGCACGGTGGGCTCACCCGCACGCTGTTCCGGTACGGAGGCGTCCTGCCGACCCGCCGCGTAGTCCTGCGTCATCCGACCGGCCTCCGTTCGTCGCTCTCACTGCCCGCCCGCTGCCGCGGCACCGGTCCGCCCGGCGCCTCGACGACCCCCGTGCGGCGCAGCTTCTGCCAGCGCAGGCGGCCTCCGGTGAGCGCCGTGATCCAGGACTGGAGCAGCACGACGTACATGAGCTGGCGGTAGAGGATCTGCTGCAGCGGCAGCGAGATCAGGTGGGTCATGCGTTCGCGGTCAAGCCGGAACGCGTAGGCGGCGCAGACCACTTGGATCGCGAGGACGCCCAGCCAGGCCACGATCGTCTTCTCGGTCGGGCCGAACACGACGCCGTAGAGGAGGAACACGTCGATCAGGGGAGCCAGCAGGGGCGCCACGACCATGAACAGCGAGACCAGCGGCAGGCCCACGCGGCCGAAGCGGCCTGACGGTCCGCGTTCCACCAGCGCGCGCCGGTGCTTCCAGATCGCCTGCATGGTGCCGTAGGACCATCGGTAGCGCTGGGACCACAACTGCTGCACGGATTCCGGGGCTTCGGTCCAGGCGCGCGCCTTCTCGGCGTACACCACGCGCCAGCCGTCCCGGTGCATGGCCATGGTGATGTCGGTGTCCTCGGCGAGCGTGTCCTCGCTCATGCCGCCGACGCGTTCCAGGGCCGAGCGCCGGAACGCCCCCACCGCGCCCGGAATGGTCGGCATGCAGCGCAGGATGTCGTACATCCGGCGGTCGAGGTTGAAGCCCATCACGTACTCGATGTGCTGCCAGGCGCCGATCAGCGAGTCCCGGTTGCCGACCTTGGCGTTGCCCGCGACGGCGCCGACGCGCGGGTCCCCGAAGGGCTGCACCAGTTCACGGACCGTGGACGGTTCGAAGACCGTGTCGCCGTCCATCATGACGATGATGTCGTGACGGGCGTTCGCCAGACCGCGGTTGAGGGCGGCGGGCTTGCCCGCGTTGAGCTGGCGGACGACCCGGACGTTCGGCAGGCCCAGCGCCTCGACGATCCGGGCGGTGCCGTCGCTCGAACCGTCGTCGATGACGATGATCTCGATCGGCTGCTCGCTCGCCATCAGCGAACGCACGGTGTTCTCGATGCACTTGGCCTCGTTGTACGCCGGGACCAGCACCGACACCGGCTCGGTGACCGGCTCCCCCCAGCGGAAGTCCTTGCGGCGCACCCGGCGGGCGTGGACGCCCGACAGCAGCAGCATGAGCACGAAACGGCCGATGACCAGGGAGCCGATGACGGCGAGACCGGCGACGAGGACGTCGGTGATGTGCTCGGAGGCCTGGACGAGGAAGACCCACGCCCTGCCCTTCCACAGCTCGGGTCCGGCGACCGGGGTGAGCGCGCTGGGTGCGTCGAGGGCCTCGGTGAGGTTGTCGAACGCGTAGCCCCTGCCCTGCATGTCGGGCAGGAACCGGTCGAGCGCCTGGACCGTCTGGTGGCGGTCACCGCCGGAGTCGTGCATCAGCACGATCGCGCCCTTGCCGTTCTTCGGGGTGGCGTTGCGCAGGATCTGCCGGACACCGGGTTTCTGCCAGTCCTCGCTGTCGGTGTTGTTGACGACGGTGACGTAGCCGCGGGAGCCGATGTACTCGGTGACCGGCCAGGACCTGTCGTCCATGGCGTCGGCGAAGGAGGAGTACGGCGGGCGGAACAGCGAGGTGCGGATGCCGGCCGCACCGGCGAGCGCGAGCTGGTTCTGGGAGAGCTCCCAGTCGATGCGCTTCTTCGACTGGAAGGACAGGTCGGGGTGGTTGAAGGTGTGCAGCCCGACCTCGTGGCCCTCGTCGACCATGCGCTGGACCAGGTCCGGATAGCGGGAGGTCATGGTGCCGGTGACGAAGAAGACGGCGTGCGCGTGGTGCTTCTTCAGGACGTCGAGGACCTTGGGGGTCCAGGTCGGGTCGGGGCCGTCGTCGAAGGTCAGGACGATACGGCGGTCCGGCATCTTCAGGCTGGTGGCCCGGCCGCTGCGGGTGTCGATCACCGGGCCGCCGTCGAGGATCTTCTCCGGCACCTTGTCGGTGGCGGCCTCGGCCTGGATGCGGTGGTCGGCGAGGATCTCGCTGTGGACGTAGCCGCGCAGCATCAGCATCGCCATCAGGGCGAGGAGGACGAGCAGCGGCAGCAGGAGGCGCATGGGCAGGCGGCGGCGCCTGGAACCGCCGGGGGCTGCTGGTGCGGCCCCCGGACGGCGGGTGCGGGATGCCATCAGAGGATGTGCTCCGGGGACGGGGCGGGCGGGACGTCGGGCGGGGTGGCGGGAGCGGTGGTGCCGGTGCCCGAGGTCTCCGACGCGATGGGTGAGGGTTCGGCCGGGCCGTCGGCGACCGTCCCGGGCCCGGCGCTGCCGCCGCCCGCGGTCTCGCTCGGGACGACCGAGGGCTCGGGGCTGGGCGTGACGGGCGGCGTCGGGGAGGGGCTGGCCGGCGGGTTGACCGACTGCGTCGGGGTCACCGACGGGACGGTGCTCGCCGACGGGTTGCCGCCGGGCTGGGTCGCGGTCGCCGACGGGGCGGGGGACACCCCCGGCTTCCCTGGGCTCACGGTGGCAACGGGCGCGGGCACGCTGATCCCGGGAGCCGGTGTCGCTCCGGCGCGCGCGGTCGGGGTGATCCCCGGCAGCAGCACACCCACGGGGGCGGAAGGCGGCGCCGACTCCGCGGGCACCGGGCTGGTGTCGACCTTGCCGGCCGGGGTGTCGTCCTTCGGGCCGGTCATCGGCACCCAGGGCGCGTTGGAGTTGCCGGACAGCAGGGTGACGACGATGACGACGGCGTAGACCGCGCAGGCGATGCCCACGGCGAAGCCGATGCGGCGGAACCTGCGGCTGCGGCGCCCCGACTCGTCGACGAAGACCGGGCCGTCGGAGCCCTCGGACCCACTGTCACCCGGTTTGCCCTCGGTGCGGTGGTCGCCGCTTCCCCCGTCGAGCTGGACGGTCACCTCGTCCGGGTCGTGGGTCTGCCCGGCGGTGCCGCCGGACTCCTCGGTGCTGCCGGACTCGTCCCACGGGTCGCGCACGACCGAGCCGCTCCCGACCGGACCGCTCACGACGGACTTACGGCCGGGCGGCTCCGGGAAGCCGCTCGCGCGGTCCGCTCTCGGGGCCCCCGGGAAATCCGGTGCGCCGCCCGTGCCGCCTGCCACGCCCGCGCCGCCCGCGCCGCCCGCGTCCAGAAGCCCCTCGCTCGGGGCTCGGGTTTCGGGGGCTCGTGTCTCGGCGGCCCGGGCCTCCGGGATGCGAGTCGCTCCGGTTTCCGGAAACGTCTGGGTTCCGGCCCCGGTCGCCGGTACGGCCTGGGTGCTTGATGCAGCCTCGGGCCATTCCGGTTGGGCGTCTTCCCGCCACTTCTTCACGCGCATACATCCCCCCACAGGACCGTTCCGGGTGCGCGTACGACCCTCAGTACAACGGTCGAACCGGGCCCCCGCCCAGCCGAAGCGCCCCTTTTATCACATCTTGCTCAAGTCACGAATGTATCGCACGCGAAGGTTGTGTGTTTGCCGCTTGTCAATGGAGGACGGTCATGAGGCACTCATGAGGCGCTCATCGATGGCCGGAATCCATCCGTCAACGGGTCTGCGGAGCCAGTCATGTTCGACGCCGAGTTCGATTGCGGCCCGCCGCAGGGCGTCGAGAGCGGGATGCGTCAGACCCTTGCGCCACACCAGGGACACGGGCGACAGAGGTACCGGGTCGACCAGCGGACGCAGCACGCCGGCAGGCATGTCCGGAAAATCCACCACCACGAGAATCGGGTTCCGGGTCTTCGCCATGATCCGCCGGAACTCCTCGTCGCCGACCGCGAGCGGCACCGGCGGGGCGATCCCGATGCCCCGGCCTTCGAACAGCCGACGAGCGAGATCGGTCCATTCCGGAGTACGCGGATTTCCCGCCCCCGCGTACACGCTCTCGCCCTCCAGGGCGGCGAGGGGCACCCGCTCCAGGGACGCCAGCCGGTGCCCCTCGGGCAGGACGACCGCCATGGGCTCGTATCGCACGGGCTGGTGGTCGAGGCCCGCCCGCAGTGCCGGGTCCAGGCCGGCGAACCGGCCGAAGGACGCGTCGAGGCGGCCGGCCAGCAACTCCCCCGCCGCGCCGGTCAGGCCGCTCTCGTAACGGGCCATCAGCTCCTGGTCGGGGGCGAGTTCGCGGGCCCGGTGCAGCACGCTGCGGCCGGTGACCAGGCCCGGGGAGTTCAGGTCCACCAGCAGCGGCCGGGCCTGGCCGAAGGCGGCGAGCAGTTCGTCCTGGGCGTCCAGGGCGCGTCGGGCGTACGGCACCAGCCGCTCGCCGTCGGCCGTCAGCGTCACCTGGCGGGTCGTCCGCACGAACAGCTCGGTGCCCAGCTCCCGTTCCAGCCGCCGCACGTCCCGGCTGAGCGCCTGCTGGGCGACGTAGAGACGGGCCGCGGCACGCGTGAAGTGGAGTTCGTCGGCGACGGTGAGGAAGGCGCGCAGGAGGCGGGGGTCGAGGTGGTGGGGAGCGGGACCGGAGACCGGAGGGGGCGCGGACATCGGGCGAACTTACAACACAGGTGCGTGAATCGGTGCGGAGAAGGTGTTGGACCGCATGATCGGCTCCGCGCGACGGTGAACGCATGCCGCAACCGCCCGGACAACCGCCCCGACCGCCCCGACCGCTGTTCACGACGACCGCCGACGCCCTCGTCATCGTCGACTTCGGCCCGCGAGGCCGCACGAACCCGCGGGGCCAGAAAAACCCACGCCCCCCGCGCACCCCCGGCCCCTACCGCCGCCTCCTCGCCACCCCGGGCGCCCGCGCCTTCACCGTCGGGAACCTCCTGGCCCGCCTCCCCATGGGGATGTTCAGCGTCAGCGCGGTCGTCATGATCGCCGGGACGCGCGGGTCGTACGCCCTCGCCGGCGCCGTCACCGCGACCGGTCTTGCGGCGACCGCGGTCCTCGCCCCGTGGACCGCGCGGCTCGTCGACCGGCACGGCCAGGCCAGGATCGCCGTACCGGCCACGGCACTCGCCGCGCTGGGCTCGCTCGCGCTGCTGCTGTGCATCCGCCTCGGGGCGCCGGCCTGGACGCTCTTCCTGTCGTACGCCGCCACCGCCACGACCCCCAACCTGGGCGGCATGTCCCGTGCCCGCTGGGCCCATCTCCTCGACGGCGACGAGCAGTTGCTGCATGTGGCGAACTCCTTCGAGCAGGTCGTGGACGAGGCGTGTTTCATGGCGGGCCCGGTGCTCGCGGCCCTGCTGTGCGGGGCGCTGTTCCCGGAGGCGGGCACGCTGGCCGGGGTGGTGCTGCTGGTGACCGGCGTGCTGGTGTTCGCCGCACAGCGTTCGACGGAACCGCCGGTGCGCGGGCGCTCCCCCTCACCGGCCCCCTTCCGCGCCCCCGGCATCCCGCCGCTCCTCGCCGTCTGCCTCGCTCTCGGTGCCGTCTTCGGCTCCATGGAGGTCGTCACCATCGCGTTCGCCGACGCGCAGGGACACCGCTCGGCCGCCGGAGTCGTGCTGGCGCTCCAGGCGGCCGGTTCGTGCGCGGCGGGGCTGGTGTACGGGGCGACGCGGTGGAACGGTTTTGCCGAGGACCGGTACGTGTGGTGCGTCGCGGCCATGACCGCCCTGCTGACGCTGCCCCTGCTGGCCGCCTCCCTCACCGGCTCCCTGCTCGTCCTGGCGGCCACGCTGCTGGTGGCCGGGATGGCGACCGCCCCGACGATGGTCACGGGGATGGCCCTGGTCCAGCGGCGCACCCCGCCCGGCCGCCTGAACGAGGGTCTGACCCTCGCGGTGACCGGCCTGCTCGGCGGGATCGCCTGCGGGAGCGCGGCCGGCGGCTGGACGGTGGAGCACGTGTCGCCGGTGGCGGGCTACGGCGTTCCGGTCACGGCGGCCGCTGCGGCCCTGATGATCGCACTCGTTTCGGCCGGATCGTCGAATCGCTTCGCCTGATCCTGCACAACCCATTGACGGCCTTCGAAGGCGCCACATACGTTCCTGTGTCGAAGCGCTTCGACAGGGGTCGTCGAATCGACTCGAATCGACGACCCCGCGTGGCGGTACGGCCCGAAGCACCATCCGACTCCCCGGAGGTACGGGATGTTGACGGCACGACGGCGTGTGGTGGCGACCGCGGTGATCCTGACCGGATCGCTGCTGATGACCGCCTGCGGAGGCTCCGGCAGCGGGTCCTCCGACGCAAAGACGCTCAGGTTGTGGCACTACGAGAGCCCGACCAGCGCGATGGGCATCGCCTGGAACGAAGCGGTCAAGGAGTTCGAGGCCCGGCATCCGGGCGTGAAGGTGAAGTTCGAGGAGAAGAGCTTCGACCAGATGCAGAAGACCGCCCCGATGGTCCTCAACTCCTCTGACGCACCCGATGTCATGGAGTACAACAAGGGCAACGCGACCGCGGGCCTGCTCTCCAAGCAGGGCCTGCTCACCGATCTCACGGCGGAGGCGGCCAAGCACGGCTGGGACAAGAAGCTCAGCCCGAGCGTCCGCACCACCAGCCAGTACGACACCAACGGCGTGATGGGATCCGGCAAGTGGTACGGCATCCCCAACTACGCCGAGTACACGATGGTCTACTACAACAAGGACCTCTTCAAGAAGTACGGCATCGCCGAACCGAAGACCCTCGGCGAACTCACCGCCGCCATGGACAAGTTCGTCGCCGAGGGCATCACCCCGCTCGCCAACGGCGGCGCCGCCTACCCCGCCCAGCAGTACCTGTACCAGCTGGCGCTGTCGAAGGCCGACCGCTCCTGGGTCAACGCCTACCAGCTGTACAAGGGCAGAACGGACTTCCATGACGCGGCCTGGACGTACGGCGCCGAGACCTTCGCCGACTGGGTGAAGAAGGGCTACTTCAGCAAGGCCTCCAGCGGCCAGAACGAGGAGGCCGCCGGCGTCTCCTTCACCTCGGGCAAGACACCGATCCTGTTCTCCGGCAGCTGGTGGTACGGCCGCTTCACGACGGACAACAAGTTCGACTGGGGCACCTTCCGCTGGCCCGGCTCGAAGCTGACCCTCGGCTCGGGCGGCAACCTCTGGGTCGTACCGCAGAGTTCGAAGAACAAGGACCTCGCCTACGACTTCATCGACATCACCATGTCGGAGAAGATCCAGAACCTGCTGGGCAACTCCGGCGGAGTCCCGGTCGCGGCCGACGCCGCCGCCATCACCGATCCCCGGTCGAAGACCCTGATCGACGACTTCAACACCCTTTCCAAGGACGACGGCCTGGCGTTCTACCCCGACTGGCCGGTCCCCGGTTTCTACGACGTCCTCGTCTCCGGAACCCAGAAGCTGATCAACGGCAGCGACAAGCCGGACGGATACCTCAGCGATCTGCAGGAGGCCTACGACAAGGGCGCGCCGAAGCAATGACGGTGACCGTCGAACGGGGTGCGCGGGCGGTCGGCAAGGGTGACGCCGCCCGGCCCCCGCGCCGCCCCCGTGACTCCTACGCCCTCTTCCTGCTCCCGGGCGCCCTCGCCTTCCTCGCGGTCATCGTCCTGCCGTTCGCGATGAACACGTACGTGAGCTTCACCGACTGGCAGGGCGTGGGCTCCCCGGAGTGGTCGGGGCTCGCCAACTACCGCGCGCTGATGGACGATTCGGAGTTCTGGGCGTCCTTCAGGCACAGCCTGTTCATGGTCGTGGCGATGGCGGCGGTCCCGACCGCCGTCGGGCTCGTCCTCGCCGCCGCCCTGTTCGACTTCGTCGGCAAGCACTTCGGCAGCCGGATCGCCGCCGTCCTGCGCGCCTGCTTCTACCTCCCCCAGGTCCTGCCGATCGCGGTCGCCGGCATCGTCTGGAGCTGGATCCTCGCCCCGGACAACGGCTCGCTGAACGCCCTGCTCAAGGCGATCGGCCTCGGCTCCTGGCAGCAGGACTGGCTGGGCGATCCCGACCTCGCCCTCTACAGCGTCATGGGCGTGATGGTCTGGGTCCAACTCGGCTTCCCGCTGGTCATCTTCATGGCGGGCCTGCAACGCGCCGATCCCCAACTGGCCGAGGCCGCCGAGCTGGACGGCGCCGGCTGGTGGCGCCGCTTCTGGCACATCACGCTGCCGCAGATCCGCCCGGAGATCTACGTCGTCCTGACCTGGTGCTCGATCGCCGCACTGAAGGTGTTCGGCGCGGTGTACGTCCTGACCAAGGGCGGGCCGGGCGGCGCCACGAACGTCCCCTCCTACTTCTCCTTCGCCACGTTCTTCGAGAAGACGCAGGTCGGCTACGGCGCCGCGATCTCCACCGTGCTGACGGTGATCATCCTCGCGCTCTCCCTGATCGGTCTGCGGCTCCAGGAGAGGACCGGGTCATGACTGCCGCCCTGCGCCGCTACCCGGTGCTGATCGCCCTGTGCCTCGCGGCCCTGTTCATGGTCGTGCCGTTCCTGATCGTCACGGTCAACGCCTTCAAGTCCCCCGCGGAGTACGCCCAGCACGGCCCGCTCAGCCTCCCCGACGGCCTCTACACGGACGGCATCAAGGACTTCTGGGAGCGCGTCGACTTCGGGCAGAAGCTCGTCAACTCGGTGCTGATCAGCGGCTCGGTGGCGGTACTCGCCGTCGTCCTGTCCATCCTCAACGCCTACGCGATCGGCATCGGCCGGATCAAGGGCCGCACCTGGGTGCTCGCCTTCTTCGTCCTCGCGAACATGCTGCCGCAGGAGGCGCTGGTCTACCCGGTCTACTACCTGAGCAAGGAGGCCGGCCTCTACGACACCCGGCTCAGCGTGATCATCGTGTTCACGGTGATCCAGACGGCCTTCGGTACGTATCTGCTCTCCGCGGTGCTCGGCGAGTTCCCCCGCGAGATCCTCGAAGCGGCCCGGATCGACGGCGCAGGCAAGTGGCAGGTCCTGTGGCGGATCGTCGTACCCGTCAGCCGCCCCACCCTCGGGGTGCTGCTGGTCTTCTTCTTCATCTGGACCTGGAACGAGTTCCTGCTCCCCCTGGTCATGCTGATCTCCAACGACAACCAGACGGTGTCCGTGGCCCTCGGTGTCCTGCAGGGCCAGCGCCTGATGGACGCCACGATGACCAACGCCGCCGCCCTGCTCGGCGTGCTCCCCGCGATCGTCTTCTTCCTCGTCTTCCAGCGAACCCTCACCCGCGGCATCGCCGTGGGTGCCGTCAAATAAGGACCCCCACATGAAATTCACCGACGGCTACTGGCTGCTGCGGGAGGGCGTCACCGCGGACCATCCGGCCGTGGTCCACGAGGTCGTCGCGTCGGGCGGCGGGCTCGACATCCACGCGCCGTCCCAGCCCATCCGCCACCGCGGCGACCTGCTGAAGGGACCGGTCGTGACCATCAGCGCCCACGCCCCCATACCCGACGTCATCGGCATCACCTTCACCCACTTCGAGGGCGAGCAGCCGGACAGCCCCGAATTCGACCTCACCAAAGAGGAGTTCACCCCCCACGCCGGGTCCGACGAGGAGTACGCGACCCTCACCTCCGGCTCCCTGTCGGTCCGGTTCGCCCGCTCGGGCCCCTGGCAGGTCGACTTCCTCGCCGACGGCCGGGTCCTCACCAGCAGCGGCACCAAGAACATGGGCATCATGCGGGACGCGACCGGCGCGCACTACCTGCGGGAGCAGCTCGGTCTCACAGTCGGCACCTCCGTGTACGGCCTGGGCGAACGCTTCGGACCGCTGGTCAAGAACGGCCAGGTCGTCGACATCTGGAACGCCGACGGCGGCACCGCCACCGAACAGGCCTACAAGAACGTCCCGTTCTACCTGACGGACGCGGGCTACGGCGTCTTCGTCGACCACCCGGGCAAGGTCTCCTTCGAGGTCGGCTCGGAGGCCGTCTCACGCGTCCAGTTCAGCGCGGAGACCCAGGAGTTGACGTACTACGTCATCCACGGCCCCTCCCCCAAGGAGATCATCCGCAAGTACACGGCCCTCACCGGCCGCCCGGCCCTCCCGCCCGCCTGGTCGTTCGGGCTGTGGCTGTCGACGTCCTTCACGACGTCGTACGACGAGGAGACCGTGACGTCCTTCATCGACGGCATGCGGGAGCGCGAACTCCCTCTCTCTGTCTTCCACTTCGACTGCTTCTGGATGCGCGAGTTCAACTGGTGCGACTTCCAGTGGGACCCGCGGGTCTTCCCCGACCCGGAGGGCATGCTCGCGCGGCTGCACGCGCGGGGCCTCAGGGTCTCCGCGTGGATCAACCCGTACATCGCCCAGAGATCGCCCCTGTTCGCGGAGGGCAAGACCCTCGGCCACCTCCTCAAGCGCCCCGACGGCAGCGTCTGGCAGTGGGACCTGTGGCAACCGGGCATGGCCCTGGTCGACTTCACCAGTCCGGCCGCCCGCGACTGGTACGCGGCCAAACTGGAGGCGCTCCTCGCGCAGGGCGTGGACTGCTTCAAGACCGACTTCGGTGAGCGGGTGCCGCTGGACGTGGAGTGGTCCGACGGCTCCGACCCGGAGCGGATGCACAACTACTACACCTACCTCTACAACCAGACCGTCTTCGACGTGCTGCGCAAACACCGCGGCGAGCAGGAGGCGGTGGTGTTCGCCCGCTCGGCGACCGCGGGCAGCCAGAAGTTCCCGGTGCACTGGGGCGGCGACTGCGAGGCGACCTACGAGTCGATGGCCGAGTCCCTGCGCGGCGGCCTCTCCCTCGGCCTGTCCGGCTTCGGCTTCTGGAGCCACGACATCGGCGGCTTCGAGGGCACCCCGACACCCGCCCTGTTCAAGCGCTGGCTGGCCTTCGGCATGCTGTCCTCCCACAGCCGCCTGCACGGCAGCTCGTCCTACCGGGTGCCGTGGCTGTTCGACGAGGAGTCCGTCGACGTGCTGCGGCACTTCACGCGCCTCAAGCTGTCGCTCATGCCGTATCTCTACGAGGCCGCGCGCACCGCCCACACCGAGGGCGTGCCGGTGATGCGCGCGATGGTCCTGGAGTTCCCGGACGACCCCGGGTGCGCGCATCTGGAGCGGCAGTACATGCTCGGCCCCGACCTGCTGGTGGCCCCGGTGTTCAACGACGAGGGCGAGGTCTCCTACTACGTCCCCGAGGGCACCTGGACCCACTTCGTGACCGGCGAGACGGTGACCGGGCCGCGCTGGGTGCGCGAGAAGCACGACTTCCTCAGCGTGCCGCTGCTGGTCAGGCCGGGTGCCGTGGTCCCGGTCGGCGCGGTGGACGACCGGCCCGACTACGACCACGCCGACGGGGTGACCCTGCGGGCGTACGGTCTCGCGCGGGGCGAGCAGGTCACGGTGCGGGTCGGCGAGGTCGCCTTCACCGTCGTACGCGAGGGGGACACGCTGCGGGCGTCCTGCACCGACCCGTCGGCGCCCTGGGGTCTCGCCGCGGGTGGACGCGAGGCGCGGGCGCGGGCCGGGACCGGGTTCCTCTCCCTGGAGCTGGGCTGATGGCGAAGATCACCGATGTGGCGCGGCGGGCCGGGGTCTCCCCCAGCACCGTCTCCTACGTCCTCAGCGGGAAGCGCCCGATCTCCGAGGAGACCCGGCAGCGGGTCGAGGCGGCCATCCGCGAGCTGGGCTACCGCCCGCACGCGGGTGCCCGCGCCCTGGCCGGCAGACGGTCCAACGTCCTGGCACTGGTCGTGCCGCTGCGGTCCGGGATCCACGTCCCGACGGTGATGCAGTTCGCGGTGTCGGTGGTGACGACGGCCCGGCGGTACGACCACGACGTGC
Source organism: Streptomyces sp. NPDC031225 (assembly GCF_055570355.1). Classification (NCBI taxonomy): domain Bacteria; kingdom Bacillati; phylum Actinomycetota; class Actinomycetes; order Kitasatosporales; family Streptomycetaceae; genus Streptomyces; species Streptomyces sp. NPDC031225. The sequence goes on along the minus strand of NZ_JBVIHJ010000026.1, from coordinate 58,994 downwards.
TGCTGCTGACCCAGGAGGAGGGCGAGGACGGACTGAGCCGGGTCGCGGACACGGCACTGGTCGACGCGCTGATCGTGATGGACGTCCAACTGGACGATCCCCGGCTGCCGTTGCTGCGGTCACTGGACCTGCCGTCCGTGCTGATCGGCTTCCCCGCCTCCTCGGAGGGCCTGACCTGCGTCGACCTCGACTTCAGGGCGGCGGGCGAGGCGTGCGTGGAACACCTGGCGCGCCTGGGCCACCGCTCGGTGGCCCTGATCGGCTCCCCGCCGGAGGTCTACGTCCGTCGCACCGCGTTCGCCGAGCGCGTGGTCCAGGGTTTCACGGCCGCCGCCGACCGCGGCGGGATGTCGTCGGCCGTCCACCCCTGCGAACCCGGCGGGGCCCGCGCACTCGCCGAGCAACTGCTGCGCGAGCAACCGGCGTTGACGGGCGTGGTCGTCCACAACGAGGCCCTGCTGGAGCCCTTGGTCGACGCCTTCGGGCACCTCGGCCTGCGCGTCCCGGCCGACCTGTCCGTCACCGCGATCTGCCCCGACGAACTGGCGGCCTCGGTCCGCGTCCCGGTCACCTCGGTCTCGCTGCCGGCCGCGGAGGTGGGCGAGCGGGCGGTGGAGCTCCTCATGAAGAAGCTGGCCGGGACGGCCGTACCAGAGTCGACCCTGCTGGCGCCGAGGATGACGGAACGGGCGAGTACGGCGGCGCGGACGCTCGTGTAAAAGTCAGATCCCGTCGAAGGTGACGCTCCGCCCGGGGCCGAGCTCGCCGGCGAGGCGTGCGGTGAGCAGCTCGCCCTCGTGGCGGAGACGGTCGTAGGTGTCGGTCAGGCGGGCGTCGTCGCGGTCGCGGAGCCAGGTGTCCATGGCCGCCTTGACGTCCGCCGCCCACTGGTTCAGACCGGCGACCAGTTCATGGGAGAGGTGCAGTGCGGCGGCGGGGTCGTCCGGGGCGAAGTTTCCGAAGCCCTCGGCGCCCAGCGGGTACGCCCCGTACTCGCCCACGACCCGGAGGTCGAGCGGGTGCGGCGGGGTGCCGTGGGCGTCGGGGGTCCAGTGGAGGCGGTCGCAGCCCCAGCACACGTACTTCGTCGTCCGGTGCCGTTCGTCCTCGTACCGGACGGCCCACTCGGGCCCGAGCCGCCCGGCCACCGCACGGGCCAGCTCCAGACCCCGGGCGACGTGCCGGCGCAGCTCGGGGCGGGAGGCGAACCCGGTGGCGGGACGGGCCCGGGACCAGTCCGTCAGGCGCTGCCGCAGGTCGCCGGGCAGGCCGAGGGCGGCATCGTCGACCGGGAGGGCGATCAGGGTCTCGGCGGCGGGCCGCCCGTCCTGGAGGGACGCCGTCGTCAGCAGCGGTCCCCGACCGTCCGCCGCGCTCACCAGAACCCGCCGTACCCCGCTCACACCGATACCTCCCTCGGTCCGTGCTCCAGCAGCCCGGCGCCCGACCGTACTTCTAGTCGTCGGCCACCAGGTACTCGACGGCCGGCACCACGAACTCGCCGTAGTGGAGCGCCGATCCGATGCCCTCCAGCCGCTTGTACTGGTCCTCGGACAGCGACACGCCGGGCGTGTATTCAAGGACTCTCAGCAGCACCCGCAACGCCAGGTCCGGAGTGCAGAGGTGAGCGCAGTCGACGAGGGCCCGGCGTACCTCGTCGGTCAGGCACTCCAGCTGCTCGATCTCGGCGACGACCGCGTCCCGGTGGGCGAGGCCGTCCTCGGTGTCGGCTCCGGCGAGCGGCGGTGCCTGCGCTCTCGCGGACAGCCGGGCGTCGCACACGTCGACGACCGTCCGCGTCCACTCGGCCCCCGTGGTCCGCAGGAAGCTCGGGCCGTACTGCGATCCGGCCGTCCACAGCGTCTCCAGCGTCCGGGACGGGAGGCCGCCGAGGAGCGTCAGGGCATCACGGCGCACGGCGAGGGTTCCTGCGGCATCCTCTTCCGGCAGCCCCCGTGCGACCAGTTCGGCGACCGTGTCCGCCTCGTAGCACCAGTCCTGATGGAAGCGACTCATCACCCACGGGACACCGAAGTCGAATTCGGTGAAGCGCTGCACAGCGGCCGCCTCCTTGAAGCACACATGAAGTCCGGGCAAGACAAAGGCCCCGCCGCTCGAAGCGACAGGGCCTTTGCCAACATGGGGTTGCCTCCCGGAAGAGGCGAGTGGAGATGGCGGGAATCGAACCCGCGTCCAACGGTGCAGAATCAGGGCTTCTCCGTGTGCAGTTCGCTGTGATTTTCTCGGCCCCGGCGATCACGCGAACAAGTCGCCGACGGGCCCAGTCACTGTTTGATTTCCCATCGAACCCCGTGACCGGGCTCGATGGTTTAGTTCCCTAGATTATGCCAGGGTCCGGGTCGGGAACACTCCCGGGCTGACACCCATTAGGGCCTTCACTCACTGCTTATTAGGCAGCGAGGGCGAAGGCGTGGGAATCGCGCTTGGAATTGGCGATTATTGGTTGCGACATATGGTTAACGAGATCATTGCCGCTTCCTCGACACGCTTCACCTGCTTCAACAGCCGCTGTCGAAACCGATCATCCCCATGTTTTTCCGCTATTGAGTTGTGTACTGCCAATCACTCACCGGTAGCGGCCGGTGTTGACACCATCGTACGTGACCAACGCCCGCCGATGCCACCGTATTCCCGGCGGCCTCCGGCGGCCTCGCCCTACTGGCCCCGCTGCTTCCTCTTGGCCGCCGCGATCGCCCGGTCCGACTCCCGCCGGTCCTGCTGCTCCCGCAGCGTCTGCCGCTTGTCGTACTCCTTCTTGCCTCGCGCGAGGGCGATCTCGGCCTTGGCCCGGCCGTTGAGGAAGTACAGGGCGAGCGGCACGATCGTGTGGCCCGTCTCCTGGATCTTCGACGCCAGCTTGTCGATCTCCTCCCGGTGCAGCAGCAGCTTGCGCTTGCGGCGGGCGGAGTGGTTGGTCCAACTGCCCTGGTGGTACTCCGGGATGTGGGCGTTGTGCAGCCATGCCTCGCCCCGATCGATCTGGACGAAACCGTCGGTCAGCGAGGTCCGCCCCTCACGCAGCGACTTGACCTCGGTACCGGTGAGGACCAGTCCGGCCTCGTAGGTGTCGACGATCGCGTAGTCGTGCCGGGCCTTCTTGTTCTGGGCGACCAGCTTCCGCTTGCCGCCCTTCTCGCCGTCCTGGGCCTTACCGCCCCCGCCACCCTGCTTCGGCTGGGACTCCTTCGGTACGTACATTCCCTTGCTCATAGTGCTGACCATTTTCGCACTACGAGGGGGCATGGAGACCAGTGCTTATCGACGCACGGCCTTCAGCGGTGCAGGGTGTGCCGAGACACGGCCCCGCCGCGCGGGCGCGACCTCTCAGTCGCCCAGCCCTCCGAGCACCGTCTCCGCCTGCTGAAGGGCCCCCGAGTCGGCCTCGAGGTCCGGCGTGATCCCCCGCCCGTCGACACCTCGCCCCGACGGAGTCCGGTAGTGCCCGACGGTCAGCTCGGCGACCGACCCGTCCGGCAGCCGGCTGGGCATCTGCACCGACCCCTTGCCGAAGGTCCGGGACCCCACGACCACCGCGCGCCCACGGTCCTGCAGCGCCCCGGTGAGAAGCTCCGCCGCGCTCATCGTCCCGCCGTCGACGAGGGCGACCAGCGCCCTGGTCGTGTCCCCGCCCGGCTCGGCGTGCAGCGCCTGCTGCTCCCCTTCGACGTCGTACGTGGCGACCAGCCCCCCGTCGAGGAAGGCGGACGCGGTGGTGACGGCCTCGGTGACCAGACCGCCGGAGTTCCCGCGCAGGTCGAGGACGATCCCGCCGTCGGCCGGAGCCTCCCGCACGGCGTCGCGGACCCGGTCCCCGACCCCCTTGGTGAACGAGCCGATCTTGATGACGGTGATCCCGCCGGCGAGTTCTCGAACGGTGACCGAGTCCGTGGACAGCCGAGCACGCCGCACGGTCTGCGTCCACGCGTGCGTGCCGCGTTGCAGGCCGAGCCGGACCGCCGTACCGGCCGCCGCGTCCGTGGCGTCACCGCGCAGTAAGGAGACCACGTCGGTGACCGGCTGCCCGTCGACCTTCTCCCCGTCGACGCTGCGCAGCCGGTCGCCCTTGCGGATCCCGGCGGCGGCCGCGGGCGACCGGGAGCTCACCTTGGTCACTTCGATACGGCCGTCCCGCTCACGCCGTGCCCAGAGGCCGACGCCGGTGTACTCGCCGTCGAGGGCCTCCTCGAACTCCTCGTACTCACCCCGGGAGTAGACGGCCCCCCAACGGTCCCCGCTGCGGCTGACGGCACGCTCGGCGGCCTCCATGGGCGACTTGCCGTCGGCCAGGGCCGCCTCCGCCGCCGCGGCCACGTCCTCGTGACGATCCCTGACGGGAGCGGCCGAACGGGCCGCGTCCGAGGAGGATTTCCGGTCGCCTCGGTCGGTCTCGGGGAAGGAGCCGGTCGCCGCGCCGGCCACCAGGACACTCGCGAAAACCAATGTCAGGGCCGCCCCGCGGCGGATGCGGCGGGGCTGGCAGAACAGGTCTCGGCCCGACATGCCGGTGAGTCTAGGACAACGCAAGAGGGCCGCACGGCCGGTTGACCGTACGGCCCTCTTGGCGTGTGTCACACCTTCAGGTACTTGCGCAGCGCGAAGAACGCGGCCAACGCGGGCATCAGCACGCTCGCTGCGAGGATGAGCGGCAGCTTCGTCAGTACGGCGTCCCAGCCCAGGAAGTTGATCAGGTTGAGCTTCGTGGCCAGGGCCATGCCGTGGTCGATGGTGAAGTACCGGCCGACGACCAGGAAGACACAGGCGAGCCCGCCGCCGATCGCACCGGCGACGGCGGCCTCCATGATGAACGGCGCCTGGATGTAGAACCCGGACGCGCCCACGAGTCTCATGATCCCGGTCTCCCGCCGACGGCTGAACGCCGAGACACGCACCGTGTTGACGATCAGCAGCAGGGCGACGATCAGCATGAGCGCCATGACACCGAGCGCCGCCCGGTTCATGAGGTTCAGCAGCTCGAAGAGGTTGTCCAGGATGCCCTTCTGGTCCTGCACGGACTGCACACCGTCACGCCCGTTGAAGGCGGTGGCGATGACCTGGTACTTCTCCGGGTCCTTCAGCTTGATCCGGTACGACTCCTGCATCTGGTCCGGCGTGAGGGAGGCGGCCAGCGGGGAGTCGCCGAACTGCTCCTTGTAGTGCTTGTACGCCTCGTCCTGGGACTCGTGGATGACCGTCTCGACGACCGACATCTTCTTGAGGTCGGAGAGGATGTCCTTCTCCTGGTCCTCGGTGACCGCGCCCTTGGCGCAGTTGGGGTCCGACTCGGCGTCGCTCTTGTTGCAGAGGAAGATCGAGACGTTGACCTTGTCGTACCAGTAGCCCTTCATGGCGCCGACCTGGTCGCTCATCAGGAGCGATCCGCCGAACAGGGCGAGCGACAGGGCGACGGAGACGATGACGGCGAACGTCATCGTCAGGTTGCGACGGAGACCGACACCGATCTCGGAGAGTACGAACTGGGCGCGCATGGCGTCTTCTTCAGGCCTTTCCGTGGACTCGACGAACGGCGGTCAGTGCTGGTAGCCGTAGACACCGCGTGCCTGGTCACGGACGAGGCGGCCCTGCTCCAGCTCGATGACGCGCTTGCGCATCTGGTCCACGATGTTCTGGTCGTGCGTCGCCATCAGCACGGTGGTGCCCGTCCGGTTGATGCGGTCGAGCAGCTTCATGATGCCGACGGAGGTCTGCGGGTCGAGGTTGCCGGTGGGCTCGTCGGCGATCAGCAGCTTGGGCCGGTTCACGAAGGCCCGCGCGATGGCCACGCGCTGCTGCTCACCGCCGGACAGTTCGCCCGGCATACGGTCCTCCTTGCCGCCGAGCCCGACGAGGTCGAGCACCTGCGGCACGGCCTTGCGGATCTCGCCGCGCGGCTTGCCGATGACCTCCTGCGCGAAGGCGACGTTCTCGGCGACGGTCTTGTTCGGCAGGAGCCGGAAGTCCTGGAACACCGTCCCAAGCTGGCGGCGCATCTGCGGCACCTTCCAGTTGGACAGGCGCGCGAGGTCCTTGCCCAGAACGTGCACCTGCCCCTGGCTGGTGCGCTCCTCGCGAAGCACCAGCCGCAGGAAGGTGGACTTTCCGGAGCCGGAGGACCCCACGAGGAACACGAACTCGCCCTTCTCCACTTCCAGGGACACATCCCTGAGTGCGGGGCGGGTCTGCTTGGGGTAGACCTTGGATACGTTGTCGAATCGGATCACGGATGCACCACGGTAGGCCGGGGGTAGATGAGCGTGACCATACGCGAACCGGGTGCGGCGGCGCAGGCACCGGTTGGGGTTGCGCATCGGATGGGCGGTTTTGTGCCCACCTGGAAGCCCACGCTCTGGAAGCGCACAGGCAGCGCCCGGAGGAACCTGGCACAGTGGAGAAGGGAACGTTCCGAGACCCGTGAGCGTTCTCCTGTACGGAACCGCCGGCAAGAAGGGTGACGCGCATGACGTACGACCGCCTGGTGTGCGCAAACTGCGCTTCGCCCGTGAGTGAGGGCCGGTGCCATGTGTGCCGCGCGAACCGCGAGCGGCTGCAGCAGGAAAACCTCTTCGCGGGCCTGAACCCGATGGCTCTGATCTCCCTGCTCGCGATCCTGATCGCGGCCTTCGCACTGCTGGCTCACCAGACCGCCTGATGGCGGCCCCAAGGACATACGAAGGGCCCGGAGCGAGGTCGCTCCGGGCCCTTCGTCGTACAGCATGCGCACATCAGGCTGATGCGCGGCTACCGGGAGTCACCTTCAGGCGACAGCGCCACCGCGGCCGCTCGCGAGGCGCGGCAGGATACGGAAGCCGATGCCACCGGCGATCATCGTCGCGGCACCGATGACCAGGAAGGTGGTCTGGCCGGCGCCGGTCTCGGCGAGCTGAGCGCCGCCCTTGCCCTGGGCCGCGGTGTCCGTGCCGGTGTCGGTGAGGGCCGAGGAGCCCTCCTCCTGGGCGGAGGTGCCGGAGCCACCGTCGGGGTCGGCGTTGTTGCCGCCACCGGTGGAGCCGGTACCGGTGCCCGAGCCGTCGGTCGGGTCGTCGGTCGGGTCCTCCGTGGGCTCGGTGGGGTCCTCGGTGGGCTCGGTCGGGTCGTCGGTGACCGGCGGCGTGGTCACCGGGTCGGTCGGGATCTCCGGGTCGGTCGGGGTCCCCGGGTCGGTCGGGGTGCCCGGGTCGGTCGGGTCGTTGGGTACGGTCGGGATGCCCGGGTCGGTCGGGGTGCCCGGGTCGGTCGGGTCGTCGCCGAGGCCGGTGTCGACGTTCACGCCGACACCGCTGTCGTCCACGCTCACGCCGATCTCCAGCGCGGATGCGGCGCCGGCAGCGGTCAGCGAGGCGCCGGCCGCGATTACGGCACCGGCGGCTATGCGCGCGATCCGGATGCGCGTCTTCTTCGTCATGTGGTTGCTACCCCCAGTAGCTCATCGTCAATGAGGCGGCGCTCGGGGCCGTGATCGACGGGGGAAGGTAGCTCTACTCAAGTCCCCCGGTTCACATGCGCCCCAGAGATACGCATGCCACGCTTTACCTTTCCCATTTTTCAAAGCATCGTCAAGGCCGTTGCGCGCGCGATGTCCGGGTAAGCGGTCTTTGCCGGGGAAAGCGGTCTGTGAGTGTGATGTAAAACCCAGACATAAAGCAAACTGCCGCCCGATGGGCGGCAGTTGCAGGACGTTGTCAAGTCGACAAAGTTACTTCTCCTGCTGCTTGCGCCAGCGAATTCCGGCCTCCAGGAAGCCGTCGATCTCGCCGTTGAAAACAGCCTCGGGGTTGCCGACCTCGAACTCGGTGCGCAGGTCCTTGACCATCTGGTACGGGTGCAGGACGTACGAACGCATCTGGTTGCCCCAGGAGTTGCCGCCGTCGCCCTTGAGGGCGTCCATCTTGGCCTGCTCCTCCTGGCGGCGCCGGTCGAGCAGCTTGGCCTGCAGGACGTTCATCGCGGACGCCTTGTTCTGGATCTGCGACCGCTCGTTCTGGCAGGAGACGACGATGCCGGTGGGCAGGTGGGTGAGGCGCACCGCGGAGTCGGTGGTGTTCACGCCCTGGCCGCCGGGACCGGAGGAGCGGTACACGTCGATCCGCAGCTCGGACTCGTCGATCTCGATGTGGTCGGTCTTCTCGACCACGGGGAGGATCTCGACGCCCGCGAAGGAGGTCTGCCGGCGCCCCTGGTTGTCGAACGGGGAGATCCGCACGAGCCGGTGCGTGCCCTGCTCGACGGAGAGCGTGCCGTAGGCGTACGGGATCTGGACGGCGAAGGTGGTGGACTTGATGCCCGCCTCCTCCGCGTACGAGGTCTCGTAGATCTCCGTCTTGTAGCCGTGCTGTTCGGCCCAGCGCAGGTACATGCGCTGGAGCTTCTCCGCGAAGTCGGCGGCGTCGACGCCACCGGCCTCGGCGCGGATGTTGACCAGCGCCTCACGGGAGTCGTACTCGCCGGACAGGAGGGTGCGGACCTCCAGCTCGTCCAGCGCCTTCTTCACCGAGGTGAGCTCCGCCTCCGCCTCCGCGCGGGTGTCGGGGTCGTCCTCCTCCTCGGCCATGTCGAAGAGCACGGACAGATCGTCGATCCGCCCGCGCAGCACGTCCGCCTTCCTGACCTCGGCCTGGAGGTGGGACAGCTTGCTGGTGATCTTCTGCGCCTCGTCCGGGTTGTCCCACAGGGACGGCGCGGCCGCCTGCTCCTCGAGCACGGCGATGTCTGCCCTCAGCTTGTCGAGGTCCAGAACGGCCTCGATCGACTCCATGGTCGAGGAGAGGGACTTGAGCTCTTCGGATACATCGACGACTGCCACGCCCTCCAGCCTAACGGCTGTGGCAACCGACCTCGTCCGGCGTCCACCTCACCGGGGCCGGCGCCCCGGCCCGCTCACGGCGAAGCCGGCGCCGAGTTCTTCGTGTCCTGCGGCGACGCCCCCGCGTCGTCCCCGGACGTGGCCGCCCACACCCCGGCCCCCGCCGCGGCCACCAGCACCAACGCGGCGGCCCCGACGGCCAGCCTGCGCCGCCGTGTGGTCGCCCGGTGCCGGGCGGATCCCGGCCGGGGTGCTCCGGCGGGCCGCGGCACCCGGGCCGTCCCGCGCGCACCCCCGGCCAGCTCGTCCGGCCCCGGCACCCTCATCGACGTGTGCGTGTCCCGGTTGGAGTCGGCCGGCTTCGCTCCCGGCACCAACGGCACCGCTCCCCGCCGCACCGGGCGCCCGGAGGACACCGCCCCCTCCGCCGAGGCCGAACCCGGGCCCGAGGCCGGTCCGGTGTCCTCCTCGTCCTGCCCTTCCTCCAGCTCCGCGTCCGGTTCGTCCACGTCCAGCGGCGGCATCCCGGCCAGCAGCGGCAGCAGCTCCCGCAACCGCGCCCCCAGCTCGGACGCCCGCAGCCGCGAGGCCGGCGCCTTCGCCAGGCACTGCACCATCAGCTGCCACAGTTCGTCGGGGATCCCCGGAAGCGGAACCACCGTCTCCGTCACATGCCGTCGCAGCACCGCTCCCGGGTGGCCGCCCCCGAACGGCGTGAACCCGGCCAGCAGCTCGTACAGGACGGTCGCGAGGGCGTAGATGTCCACGGACGCCCGCGGCGGCAGGCCCTCGACGATCTCCGGCGCCAGATAGTCCGGCGTGCCGATGATCTTCGTGGCCCGGGTCCTTCGCGGCGAGTCGATGAGCTTCGCGACGCCGAAGTCGGTCAGCAGAGCCGGGTGCGAGCCCCCGGGCCCCAGCGGCCCCTGCATGTCCAGCAGGACGTTCTCCGGCTTCACGTCCCGGTGCACGACCCCGGCCGCGTGCGCGGCCGCCAGCCCGTCCGCGACATCGGCCACGATCGCCGCCGCCGCCTCGGGCGCGAGCCGCTTCTCACGGTCGAGCCGGGTGCGCAGGTCGGTGCCCCGGACCAGGTCCATGACGAGCGCGAGGTCGTTGCCGTCGACCACGAGGTCGCGTACGGAGACCACGTTCGGATGCTCCAGGCCGAGCAGCGCCGTGCGCTCCTGCACGAAGCGGCCGACGAGTTCCTGGTCGGACGCGAGATCCTCGCGCAGCAGCTTGACGGCGACGGGCCCCTCGGGTCCCTCGCCCAGCCACACCGTGCCGGCGCTGCCCCGCCCCAGGATCTGGTTGGCGGTGTACCGGCTGCCGATCTTCCGTGCCAAGACTGCTCCTACAGACGCGTGTTGTCGCTAAAGCTACGCGCCGGAAGAGCCAACCTTCACCGCGGAGACGGAAATCACCCGCTGGGTGTCGACAAATCTCCAGAGTTACTGCTGACCTGAGGAGTTACCGCCCAGATCGCCGATCCATCCGCTCACCGTGTCGATGATGTCGCCGAGCTGCTGCCAGTAGCTCTTGCCGGTGCCGATCCACTCCTGGAGCGGGCTCAGCTCCCAGATCAGCCAGCTCGCCACGAACAGGATGACGATCGTGAAAAGGCAGCCCTTGAGACAGCCCAGACCCGGGATCTTCATCGGGTTGGCGCTGCGCTGCCGCGGCTGCCTGGGCTCCCGCGCGGGCCGCTCGGCCTGCGGCGGGGGCGCGTACCGCTGCGGCTGCTGTTGCGGCTGCGGGGCGTACTGCTGGGGCTGTTGCTGCTGACGGCCGCGACCGCCCTGCGGGGGGCGCTGCTGAGGCCGTTGCTGCTGCGGCTGCTGTTGCTGGGGCCGCTGCTGCGGCCTGGGGGCCTGCCGCTGCGGGCGGCGACGCAGCGGGTCCTCGCTGGGGTCGAGGTACTGGACCTGCGTCTGTTCGTTGCGGTCCCGGGCCGCGCGCAGCTGGTTCTGCCAGGGGTGCGGATCCTCGGGCCCACCGGGCTGCTGCCCCTGCCGGCCCTGCTGTCCGTACGGTCCTTGCTGCCCGTACTGACCCGGCTGCCCGGGCGGGACCGGCGGCATGACGGCGGTCGGGTCGGCCGCGCCCCGGTTCGTCGGGAGTACGGCGGTGGGGTCGGCGGCGCCCGCGTTCCCTGGGCCGGTGTGCGGGAGGAAGCTGGTCGCGGCGTTCGGGTCGAAGGTGCCCGCGCCGTGCGGCAGGACCTGTGTCGGGTCGGCGGCACCGGGCACGTCCGGGACGGCCGCCGGGGCGGGGTCGGGCAGGAGCAGCGCGCCGACGTTCTCCGCCGCGGCGATCTGCGCGGAGTTCGCGTGCACGCTGACGCCCTCGGCGACGACCCGCAGACCGCGCGCGAGGTTCTCCGCACTGGGACGCCGGTCCGGGTTCTTGCTCAGACAGCGCTCGATGACCGTCCACAGCGGGTCGGGGACCGTGGAGGGGCGGCGCGGCTCGGCGCTCAGGTGCTGGTGGAGCACCTCCAGGGCGGAGCCGCCGGCGAACGGCGGACGGCCCGTGACCAGTTCGTACAGCAGGATGCCGGCGCCGTAGATGTCCACCGCGGAGGTCTGCGGGCGGCCCTCGGCGGACTCCGGAGCAACGTACGCGGGCGTGCCGACGAATTCGTGGGTCCGGGTCAGGCCCGGGGAGTCCGCGAGACGCGCGATGCCGAAGTCCGTCAGGAGGGGGTGCATCTGGCCGCCGTACTGCCGCAGCAGCACGTTGGCGGGCTTGAGGTCGCGGTGGACCACGCCGTCGGCGTGGCTGGCGGCGAGCGCATCGGCGATCTGGGCGGTGAGCAGGGCGGCGCCGACGGGGCTGAAGGGGCCGTTCTCACGCAGGTAGCGGTGCAGGTCGGGGCCCTCGACGAGGTCCATGACCAGTGCGAGCAGATCGCCTTCGACGACCAGGTCGCGCACCCGCACGATGTTCGGGTGGGTCAGCCGCAACAGGACGGAGCGCTCGCGAAGGAACCGCATCACGATGTCCGGGTCGCTCGCGAGCTCCTCCTTGAGGACCTTGATCGCGACGGTCTCGCCGGGCTGCCCGGCCACAGCGGCCTCGGCGCCCGCGGTCTCCCGCTGGCGAGCACGCCAGACGGTCCCCGTGGCACCGCGTCCGAGCGGCTCCTCGAGGAAGTACTTGCTGCCTACCGGCCGCACGTCATGCACTCCCTGCTGCTGGCTGTCGTTCCGATCCACTGTAGTGCCGCTCTCCAAGGCACTACGTATGCGTTGCCCGGCACGTTCGAAGGGAAGACGCTCCGTCCGGGTCTCGCGGTTGCCAGGCGTTGACGTGACCGATCTCAAGTGATCATCGGCGCTGCACTGGTCAGGCACTTTTAGGGGCAGAGCTGACCAATCAAGATCACTTGCCCTCGGGCGGCGGGCGCGTTGTCAGTGGCAGGTGCGAGGATGCCTTCCGTCAAGGCCGACGAACTTGGGCGCGTGCTTGTGCGCGAACTTGTCCGCGCAGAAGGGACCGCTGACGGCGATGCAGATCCGGCTGACCGTCGTAGACCCGCTGGGCCCGCCCGACCGTGCCCGGAGCCGCGCCGCGAGCTGCGACGTGCTGGTCACGGCTCCCGTCGGCACAGCGTTGGCCGCGGTGGCGGCGGCACTCGCCTCGGCGGTCCCGGGGGACGCGAGCGCCTCCCGCGCGAGCGAGGCCGAGCGCGGCGGAGGCCCGGTCGTGCTGTACGCGGACGGCGAGCGGCTCGACACCCAGCGCGCCACTCTGGGCGAGCCCCCGCTGGTCGACGGCGCCGTGCTGTCCCTGGGCGCCCCCGCCGCCCCCGAACCCCACCCCGAGCTCGACGACGCCCCGACCCAGCTCCATGTGGTCGCCGGCCCCGACGCCGGCGGCGTCCACCTGCTGCACGGCGGCCAGATCCACATCGGCCGCTCCGCCGACGCCGACGTCCCGCTGGACGACCCCGACGTCTCCCGCCTCCACTGCGCGGTCACGGTCGCCGGCGACGGCCGCGTCTCGGTGGCCGACCTCACCTCCACGAACGGCACGCTCCTGGACGGCACCCGCGTGGGCACCCGCCCGGTGCGGTTCCCTCCGGGGGCCCTCCTGAGGATCGGCGAGTCGGTACTCCGGCTGGCGCCGAGCGGGGGCTCCCGGCTGGAGACGGAACCGGACGGCGAGGGGCATGTGCGGGTGGCTCCCGGCGACACCGGGGGAACCGCGACCGCGCAGGGCGGCGAGGGAGACGGACAGCGCCAGGGGCGCGGGGCGCCGGGAAGCACGGGGGAGAGCGGCGAGGGCCGCCACGCGCCGGGCGGGGGCGGCCGGGGACGCAGGGTGTCGGGAGGCGCTCCGGCAGGGACCGGGGCCGGCCGCAGGACCACACCGGGGGTGACCTCGGGCTCGGGGTCGGCCACGGACGCCGGATCGGGCTCGGGTGCCCGGTCGGCTTCGGGCACTGTGCCGGGCCACGGCAGCGGGTCGGGCTCGGGTGCCGGGCGGGACACGGGAACCAGGTCGGCCTCGGGCGCCGCATCAGGCCCGGGCAGCGAATCCGCGACCACCTCCGACGCCGGGACGACCCCGGGTTCCGGCTCGGCACGCGCGCGTGGGGCCCGTGACGGCGGCGTCGTCCCGCCCCCGCCGCCCGCCGACCGGACCCACCACACGTACGGCTCGGCCGGCTGGGGCGCGTCCGGCGGGGGCCCCGGGATCGCGGGAGCGCAGGGCCACGGCCCCGTCGGGTCGCCGGTCGTCGTGCCGGGTCAGGGCGGTGCGCCCCGGATCGAGAACCGGGGTGGCGGTGGCACCCACCGGGACGCGACCGGAGTGACCACTGACGGAGGCGAAACCGGGCGGGGTGCGAACGGCACGGCCACCGGCGACGGACGTCCGGACCGCGGGCGCGGCCCCGGCCCTGTCGGGGACACACACGGTGGCCGGTCCGGGATCGGCTCCTTCGACGCACCTCGCACACCCGCCGCCCCCTCGTCCTCCTCGTCCTCCTCGCCTTCGGTGGCCCCCCAGGACGCGCCCTCCGCTCCCGACGACGGAGCCCCGGACGCCCCCGGAACCGCCCGCCGCAAAGGCACGCCCCTGCGCGGAACCGACGTACCGCAGGGCGTACGTCGGCGCGGGGGGCTGTCCGCGTGGGCGCGGCGGCTGGCCGGGGGACGGGGCGAGCAGGAGGCGACCGGGCAGGAGGCGGCCGACGAGAAGCCGGCGCCCCCGGTCCCGGCTCCGCCGACCGCCGCGGCCCAGATGCCCGAGGTCTGGCCGGACCCCGCGGCTCTGCTGCTGACAGCGCTGGGTCCGGGCGCACGCCTGTGGGAGCGCGGGCCGGGGCATCCCGAGGCGCTCACCGTGCGGCTCGGCACCGCCGACCGCGCGGCACCCGACGGGACGGGGCTGTTGCCGGCCGTTCCCGTCACCGCGGATCTGCGCGAGGCAGGGGCACTGGGGCTCGCCGGTCCCCGCGCGCGGCTGGCGGGGCTGGCCCGCGCGGTGGTGGCCCAGCTCGCCGCCCTGCACGCGCCCGAGACCCTGGAGATCGTGCTGATCAGCGCGGACCGCGCCCGTCCCGCGCAGGAGCGCACCGCCGAGTGGTCCTGGCTTGGCTGGCTCCCGCATGTCCGTCCGGGCCACGGCCAGGACTGCCGGCTCCTCCTGGCCCACGACCGCGAACAGGCCGCGGCCCGCACCGACGAACTCCTCCGGCGCCTGGACGACCACCTGACCGACGCGAAGACCGCACCGGCCCACAGGACGATCCCGGCGGCCCGCTCCGCCACCTCGCAGGACGACGTCCCGCGGGGCGCCGCCCGTCGCCCTTCCTGGGCCCAGGAGGACGCCGAGGACGAGAAGAGCGGCGGTTTCCCGGGGCCGTACACCGTGGTCGTCGTGGACGGCGACCCCGGTGGCGCGGACCTGCGCAAGGCGGTGGCACGGCTGGCGGCGGAGGGTCCCCGGGCCGGCATCCACGTCGTGTGCCTGGCCGAGACCGCCCCGGCCTCCCCGGCGTCCCCGGTGACGGACACATACGAAGCGGCGTGTGCGGCGGCCCCGACGTTCCGCGAGTGCGGCGCGGTCGGCCTGCTCAGCGGGGACGTGGCGACGGCACTGCGGCTGATGCGGGTGGCGAGGGCGGGAGTTCCCGCGAGCACGGGCACCGGTGACGGCGGGTCCGCGAGTGCGAGCGAGGACGCCAGAACGTACGGCGGCGGACCGGACCCGGCGGCATCGCGCCCCCGCTCCCGTCACACAGGCTCCGAGACCACCCACACCGTGCCCCGTCCCGTGGCGGCCGCCTCCCCCGCCGACGCGTCCCGCACCGCCGTGGAGACCGGGCACCCCGCCCCCACTCCCGTCGGACACGGCACGGTGGCCGCCGTGGACGCCGTCTCCGCGCCCTGGGCCGAGCGGTTCGCGCGTGCGCTGGCGCCGTTGCGCACGGACGGGGCCGCCGACGGGCGGCACGCGCGTGTGTCGTCGCCGTTGCCCCGCGCGGCGCGGCTGCTGGACGAGTTGGGGCTGGCCAGGGCCACCCCGCCGTCGCTGATGACGCGCTGGGCGGACGCGGCCGACGATCCGGAGTCGCTGGGCGGCCGTGCCTGGGCGGTGCTCGGGGCCGGCCCGCGCGGGCCGGTCTGCGCCGACCTGGTGGCCGAGGGCCCGCATCTGCTGATCGAGGGCCCCGCGGGCAGCGGCCGTACGGAACTGCTGCGGGCCGCCGTCGCCTCGCTGGCGGCGGCCGAGCGGCCGGACCGCCTCAGTGTCGTCCTGGTCGACGGCCGGGACAGCGTGGGCGCGGCCGGCGGCCACGGCGAGGGCCTGCGCGTGTGCACGGACGTGCCGCACGTGACCACTCACCTCACCGCCAACGACCCGGTCCGCATGCGGGAGTTCGCCCAGTCCCTGAGCGCCGAGCTGAAGCGGCGCGCGGAGCTGCTCGGCCGCTCCGACTTCGCGGAGTGGCACACCGGCCGGGAGCTGTCGGGCCGTATGGTCGCCCAGCGCTCGGCGGCCCCCCGGGGCACCACCGGCTCCTCCGGCACCACACGCACGTCCGGCGACCCGGCCACCGGTGACCTCGACTCCCCGCCCAGCTCGACGACGATCCGGCTGCGTCCGGCGGCGGCCCGTCGGCAGACGGAGGCGGCGCCCCCGCTCCCCCGGCTGGTGGTGGTCGTGGACGACCTGGACGCCCTGGTCTCGCCGCCCCTCGGCTCCCCCGGCCGGCCGGCCGCGGGCTCGGTCATACGCGCGCTGGAGGCGGTTGCCCGCGAGGGCGAGCGTCTGGGCGTCCATCTGGTGGCCGCGACGGGACCGGACGGCCGTACGGCGGAGTCGGAACCGGCCCGCCGGGCCACGCTCCGCGTCACCCTGGACGCCCCGGCCACCGGGCCGGACGAACCGTCCCCGGGCCGCGGCCGTCTGACCTGGTCCGACGGCCGGGTCACGGCCTTCCAGGCGGGCCGGGTCACGGGCCGTATCCCCCGTACGGCGACCCTCCGCCCCACGGTCGTCCCCCTGGAGTGGGAGCGCATGGGCGACCCGCCGGCGCGCCGCCCGGTCCGGGAGCTGGGCAACGGCCCGACGGATCTTGCTCTGCTCGCCAGCGCATTGGAACGCGCAGCGAGGGAAGTCGCAGCGACAGAGGTGCCGTCACTGCTCTAGCCGAACCGGCAGTACCTCCTCAGTCGTGTGCCATAACGCCCCCGCACTGGTCACGAGGCAGCAACGATCTCCTGCTTGACAGCGGACGCGCACTTGCCGACCCCGTTCTCCCGGCGTAGACCAGTTCGCACGGGACACCCTCAACGTTCGACGAGGAACGAGGAACGGGGACGTGATGCGCAGCACGAGCAGCACAAACCGAAAGCCCAGGGCAGCGAAAACCGCGGCCGCCGCCCTCGCGGCCGCCCTCGCCCTCTCACTCACCGCATGCGGTGGTGACGACGACAAGGGCGGCGACGCGGGCGCGACAGGCGCCAAGGAGACCGGCACCACCGTCACGCTCCCCAAGCTGGACGGCGAGAGTCTGGAAGTCGCCGCCGTCTGGAGCGGCGCGGAGCAGGCCAACTTCAAGAAGGTCCTCGCGGAGTTCGAGAAGCGCACCGGCGCGAAGGTCTCGTTCGTGCCCGCGCAGGACCCGATCATCAACTTCCTCGGCTCCAAGGTCGCGGGCGGCCAGCCGCCGGACGTCGCGATGCTGCCGCAGCCGGGCGCCATCAAGCAGGCCGTGGACAAGAAGTGGGCCAAGCCGCTGGGCGCGGAGGCCAAGGCCGAGCTCGCGAAGAACTACTCGCAGGGCTGGCAGGACATCGGCAAGGTCGGCGGCACCCAGTACGGCGTCTACTACAAGGCCGCCAACAAGTCCCTGATCTGGTACAACGCCAAGGTCTTCGAGAACGCGGGCGCCACCGAGCCGAAGACGTGGGCCGAGCTGCTCACCACCGCCCAGACGGTCTACGACTCGGGCGTGACCCCGTTCTCCGTCGGCGGCGCCGAGGGCTGGACCCTCACGGACTGGTTCGAGAACATCTATCTCTCCCAGGCGGGCCCGGACAAGTACGACCAGCTGGCCAAGCACGAGATCAAGTGGACGGACCCGTCCGTGAAGGACGCGCTGACCACGCTGGCCCAGGTGTGGGGCAAGAAGGACTACATCGCGACCGGCGCGCTGCAGACGGACTTCCCGGCCTCGGTGACGCAGACGTTCACCGGCGGCGACCAGCCCAAGGCGGCGATGGTCTACGAGGGTGACTTCGCGCAGGTCAACATCCAGACGGCCAAGGCGAAGGTGGGCACCGACGCGAAGGTGTTCCCGTTCCCGAAGGTCGGTGACACCGCTCCGGTGGTCTCCGGCGGCGACGCGGCCGTGATCCTGAAGGACTCCAAGGCGGCACAGGCCCTGGCGACCTTCCTGGCCTCGCCGGACGCGGCGACGATCCAGGCCAAGCTGGGCGGCTATCTCTCGCCGAACAAGAGCGTGGACATCTCGTCCTATCCGAACCCGGTGCAGCAGAAGATCGCCAAGGCACTGGTCGACTCGGGTGACGACTTCCGCTTCGACATGTCCGACCAGGCCCCGCAGGCCTTCGGCGGCACGCCCGGCAAGGGCGAGTGGAAGGCTCTCCAGGACTTCCTGACGAATCCGAAGGACATCGCGGGCGCGCAGGCCAAGCTGGAGGCCGACGCGGCGGCCGCCTACGGGAACTGACGCGATGACCTCGGCCACCGAGGCAGGGGTCCCACCGGCCCCTGCCTCCCCCAAGTCGCGCAAGAGCGTGACCGGCACCCGCAGGACCGTGGCAGTGCTGTTCCTGCTGCCCGCCCTCGTGCTGCTGGGCGCGCTCGTGGTCTACCCGATCGGGTACTCGCTGGTCCGTAGCTTCTACGACCAGTCCGGCGACGGGTTCGCCGGAATCGACAACTACAAGGCGCTGTTCACCGACGACGGCATCCGCACGGCCCTGAAGAACAACATCATCTGGGTGGTGTTCGCGCCGACGATCGCCACCGCGCTCGGTCTGATCTTCGCGGTGCTGACCGAACGGGTGCGCTGGGGAACGGCGTTCAAGCTGGTCGTCTTCATGCCGATGGCGATCTCGATGCTGGCGGCGGGCATCATCTTCCGGCTGGTCTACGACCAGGACCCGGACAAGGGGTTCGCGAACGCGGTGTGGGTGGGCGTGCACGACACCTTCGCGCAGTCCTCGGCGTTCCCGAAGGCCCACCCGGGCCGGAACTCGCCGTTGGTCGCGGAGAAGGGCGGCTTCCTCACCAAGGCCGCGGTCCACACCGGCGGCACGGTCACGCTCCCCCTGGTGGGTGTCGCCCCGGACCAGATGCCCGGCGACGCGAAGAAGGCCGTGGCGCCCCAGGCGGACCCGGGCAGGATCACCGGCACCACCTGGCAGGACTTCACCCGCGGCAAGGGCGTCGGCACGCTCGGCGGGGTCGACCCGACCGAGCTGGGCTATCCCGGCATGAAGATCGAGGCGGTCAAGGACGGCAAGGTCGTCGAGACGGTGACGGCCGGCGACGACGGCACGTTCTCGTTCTCCCCGAAGGCCGACGGAGCCCAACTGCGGCTCCCGGCGGGCAACTTCAAGGAGGCCTACAACGGGATCGACTGGCTCGGGCCGTCGCTGGTGACGCCGGCGATCATCGGGTCGTACGTCTGGATGTGGGCCGGTTTCGCGATGGTGCTGATCGCGGCCGGGCTCGCGGGCATCCCCCGCGAACTCCTGGAGGCGGCCCGGGTCGACGGCGCCAGCGAGTGGCAGGTCTTCCGCAGGGTCACGGTCCCCCTGCTGGCGCCCGTCCTCGCGGTCGTCACCGTGACCCTGATGATCAACGTCCTGAAGATCTTCGACCTGGTCTTCATCATCCCCCCGGGCTCCTCGCAGGACGACGCGAACGTCCTTGCCCTGGAGCTGTACCGCAAGGGCTTCGCCGAGGACCAGCCGGGCATCGCGAGCGCCATCTCGGTGTTCCTGCTGCTTCTGGTGATCCCGGTGATGTGGTTCAACATTCGTCGGCTCAGGCGGGAGGTACGGCGATGACCACCGAGGCCCAGAGGCTTCCCGAGACGGCACCGGCCGACGGGGTGAAGGCGAAGCAGTCACTCGGCTCACGGCTCGTCGAGCGGGTCAGCGGCGGCCTGATCAGCGTCTTCCTCGTCATCGTCGCCCTGTTCTGGCTGGTGCCGACGATCGGGCTGCTGATCTCCTCGCTGCGCACCCCGGGCGACCTGTCGGCGAGCGGCTGGTGGCAGGTCTTCACCAAGCCCTCCCAGCTCACCTTCGACAGCTACGACAAGCTGCTCCAGAACAGCGACATCACCGGCTCCATCGTCAACACCATGCTGATCACGGTCCCGGCGACGGTCCTGGTGATCGTCATCGGCTCGCTCGCGGGCTACGCGTTCGCGTGGATGGAATTCCCGGGCCGCGACTGGTGGTTCATGGCCGTGGTCGGTCTGCTGGTGGTGCCGGTGCAGGTGGCGCTGATCCCGATCGCCGAACTCTTCGGCAAGCTCGGCCTGTTCGGCAACATCTTCGGGGTGATCCTCTTCCACACGGGCTTCGGTCTGCCGTTCGCGGTGTTCCTGCTGCGGAACTTCTTCGCGGAGATCCCCCGGGAGCTCCTGGAGGCGGCGAGGCTCGACGGCGCGGGTGAACTGCGCCTGTTCGCACGGGTGGTGATGCCGCTCGGCGGGCCCGCGATCGCGAGCCTGGGCATCTTCCAGTTCCTGTGGGTGTGGAACGACATGCTGATCGCCCTGGTGTTCACGGACACCGACAGCCAGCCGATCACGGTCGCCCTGCAGACCCAGATGCGCGCCTTCGCCGACAACGTCGACGTACTGGCCCCGGGCGCGTTCATCTCGATGGTGATCCCGCTGATCGTGTTCTTCGCGTTCCAGCGGCAGTTCGTGTCCGGCGTGATGGCGGGCGCGGTCAAGTAGCCGACAGTACGGCCGATTTGAGGGGCGGACCCGGTACCGGTCCGCCCCTTCCCGTTCGCCCGAATGCCGTACGGACCGTAACCAAGCGCCTTCATGGGGCGTTCCCGGGCAGACCGCCCGCGCCGACCCATGGATGTGCCGTGCCCAGGTTCAGTGTCATCGTCCCCGCGTACAAGGTGCAGGCGTATCTGCCCGCCTGCCTGGAATCGGTGCTGTCGCAGTCGTACGAGGATCTGGAGCTGATCGCGGTCGACGACCGCTCCCCGGACGCGTGCGGCGAGATCGCCGACGAGTTCGCCGCCCGCGACCCGCGCGTACGGGCCGTCCACCTGCCGCGGAACAGGGGTGCCGGTCCCGCCCGTGACGCGGGGGCGGCCGAGGCCACGGGCGACTACCTGGTTTTCCTGGACGGCGACGACACCCTCGCCCCACACGCGCTGCGGGCGATCGCCGACCGGCTGAAGGAGACGGGTGAGCCGGACGTCCTGGTCCACGGCCACGCGCTCGTCCCCTGGTCGGGCGAGAGCGTCCGCGACGCGTTCGCGGGACAGCTCACCGAGCAGGGTCCGGCCCCGTTCCGCCTGGAGGACCGGCCGGGACTGCTGCGGGTACCGGCGGCGGCCTGGAACAAGGCGTACCGCAGGGAGTTCGTCGAGCGCGGGGGCTTCGCCTTCCCGCCCGGTCGGCACGCGGACCCGGCCTGGACCTACCCGGTCCTGATGACCGCGGAGACGATCGCCACCCTGGACCGGGTCTGCGTCCACCACCGGCAGCACCGGCAGACGGGCGCCCCTGACCAGGCCGGCCCGGTGTACGGCGGCGACTTCGACGTCTTCGACCAGTACGACAGGGTCTTCGCGTACGTCGACTCGCGTCCCGAACTCGCCCAGTGGCGGCCGGCGTTGTTCCACCGCATGGTCGACCACCTGTGGGCGGTGTTCACCGAGGAGGGCCGGCTCCCGCGCGGCATCCGCGCCGAGTTCCTGCGGCGGGCCCGCGAGCACTACCGCGCCCGTCGTGTCCCGGGCCATCCGGTCCCGGCGCGTGCACGGCTGCGCCACCGGACGATCCGGCTGGGCCTGTACCGCACCTACCGGGCACTGGAAACGGCCCGGCGGCTCAGCCACCGGGCCACCGCACCAGTCGTACGTCTGGCGAAATCCCTGCACGCGGCGGCTCTCCGGCTCCACTACCGCCTCCAGCGCCGCCTTCCCGTGCGCGCGGACCGTGCCGTCTTCGCCGCGTACGGGGGCCGCGGCCACGGCTGCAACCCGGGCGCGCTGGAAGAGGCGTTCCGCACCTTCGCCCCGCACATCCGCACCGCGTGGATCGCCCGCCCCGAGCACCATCACACGATCCCGACCGCGACCCGCCGGATCCGCCCCGGCACGGCCGCCTACTGGACGGCGCTCGCCCGCTCCAAGTACCTCGTGAACAACACCGAGTTCGACCACCGCCTGGTCAAGCGCCCCGGTCAGGTCCTCGTCCAGACCCAACACGGCACACCCCTCAAGCACATGGGCCTCGACCTTCAGGAACGCCCCGCGGCGGCACGGGACATGGACTTCGCGCGGCTCCTCGCCGACGTCGACAAGTGGGACCACGTCCTGTCCCCCAACCGCCACACCACGCTGACCTGGGAGCGCGTCTACCCCGGCGGCTACACCACGCTCCCCTACGGACAGCCCCGCAACGACGTGTTCCAGAGGGCGACTTCGGAGGACGTACGGCGGGTGCGCGAATCCCTCGGCATCCCCGAGGGCACGGTCGCGATCCTCTACGCGCCCACCCACCGCGACTACCGGCGCACCCAGCGCGCCACTCTCGACCTGGACCGGCTGCTGCGCCGTCTGGGCCCCCGCTTCGTCGTGCTGGCCCGCGCCCACCACCGGCACGGCGGTCCGCTCGCCTCCCCGGCGCCGGCCCGGGTCATCGACGTCACCGACCACCCGAGCGTCGAGGCCCTGTGTCTCGCCTCGGACGCCCTGGTGACCGACTACTCGTCCCTGATGTTCGACTACGCGGGCCTGGACCGGCCGATCGTGATCCACGCCGACGACCGGGAGGCGTACGAGGCGGCCCGCGGCACCTACTTCGACCTGCGGTCCTTCGCGCCGGGGGCGATCGCGCGCAACGAGGACGAACTGATCGACATCTTCGCCACCGGCCACTGGCGCGGCTCCCGCTCCACCCAGTTGCGCTCCGCGTTCCGCGAGCGCTTCTGCCCGTACGACGACGGCCGCGCCGCCGAGCGGGTCGTACGCCATGTCGTGCTGGGCGAGACCGGGTTGCCGCCGGTGATCCCGACGGCGGAGCGGCACCCGGTGCCGTCGGCCTTGGCCGCGTCGGAGCGCGCGCCGCTGACCAGCGTGCCGCGGCCGGCACCCGACACGACCGTCACCGAGACCCTCTAGAGGACCCCCGCATGCCGTCCAGCCCGTCCCGTCCCACTCCGACCCGGCCGACCACGTGGCGCCCGGCTGGGCGGCCACGTTCGACCGCGTCGGTCTTCTGACCTACTCGACGACGAGCTCGACCTCGATGTTGCCGCGGGTGGCGTTGGAGTAGGGGCAGACCTGGTGGGCCTGCTCGACGAGCTTGCGGCCGGTCTCCGCGTCCACGGTGTCGGGCAGTTCGACGCGCAGGGCGACCTTGAGGCCGAAGCCCTCGCCCTGCTTGCCTATGCCGACCTCGGCGGTGACGGCGGCGTCACTGACGTCGACCTTGGCCTGACGGCCGACGAGACCGAGGGCGCTGCCGAAACAGGCGGCGTAACCGGCGGCGAACAGCTGCTCCGGGTTGGTGCCCTCCCCGTTGCCGCCCAGCTCCACCGGCGGGGCCAGCTTCAGGTCGATCTTGCCGTCGTTGGAGACGGCGCGACCGTCGCGGCCGTGGGTGGCGGTGGCGACTGCGGTGTAGAGCGCGTCCATGGAAAACCATCCCTCTCGAAGTCTTGTTCCGGCGGCCTTCGTTCGACCGCCTCACGACCACAAGTAGAGCACACAATTTAGTTGTGCACAACTAAGTGGCCCGCAAGAGCTATCCTGGAACCATGACCACGCCACCGACCGCCACCGACTGGCTCCGCCTCGACCAACAGATCTGCTTCTCCCTGAACGCCGCCTCCCGCGCCTTCGGCAGCGTGTACCGCGTGATCCTCAAGGACCTGGGGATCACCTACCCGCAGTACCTCGTGCTGCTGGTGCTGTGGGAGCACGGCGACCTGCCCGTCAAGAAGCTGGGCGAGCACCTGCGGCTCGACTCGGGCACCCTGTCCCCGCTCCTCAAACGGCTGGAGACAGCCGGGCTGGTACGACGCGAGCGCAGCACCCACGACGAGCGCTCCGTGCTGGTGCGGCTCACCGAGGACGGCGTCGCCCTGCGCGAGCGCGCGGTGCAGGTGCCTCGCCGGATCGTCGCGGCGACCAGTTTCGACGTGGACGAGATCGGACGGCTGCGCTCCCGCCTGGACGAGCTCACCACGGCGCTGGACGCGGCGGTGCACGCCGAACTGCCCGACGGGGACTGACACCCGCCGAAGGCCGGCGACGCTGCAAAGACCAGCGACGCTTCAAGGTCTGCCTGGCCGCCGCCCGGATGCCGTCGGCCGCGAGGTGTGGCGGCTCGGCCAGCACTGGTACGGCGTCCTCGCGTCCTCCCGAACGACGCCTCCCCCGTACTCCCGCACACGCGTGTGGCGCTCGACGTCACCCCTCCGGCACCGCGCGTGTCCCTGGCTTCACTCCCGGTCATCCCGGCGGCACCCGCCGGACCCGGTCGCCTGGTTCACTGATACGCGGCCACGGGCCGACAGACGACACGGGTCAACCGACGAGGGGACTGCCGTACATGACCTGGCTGATCACCGGCGGCGCCGGCTACATCGGGGCGCACGTCGTGAGGGCGATGACCGAGGCGGGCGAGCAGGCGGTCGTGTACGACGACCTGTCCACCGGCATCGCCGAGCGCGTGCCCGCCGATGTGCCGCTGGTGGTGGGCTCCACGCTGGACGCCGAGCGGGTCGCACACACCCTCGCGGACCACGAGGTCACCGGCGTGGTCCACCTTGCGGCGAAGAAGCAGGTCGGCGAATCGGTGGACCTGCCGCTGCACTACTACCGGGAGAACGTCGAGGGCCTGCGCGTCCTCCTGGAGGCGGTGACCGCGGCCGGGGTCCCCTCCTTCGTCTTCTCGTCCTCGGCGGCCGTGTACGGCATGCCCGACGTCCCCGTGGTGACGGAGGAGACGCCGTGCGCGCCGATGTCGCCGTACGGCGAGACCAAGCTGGCCGGCGAGTGGCTGGTCCGCGCCACCGGCCGCGCGACAGGCCTCGCCACGGCCTGCCTGCGCTACTTCAACGTGGCGGGCACGGCGGCCCCCGAGCTGGCCGACACGGGCGTGTACAACCTGATCCCGATGGTCTTCGAGAAACTCACGGCGGACGCGCCCCCGCGTA
This sequence comes from Streptomyces sp. NPDC031225, assembly GCF_055570355.1. NCBI lineage: Bacteria > Bacillati > Actinomycetota > Actinomycetes > Kitasatosporales > Streptomycetaceae > Streptomyces > Streptomyces sp. NPDC031225. Next base: position 34,253 of record NZ_JBVIHJ010000026.1, on the reverse strand, counting down.
TCTTCGGCGACGACTACGACACCCCTGACGGCACCTGCGTCCGCGACTACATCCACGTCGCCGACCTGGCCGAGGCCCATGTGGCCGCCGCCCGCGCCCTGCAGTCGTCCCCCGGCCGCGGCCTCACCGTCAACATCGGCCGCGGCGAAGGCGTGTCCGTCCGCGAGATGATCGACCGCATCAACGCCGTCACCGGCTACGACCGCCCCCCGACGACCACTTCCCGCCGCCCCGGCGACCCGGCCCGGGTGGTGGCCTCGGCCGACCTCGCGGCCACAGAACTCGGCTGGAAGGCCAAGCACGACATCCAGGACATGATCACGTCGGCCTGGGAGGGCTGGCTGCGGCTGCATCCGGGGGCGGCACGGGGGTAGTGGCGGGGCGGGTCCGGCCGGGCGTGCCGGGCGTGCCGGGGTGCCGGGGTGCCGGGGTGCCGGGGAGAGGTTGTCGGCTGGGGGTTAGCCTGCGCGGATGATCGCTCGCGCAGAGCGCGCCCTGGGCGCCGTCATCGGTTCCGCAGTGGGTGACGCGCTGGGCGCCCCCTTCGAGTTCGGTCCGGAGGGCGCCTTCTCGGCGCGGTTCCCGGAGCCGGGGCACGGTGGTGAGATGTGCGGGGGCGGCGGCTGGGACCCCGGCGAGGCGACCGACGACACGCAGATGGCGGTCCTGGTCGCCGAGTCCCTGGTGGAGTGCGGCGGGCTTGAACTCCCGGACGTCTTCCGGAGGTTCCGGCAGTGGGCGGCAGCCGAGCCGAAGGACATCGGCCTCCAGACCGAGGCCGTGCTCAGCAGCGGCGACCCCTGGGACACCGCTGCCGCTCTCCACTTCCAGGTGAGCCAACGGGCCGCGGGAAACGGCTCCCTGATGCGGGCGGCCCCCTCCGCCGTGTACTTCGCGGCACGGGGCCGTGACGCCACCATGGACGCGGCCCGCCGCCTGGCCGCCCTCACCCACGGGGACCGAGCGGCCTGGGAAGGCACGGCCGTCCTCCACGAACTGATGCGGGTGGCTCTGGCCGGCGAGGACCCGCTGGACGCCGTGGCAGCCACTCTCACAGCGGTCCACCCCGACCACCGACGTCGCTACGCCACCGTCCTGGCCCCCGACTGGCACCCGGACCAGGCCACGGAGTTCAACGGCGCCGTATGGCCCTGCCTCGGCTCCGCGGTCTGGGCGCTGCGCACGACGACCTCCTACGAGACGGCCGTACGCGCCGCGATCGACCTGGGCGGCGACACGGACACGGTGGCAGCGGTGACCGGGGCCCTGGCCGGCGCGGTCCACGGCATCAGCGCCGTCCCCGAGCGCTGGACCGCCCCGTTGCACGTACCGCTGCCGGGCTTCGCGGACCGCGTGCTGAGCACCGCCGACCTGGCAGCGCTCATCCCGCTCCTGACCACCTGAGAAGTCCAACGGCTCGACAGCCCGATCTCAGGCCCTCACGACCGGCAGCCACTCCCGATCGCGCGCACCTCGACCCCCGCGGTGAGCGGAGCGCGCGGCAAGGCGTTCGGGCGCGGGTGTGAAGGCCGAACCTTCTGGGCGTCGGTCAGCCGGGCACGGTCCCCGGAGCTCCTCGCCCCGCGCACGGCACCGGGCACCGGCCGAGCCCGCTGAGGCTCAGAGCGCCTTCAGCGCCTCCGTCGTCGCCCGGGCCAGCGCCGCGAGGTACCCCTTCGGCAGCTTCGGGCTGCGGATCACGACCGAGCGCCAGTACAGCGGGCCCGAGATCAGATCCAGCGCCAGCTCGTCGTTGAAGCCCGCGCGGAGCTCACCGCGCCGCTCCGCCGCGACGACGATCTTGCTTGCGACGCCCTCCTGGCCCTTCTGCAACGCGTTCTGCAGGGCCTCGGCGATCTCGGGGTTGCGGGCCGCCTCGGCCTGCAGATCCGGGATGACCTGCGAGGCCACGGGGTGCCGCAGGGCCCGGGACGTGACCTCGTACAGCATCCGCAGGTCGTCCTCCAGGGAGCCGGTGTCCGGCACGGGCAGGCCCATCACCGCGATCTCCGAGACGACGTCGAGGACCAGATGCAGCTTGGAACGCCAGCGGCGGTAGACCGCGGTCTTGCCGACACCCGCGCGGCGCGCGATGCCCTCGATCGACATCCGCGCGTATCCGACGGCCGCGAGCTCGTCGAAGACGGCCGCCCTGATGGCATCCGTCACATCCTCGCGGAGTACGGCGGCTCCTGCCGGGGCACGGCGGCGCGGACGGGTCTGCGGCGCGTCGGCGTTGGTCGTCATGCGGACCAGCATAGGGCGTAGCGACGAAACGGTCCCGTCCCGACGCGAGTCGTTGCGACGAGACGGTCTCGTTCCGGCGACGGCCGTGACGACGATACGGTTTCGTTCCATCGTCATCCGTCACGACGAAACGGTTGCGTTCCGACGCTCACTCGTCCTACGCTCACGTTGCGACGATACGGTCCCGTCCCGACGTAAGAAAACGTGAAGAGTCACGTAAGGAAACATCGGGTGTCGGACCCGCCCGCCGCATGCGCCTCCCTCGCCCCACCCCCACCCCCACCCCCACCCCCACCCCGAACGAAAGCAGCGGATGTGAGCCAGGTCCTCGACACACCGCCCCCGACAGCGGCCTCCGCCGGCGACGACCTCGCGGCCCTGGCCGTCCGTCACGGCCTGTCGGTCAGCGGTGCCCGCCCCTCCCTGCCCGAGTACGTCCGCCAGTTGTGGGCACGGCGTCACTTCATCACCGCGTTCGCCACCGCCAAGCTCACCGCGCAGTACGCGCAGGCGAAGCTGGGCCAGGTCTGGCAGGTCATGACCCCGCTGCTGAACGCGGCGGTGTACTACTTCATCTTCGGCGTGCTGCTGGGCACCAAGAGGAACGTGCCGGACTACGTCCCGTTCCTGGTGACGGGCGTGTTCATCTGGACGTTCACGCAGAGCTCGATCATGGCGGGCACCCGCGCGATCGCGGGCAACCTCGGTCTCGTGCGCGCCCTGCACTTCCCGCGGGCCGCCCTGCCGATCTCGTTCGCCCTCCAGCAGCTCCAGCAGCTGCTGTTCTCGATGGCCGCCCTGGTCGTGATCCTGCTCTGCTTCGGTGTCCCGATCGCCGCGTCCTGGCTGCTGGCGGTCCCGGCGCTGGTGCTGCAGTCCGTCTTCAACGCGGGCGTCTCGATGATCATGGCGAGGATGGGGGCCAAGACCCCGGACATCGCGCAGTTGATGCCGTTCATCCTGCGCACCTGGATGTACGTCTCCGGCGTGATGTGGAGCATCGACAAGCTGGCCAAGGGGCACCACGACTGGCCCTCCTGGGTGGTGCCCGTCCTCCAGGCCAACCCGGCCGCCGTGTACATCGACCTGATGCGCTACTCCCTGATCGACAGCTTCCACGCGAGCCAGCTCCCGAACCACGTGTGGGCGATCGCGGTGGGCTGGGCGCTGGTCGCCGGCGTCGGCGGGTTCATCTACTTCTGGAAGGCTGAGGAGACGTACGGCCGTGGCTGACATCGCGAACGACCAGATCCCCACCGTCGTCGCCGACGGCGTCGACATCATCTACCGCGTCAACGGCACCGGCGCCGGCAGGGGCTCCGCGACCGCCGCCCTGAACCGCATGGTGCGTCGCGGCCAGGCCGAGAAGGCGGCGGGCGTCCGCACGGTGCACGCCGTCAAGAACGTGTCGTTCGTGGCGTACAAGGGCGAGGCCATCGGCCTGATCGGCACCAACGGGTCCGGCAAGTCGACGCTGCTCAAGGCGGTCGCGGGCCTGCTCCCGGTGGAGAACGGCCGGATCTACACGCACGGCCAGCCGTCCCTCCTCGGCGTGAACGCGGCTCTGATGAACGACCTGACCGGCGAGCGCAACGTCTACCTCGGCGGCCTCGCGATGGGCATGTCCCGCGAGCAGGTCAGGGAGCGGTACGAGGAGATCGTCGACTTCTCCGGGATCAACGAGAAGGGCGACTTCATCACCCTCCCGATGCGGACGTACTCCTCCGGCATGGCGGCCCGGCTGCGCTTCTCCATCGCCGCCGCCAAGGACCACGACGTCCTCCTCATCGACGAGGCCCTGGCCACCGGCGACCGCTCCTTCCAGAAGCGTTCCGAGGAGCGCATCCGCGAACTGCGCAAGCACGCGGGCACGGTGTTCCTCGTCAGCCACAGCAACAAGTCGATCCGTGACACCTGCGACCGGGTGCTGTGGCTGGAGCGCGGCGTACTGCGCATGGACGGCCCGACCGACGAGGTCCTGGCGGCCTACGAGGACTTCACGGGCGGCCCGGACAAGGACAGGGCCAAGCAGCCCAAGGCGGCCGTCTGAACTGCCGCCGTACGACGACGAGGGCGCCCGGGACCGTGAAGTCCCGGGCGCCCTCGTCGTCTTGGGCCCGACGAAACGGCCGTATGCCTACGGCCCTACGCCGACGGCCGTACGCCTACGAGTGCTGTCGCAGCAGTGTGCGCATCGTGCGCATCGCCACCGAGAGGTTGGCGAGGTCGAAGGCGTCCGAGCCCTGGATCTCCTCCAGGGTGGTGCGGGCCCGGCCGAGGATCGCGGCGTTCTTCTCCTCCCAGGCCTTGAAGCGCTGTTCGGGGGTCGAGGTGCCGTTGCCGGCGGCCAGGACGTCCGCGGTCAGCGCCGAGTGGGCCGCGTAGAGGTCCTCGCGGATGGAGGCGCGGGCCATGGACTGCCAGCGGTCGGCGCGGGGCAGCTCGATGATGCGGTCCATGAGCTGGGTGATGTGGAGACGGTCGGCGAGGTCGTAGTACACCTCGGCGACGTCCATCGGGTCCCGGCCCATGCGGTCGGCCACCGAGACGATGTCCAGCGTCGGGAAGGCGGAGGAGAACCCGGCCACGCGCGTGGCGACCTCGTCCGGCACGCCGGCGCCGGCCAGCTCGTCGTAGATCTTCTGGTACCACTCCAGGTCCGCGCCCCGCAGCAGCTTCGGCAGCTGCGACCACACCGCCTCGACCCGGTCGCCGAAGAACTCGACGGTCTCGGCGAGCTGCAGCGGCTGCGGCCGGTTGTTGAGCAGCCAGCGGGTGCCGCGCTCGACGAGGCGGCGCGAGTGCAGCCGGATACGGGTCTGTACGGCGGCCTCGACCCGGTTGTCGAGCGACTCGACCCCGTCCCACACGGTCGCCGAGCGGAAGATCGCGCGGGCCACGGTCTGCGCCCGGACGATCTCCTCCAGCGACGCACCGGTCTCCTCACGGAGGCGGTGCAGATAGGTCGTACCGCCCGTGTTGACCGTGTCGTTGACCAGGACGGTCGTGGTGATCTCGCGGTGCAGCGGGTGGTTGTCGATGTGGTCGGCGAACTTCTCGCGCAGCGCGGACGGGAAGTACGCGTGCAGCAGGGTGCGCAGGTACGGGTCGTCCGGCAGGGAGGTGTGCAGGAGCTCGTCGGCGACCGTGATCTTCGTGTACGCCATCAGGACGGCCGTCTCGGGGCTGGTCAGCCCCTGTCCGGCGCCGAGGCGTTCGCGGATCTGACGGTCGGTCGGCAGGAACTCCAGGGCTCGGTCCAGGTGTCCCTCGCGCACCAGGTGGCGCATGAAGCGCTGCTGGGCGTGGAGCATGTCCTTGGACTGGGCGAGCGCGTTGGCGATCGCGGTGTTCTGCGCGTAGTTGTTGCGCAGGACCAGGTGGCCGACCTCGTCGGTCATCTCGGCGAGCTGCTTGTTGCGCTGCTTGACGGTCATGTCGCCGTCGGTGACCAGGCCGTTGAGCAGGATCTTGATGTTCACCTCGTGGTCGGAGGTGTCCACGCCCGCGCTGTTGTCGATGGCATCGGTGTTGATCTTTCCGCCGTGCAGCGCGAACTCGATCCGGCCGAGCTGGGTCAGGCCCAGGTTGCCGCCCTCGCCGACGACCCGCACGCGCAGGTCGGCGCCGTCGACGCGGATCGGGTCGTTGGCCTTGTCGCCGACGTCCGCGTGGGTCTCGGTGGACGCCTTCACGTAGGTGCCGATGCCGCCGTTCCACAGCAGGTCCACGGGCGCCTTGAGGATCGCCTTCATCAGGTCGGCCGGGGTCATCTTGGCGACCTTGTCCTCGATGCCGAGGGCCTCGCGGATGTGGGCGTTGACCTGGATGGACTTGGCGGTGCGGGGGAAGACGCCGCCGCCCGCGGAGATGAGCTCGGTGTTGTAGTCGGCCCAGCTGGAGCGCGGGAGGTCGAAGACGCGGCGGCGCTCGGCGTAGGAGGTGGCCGCGTCGGGCCTGGGGTCGATGAAGATGTGCCGGTGGTCGAAGGCGGCGACCATGCGGATGTGCTCGGACAGCAGCATGCCGTTGCCGAACACGTCACCGGACATGTCGCCGATGCCGACGACGGTGAAGTCCTCGGACTGGGTGTCGACGGCCAGTTCGCGGAAGTGCCGCTTGACGGACTCCCAGGCACCGCGGGCGGTGATGCCCATGCCCTTGTGGTCGTAGCCGGCCGAGCCGCCGGAGGCGAAGGCGTCGCCGAGCCAGAAGTTGTACGACTCCGCGACCCCGTTGGCGATGTCCGAGAACGTCGCCGTGCCCTTGTCGGCCGCGACCACCAGGTAGGTGTCGTCCTCGTCGTGCCGCACGACGTCGGCCGGTGGCACGACCTCGCCGGCCACCATGTTGTCGGTGATGTCGAGGAGGGCCGAGATGAACATCTTGTAGCTGGCGATGCCCTCGGCGAGCCAGGCGTCGCGGTCGACGGCCGGGTCGGGCAGCTGCTTGGCGACGAAGCCGCCCTTGGCGCCGACCGGGACGATGACGGTGTTCTTGACCATCTGCGCCTTGACCAGGCCGAGGATCTCGGTGCGGAAGTCCTCCCGCCGGTCGGACCAGCGCAGCCCGCCGCGCGCGACCTTGCCGAAGCGCAGGTGCACGCCCTCCACGCGCGGGGAGTAGACCCAGATCTCGAAGGCCGGGCGCGGGGCCGGCAGGTCGGGGATGGCCTGCGGGTCGAACTTCATGGAGACGTAGTCGTGCGGCCTGCCGCCCGCGGCCTCCTGGAAGAAGTTGGTGCGCAGGGTCGCCTTGATGACGGTCAGGAAGGACCGCAGGATCCTGTCCTCGTCCAGCGAGGCCACCTGGTCGAGGGCCGCGTCGAGCTCCTCCAGGAGGGCGTCGACGAGTTCGTGGCCGGCGCGCTGCCGGTCCGGCGACATCCGCGCCTCGAACAGGGAGACGAGCAGCCGGGTGGTGTGGACGTTGTGGCGGAGGGTGTCCTCCATGTAGTCCTGGCTGAATGTCGAGCCCGCCTGGCGCAGGTACTTGGCGTACGCCCGCAGCACCATCGCCTGCCGCCAGTTCAGGCCGGCGCTCAGCACCAGGGCGTTGAAGCCGTCGTTCTCCGCCTTGCCGGTCCAGGTGGCGGCGAAGGCCTCCTGGAAGCGCTCGCGGCCGTCGTCGCCGAGGTAGTCACCGGTGCCGTTCTGCGACCGGGGCATGCGCAGGCCGAAGTCGTAGATCCAGGCGATGCTGCGGTCGGAGCAGCGCAGTTCGTAGGGCCGCTCGTCCATGACCTCGACGCCGAGCCGGTTGAGGACCGGCAGGACGGCGGACAGGGAGATCGCGTCGCCCTTGCGGTAGATCTTGAACCGGCGTTCCTCGGGGGCGGCGCCCACCGGCTCGTACAGGCTCAGCGCGAAGTCGTTGTCCTCGTTGAGCCGCTCCAGGTGGACGAGGTCGGCGACCGCGGAGCGCGGAGTGTGGTCGGCCTTGTAGCCCTCGGGGAAGGCGGTGCCGTAGCGGCGCAGCAGTTCGGCGGCGCGCTCCTCGCCGAGCTCGGCGTTGAGTGCCTCGCCGAAGCCGTCGGCCCAGGAGCGGGCGGCCTCGACCAGGCGGGCCTCGATGCGCTCCTTGTCGTCGTCGCTGAGCTGCGGCAGCTCGGTGCCCTGCGGGACACGGACCACGAAGTGCAGCCGGGACAGGATCGACTCGGTGTTCCAGGCGGTGAAGTCGACGCTGGTGCCGTCGAGTTCCTCCTTCAGGATGTCGATGATCCTGAGGCGGACGCCGGTGGTGTAGCGGTCGCGGGGCAGGTAGACGAGGGCCGAGTAGTAGCGGCCGTACTCGTCCTGGCGCAGGTACAGGCGCAGCCGGCGCCGCTCCTGGAGGTACAGGACGGAGGTCGCGATGGACTCCAGCTCGTCGGCCGGGGTCTGGAAGAGCTCGTCGCGCGGATACGTCTCCAGGATCTGGAGCAGGTCGCGGCCGTCGTGGCTGTTGGGCGAGAAGCCCGCCCGCTCCAGCACCTCCTCCACCTTGCGGCGGATCACCGGGACGCGGCGCACCGACTCGGTGTAGGCGGCGGAGGAGAACAGTCCGAGGAAGCGCCGCTCGCCGACGACGTTGCCGGCCGCGTCGAACTTCTTCACGCCGATGTAGTCGAGGTACGACGGCCGGTGCACGGTCGCCCGGCTGTTGGCCTTGGTCAGCACGAGCAGCTTGTGCTCGCGGGCCTTCGCACGGGCGTCGGCGGGCAACCGCTCGAAGGACGGGCTGACCGGGTGGCTCTCCTCGTCGGCGTGGTGCGGGTCCGAGCGCAGAATGCCGAGTCCGGTGCCGGGGACGGCCACGAGGGAGTCGTCCTCCCTGAGCTGGTACTCCCGGTAGCCGAGGAAGGTGAAGTGGTCGGCGGCCAGCCAGCGCAGGAGCTCGCGGGCCTCCTCGATGTCCATGTCGCGCAGATCGGAGGCGATGGGCTCGGCGGGCAGTTCGTCGGCCATACGGAGGGCCGCGTCCCGCATCTTCTCCCAGTCCTCGACGGTCTCGCGGACGTCGGACAGGACCCGCAGCAGGTCGGCGGTGATCTGCTTCAGGTCGGAGCGGTCGGTCTCGCGGTCGATCTCGACATGGATCCACGACTCGGTGTGCGCGTCGTGCGGGAGTTCACCGGCGGAGGGCGGGGCGGTGAGGACCTCGATCAGTTTGCCGGTGACGTCGCGGCGGACGACGACCTGGGGATGGATGACGACATGGATGCCGCGTCCCTGCCGGGTCAGCTCGTTGGTGACGGAGTCGACGAGGAAGGGCATGTCGTCGGTGACGACCTCGACGACGGAGTGGGTGCACGTCCACCCGTTCTCCTCCACCGTGGGCGTGTGGACCCGCACGTTGGCGGTGCCCTGCGGGCGGTTCTCGCCCAGCCGGAAGTGCGAGAGCGCGGCTCCGTAGACATCGATGGGGTCGCGGGAGGTCAGGTCTTCCGGGGCGGTGTGCAGGTAGTAGCGCTGGAGGAACGCGAGCACGGTCTCGCTGTCCGGGGTGTCCGGGGTGCGGGGGGTGTCCTCGTCGGTCGTCCCAGTCGGTAGGTGCCCCCCGACCGGGCTGTTCTCAGCTACCCGTGCAGCCCTCTCGAGCAGCTCGGCCTTGGCTTCGTCCAGCTTGGTCTGCATTGTCCTCTGACTCCTGTCGCGCGCCGTTGCGTGACGTAGAAGGAAGTACGGCTCTTCCCCTGCGGCTCGACGCCACGGCCCCGGGGTCTCCGGTCTGCTCCGACGCTATGCCGCAAGGTGAGATGAGCGGGGGGATATCAGCCATTCTCGACACGCCCGCCAGGTGTGACGCTGCTCTCTGCCGCGCCGGTGACGAGGGTGTACTCGGCGTCATGAGGGCCCCTACGGCCCCGTCCCGCCCGCGAGGACCAGCGGCCGCCGCCCGGCCACGGAGGTGTTCCGTGCGCACCGGGCGCAGGGCGGGGGCCACAGCGCCCCCGCGAACTATCGCGCTGATCACGCCACCAAGGCTATCGCTCCTTGCAGGGGGGTCGTCATGAGCCGTATGTGTACAAAAGCAGGGGTCGAACTTTGACAGTCTGCACAGGGGCGGAAGGGGTGAATCCGTCGTAATGCGACAGGTCGCCCGACCTGTGTGCCGGCAGGCCCCCGGATGAGCCGTCGGGCGGTTCGCCGGACGTCTCGTCGGACGTCTCGTCGGACACGCGCCGAGGCTTCGGGGCGGGCCGGGTCGCTCGCCCGTGCTCGCACCACAGCTCGTCGTCGGCTGAGGCCCGTTCGACGAAAGCTCTCGTCCGACGGAAGCGCCTGCCGCAGAAACTCGTCCGACGGCGCGCCGCCTCCCGCAGAAGCTCGTGCCATGGATCGCCCCGCCGCCCGTCCCCGCATGTACCCGATGATGCGCACCCCCTTGGCAACCCCGTTTCCCGGATGCACGTTGCCGACATGACAGCCAAAATCCTGATCGTGACCGGCGACGCGGCGGAGTCGCTGGAGGTCCTGTACCCCTACCAGCGCCTCCGCGAGGAGGGCTACGACGTCCATATCGCGGCCCCCGACCGCAAGACGCTCCGCTTCGTCGTCCACGACTTCGAACCCGGCTTCGACACCTACACCGAGAAGCCCGGCTACACCTGGCCCGCCGACCTGGCCTTCGCCGAGGTCGACCCCGGCCAGTACGCCGCCCTCGTCATCCCCGGCGGCCGGGCCCCCGAGTACCTTCGCAACGACCCCGAACTCCGCAAGATCCTCAAGTCCTTCTTCGACGCGGACAAGCCGGTCGCCCAGATCTGCCACGGCCCCCTGCTCACCGCCGCGATCGACGGCCTCCGTGGTCGCCGCGTCACGGCCTATCCGGCCCTGGAACCCGACATGCAGTCCGCCGGCGCGGTGTTCCAGGACGCCGAGGTGGTGGTGGACGGCACCTTGGTCTCCTCCCGGGCGTGGCCTGACCACTCGGGCTGGATGCGGGAGTTCCTGACGGTGTTGCGGGCGAAGGCACCGGTGACCTAGCCGACGAGGTACCGCGGGGGCGGTACGCGCGGGCGGCGCCGAGCGCCGACCACAGAGCGACCGGGCGACAAGACGGCCGTGCGGCCACGGAGCCATGCGGCTATGTGGCTATGTGGCTACGCGGCTATATGCGGCTATGCGGCTATGCGTTCAGCCTCCGCGACCGCCTCCGCCAAGGTGTCCACCACCGGCACACCCGCCACCTCGAGACTGGCCCGGCTGTGCGATCCGCCGGTATACAGCACGGCCCGCGCCCCGACCCGCATGGCCGCCACCGCGTCGTCAGCGGCGTCCCCGATCACCACGGTGCGCGCCGCCTCCACCCCTGCCAGCGCCGCGATGTGCCGCTCCATGTGCTCCGCCTTGCTCCCTCCGGAGGGCCCGGTCCGCCCGTCCACCCGCAGGAAGTGCGGCTCGATCCCGAACCCCCGCACCAACGGAACCAGTTCGTCGTGCCCGTACATGCTGAGGATCGACTGGCTGCGCCCCGCCGACCGCCACCCCGCGAGCAGTTCCACCGCCCCGTCGGTCAGCCCGCACCCCACCCGATGCTCGGTGTAGTACCGATGGAAGGTCACATCCATGACCTCCCACTCGGCGTCCGTGGGCAACCGGCCCAGCAACCGCTCGTAGAACTTCGGCACCGGCACGCAGTACAGCGCCCGGTACCGCTCCATCGTGATCGGCGCGAGCCCCAGCTCGCCGAACGCGGCGTTCGTCGCCCCGATGATCGCGTCGTTGTCGTGGAACAGCGTCCCGTTCCAGTCCCAGACGATGTGCGCCCCTGTCATCTTCCCCATGCCGAAAACGTACCCGCCTCCACTGACAATCAAGAGAGTCACAGGTCAAGGCAGGTCAAGGCAGGTCAAGCCGCATCTCGGAGCAGTCCCAGACGGGTTCAACCGCTCAGACCCAGCAGGTTCGGGATCTCCTGCGTCGCGTACCAGAGCAATTCATGGTCCTCGGCCCCGTCCACGACGAACTGAGCGTCGCCGTCCCCACCGTCCGCCGCCGCGAGCGCGTCCACGGCCGCGGTGACGTCGTCCTGCGCGTCGTCCGAGTCGAGGTGCACGGCGGCCGCCTTGGCCAGCCTCACCGTCCCGCTGACCCGCACCTCACCGAGCGCCGCGGGGTCGAGGCCCCGGTCGGGATCGGCGACAGCCGCCCCGTCGGCCACGTCGACGGCCACCACGACCCGGCGCCGTACGGCCCCGGCGTCCGCCGCGAGCAGCCGCAGCGAGGCCAGCGCGGCCCGGTTCAGCGCCGCGTACTCCAGCTCCTCGATGTCGTCGGAGACGTACCACTCGCGCAGGGCGGGCGTGACGGCGTACGCGAGGAGCGGCTCGGCCCCCAGCTCGCCCGTCTTGTACGCCTCGGCGAGACCGGGAAGGGTCAGGGGGACGTAGACGCGCATGGGTGGCCGCTTTCGTGGTCGGGGAACGTGGTCGCAGGGGTTCCGCGAAGGCCTTCAGGATACGTGCGGGCGTCCCCTTTCGAGTCCCTGCCCAGCCCTTGTGAGGCGTCCACCCCAGGCCCGGAATTCACCCGCTCCGCTCCCGGGGCCAGGGGCTTCCGCTCGCTCCGGTCATCCTGATAGGTGAACATTTCGGCCGCCCGATCCGGCCCGCCGCTTTCTTGCCGTCGTGGCCCGCGGCCCCGTACAAGATCCTCATCCATGAAGTTACTGCCCGGTACTCTCCGGGCCGGCAGAACGGGGATCCCATGAACAAGGTCATGACCAGGGCTCAGCGCCACTCGGGCACTCGCCCGCCGACCCGCCGCGACGCCCGCCGCCCGGGCGCCACGCCACCCCGCTCGCCCGGCGGCAGCACGCCCCGTACGGCCCCGGGCGACGGCCGCCCGCCGGGCTCCCCCGGCAACGGCCCCCGCACCCGTACGGGCCCCACGGACAGCCGTCCCCTCGGCACCCCGGGCCGGTCCACCGCCCCCGCCGGCACGGCCGTCCGCGACGCGGCCCCCGCACCCCACCCGGACCAGGTCGTCCCCGCTCAGACCCCGCGTCGCCCGCTGGTCCCCCAGCCCCGCCCCACCGACCGCTTCGCCGACCTGCTCCTCGGTGTGCTGAGCGGCCAGCGCCCCGTCCACTCGATGCTCCGGCACACCGCGGGGCGCGCCTACGACGAGCTGGCCTGGCTCGCCGAACGCGGTTCCCTGCGCACCCGCGGCACCCGCCCCGTCGTCCGGGACATCGGCTACTACGTGCCCCGTCCCGGCGCCGTGGAGGCCTTCGCCCGCATCGGCGCTGGCGACCAGTTGCGCGCCATGGCCTTCCGCCTGGAACAGGGCCAGGACCGCCGCTGGCGCTGCACAGCGGTCGAACTGGGCGGTCCCCGGGCTCCGCACCCGTACGACGACTGACGGCACCGCAGAAGCCCCCGCAGGCCCCGCACGCCGAAGGGCCGGGTCACCTTGAGCGACCCGGCCCTTCCTCCGTCACGGCACCGCAGGCGCCGTCACGCGAATCCGCTGCGGCGCCACCGGCACCGCGCAGGCACTACTTCTTGCGGCGCGCCCGGCCACGGGACTGCTTGCGGCGCTCCGCACGCGTGAGACCGTCCGCCTCGGAACGCACGGGCTCATCGTCGTCGTCGGCGAACTCGCCCTCGATGACACCGCCCTCGCCGTCCACGGTCGGCGCCGAGAAGTGCAGGTCCCGACGCTGCGGGGCGTCGAGCCCCTTCGCACGGATCTCGGGACGCGCGCCGGCCTGCGCCGGAACCACGTCCTGCTTGTCGAGGGACGGCTTCTCGTCCTGGACCGGGACCTCCTCGACCTGCTGCTCGACCTGGACCTCCAGGTTGAACAGGTAGCCGACGGACTCCTCCTTGATGCCCTCCATCATGGCGGTGAACATGTCGAAGCCCTCGCGCTGGTACTCGACCAGCGGGTCCTTCTGCGCCATCGCGCGCAGGCCGATGCCCTCCTGGAGGTAGTCCATCTCGTAGAGGTGCTCACGCCACTTGCGGTCCAGGACCGACAGCACGACCCGGCGCTCCAGTTCACGCATGATCTCGGAGCCGAGCTGCGCCTCACGCGACTGGTACTGCTCGAGGATGTCGTCCTTGATGGACTCGGAGATGTACTCGGCGGTCAGGCCCGCGCGGTCGCCTGCCGCGTCCTCCAGCTCCTCGACGGTGATCTTCACCGGGTAGAGCTGCTTGAACGCACCCCACAGCCGGTCGAGGTCCCAGTCCTCGGCGAAGCCCTCGGCGGTCTCCGCGCTGATGTACGCGTCGATGGTGTCGTTCATGAAGTGCACGACCTGCTCCTGCAGGTCCTCGCCCTCCAGGACGCGGCGCCGCTCGCCGTAGATGACCTCGCGCTGCCGGTTGAGGACCTCGTCGTACTTCAGGACGTTCTTGCGGGTCTCGAAGTTCTGCTGCTCGACCTGCGACTGGGCGGACGCGATCGCGCGCGTGACCATCTTGTTCTCGATCGGCACGTCGTCCGGGACGTTCGCCATCGACATCACGCGCTCGACCATCTGCGCCTTGAACAGGCGCATCAGGTCGTCGCCCAGGGAGAGGTAGAAGCGGGACTCGCCGGGGTCGCCCTGGCGGCCGCTGCGGCCGCGCAGCTGGTTGTCGATACGGCGCGACTCGTGCCGCTCGGTACCGAGGACGTAGAGCCCTCCGAGGTCCTTGACCTCCTCGAACTCCGCCTTGACCGCCTGCGCGGCCTTCTCCAGTGCGGCGGGCAGGGCCGCGGCCCACTCCTCGATGTGCTCCTCGGGGTCGAGGCCGCGCTGGCGCAGCTCCGCCTCCGCGAGGTCCTCGGGGTTGCCGCCGAGCTTGATGTCGGTACCACGGCCGGCCATGTTCGTCGCGACGGTGACGGCACCCTTGCGGCCGGCCTGAGCGACGATCGTCGCCTCACGGTCGTGCTGCTTGGCGTTCAGCACCTCGTGCTGGACGCCGCGCTTGCTGAGCTGCTGGGAGAGGTACTCGGACTTCTCGACCGACGTCGTACCGACGAGGATCGGCTGGCCCTTCTCGTGCTTCTCCACGATGTCGTCGACGACCGCCTCGAACTTCGCGACCTCGGTGCGGTAGATCAGGTCCGACTGGTCCTTGCGGACCATCGGCCGGTTGGTCGGGATCGGGACCACGCCGAGCTTGTAGATCTGGTGGAACTCGGCGGCCTCGGTCATCGCCGTACCGGTCATGCCGCACAGGCCCGGCTGTTCCTTGCCGTTGTGGTCGTGGCGCTTGTAGAGGCGGAAGAAGTTCTGCAGGGTGATCGTGGCGAGCGTCTGGTTCTCGTCCTTGATGTCCACCCCTTCCTTCGCCTCGATGGCCTGGTGCATGCCCTCGTTGTAGCGACGGCCCGCGAGGATACGGCCGGTGTGCTCGTCGACGATCATGACTTCGCCGTCCATGACGACGTAGTCCTTGTCCTTCTTGAAGAGCTCCTTCGCCTTGATGGCGTTGTTCAGGTAGCCCACCAGAGGGGTGTTCACCGACTCGTAGAGGTTGTCGATGCCCAGCCAGTCCTCGACCTTGCTCACACCGGCCTCGTGGATGGCGACGGTGCGCTTCTTCTCGTCGACCTCGTAGTCGCCGGTCTCCTCGATGCCCTTGAGCTGGTTGCCGGCCTCGCCCTTCTTCAGGCGCGTGACGAGCTTGGCGAAGTCGCCGTACCACTTGGTGGCCTGGTCGGCCGGGCCGGAGATGATCAGCGGCGTGCGGGCCTCGTCGACCAGGATGGAGTCGACCTCGTCGACGATGGCGAAGTTGTGGCCGCGCTGGACGAGTTCGTCCTGGGACCATGCCATGTTGTCGCGCAGGTAGTCGAAGCCGAACTCGTTGTTCGTGCCGTACGTGATGTCGCACGCGTACTGCTCGCGACGCTGGGCCGGCGTCATGTTGGCGAGGATGCAACCGACTTCCAGGCCCAGGAACTTGTGGACGCGGCCCATCATCTCGGAGTCGCGCTCGGCCAGGTAGTCGTTCACCGTGATCAGGTGGACGCCCTTGCCGGACAGCGCGTTCAGATACGCGGGCAGCGTGCCGACGAGGGTCTTGCCCTCACCGGTCTTCATCTCGGCCACGTAGCCGAGGTGGAGGGCGGCGCCGCCCATGATCTGCACGTCGTAATGACGCTGGCCGAGTGCGCGCTTGGCGCCCTCACGCACGGTGGCGAACGCCTCGGGAAGCAGGTCGTCCAGGGTCTCACCGTCTGCGTACCGCTGCTTGTACTCATCCGTGAGGGCCCGCAGCTCGGCGTCGGAGAGGCTGACGAAGTCCTCTTCGATGGAGTTGACCTGGTCCGCGATGCGGTGCAGCTTGCGCAGGATCTTGCCTTCGCCTGCACGCATGATCTTTGAGATGACGGACACGGGGGTTGGTCTCCTTGCCGGTCGGGCCTGGGACGGTCGGTTTCCATTTGGCTTACTGAGCAACGGCCATCGTATGCGAGGACCCCGCCACGTCGGGAGGCCTGCCGGGTACGCCGACTGTCAGCTCCTTCAAATCTGTTTCAAAGGTGACAACGGACGGGCAACGCCGATGGTGCCGCGCCCCGCTTGCGAATTGCACGAATTGTGATCACCCGCTCACCCACAGCAAAAGTGATGGCGCCTTCGGTGAACACCTGAGCAGAATCGGCCGATGGAACCCGTCACGCTGACCACAGACCGTCTCCTGCTGCGCGCACCCGCCGTGCGGGACACCGGTGCCGTCCTCTCAGCCGTCCAGGACCCCGACGTCCTGCGCTGGACCACGATCCCCACGCCGTACCTGCCCGAGCACGCCCAGGGCTTCACGGAACAGCTCGTCCCGGACGGCTGGGCGAACGGCACGATGTTCACCTGGGGCCTCTTCCTCCCCGAAGGGGAGGACCTGGTGGGCATGCTCAGCCTGAGCAGACGCTCGCCTGGCACGGTCGAGATCGGCTACTGGGGCACCAAGGAACACCGCGGCAACGGCTATGTCACCGAGGCCGTCCGCGCGGGCTGCCGCTGGGCCTTCACCGAACTGTCCGCCGACCGTGTGGAGTGGCGCGCGGAAGTGGGCAACCAGGCCTCCCTCGCCGTGGCGGAGCGCGCGGGCTTCGTCATCGAGGGCGTCCTGCGCTCCGCAATGGTCCACGAGGGCGTACGCCGGGACTGCTGGATGGGCGCGCTGCTGCCGTCCGACCTGGGTCTGACGTCGACAGCGCCGTATCTCCCCGCCCCTCGGTAGCCGTCACGTCGGCGGCGCCGGCCGCCGACGCGCTCATCTCCGACAGGGCACCTCGCTCGTGTCCACAGGTCTCCTCGCACTGTCAGTGCCGACCTCTATCGTTCGGACCCATGACGACCCCGCGTCCCACCACCGACCTCTCGGCCGACGAGGCTCGCCGCATCGCGCTGCGCGCCCAGGGTTTCCTCGGCACCCCAGACCGCCGGGCCGGAGTCCGCGGCGTCCTCCGTCATCTCGGCGCGGTCCAGCTCGACACCATCTCGGTCCTCGCCCGGTCCCATGAGCTGATCCCCTACGCCCGGCTCGGTGCGGTGGGCCGCAGGACGGTCGAGGACGCGTACTGGGAGCCCGGCCCGACGGGCGCGCCCCACGCCTTCGAGTACTGGTCGCACGCGGCGTGCATCCTCCCCATCGAGGAGTGGCCCCACTTCGCCTTCCGCCGCCGCGCCTACCGCGGCCGCCCGCACTGGCACCACCAGCTCCCGGACGGCACCTACGACCAGGTCATCAAGCAGCTCCGCACCGAAGGCCCTCTCACCGCCACGGAATTGGGCGGTGCGAAGAAGACCAGCGAGTGGTGGGACTGGTCCGGCACCAAGGTCGCCGTCGAGCGGGCCCTGATGTACGGCGAGGTGGTCTGCGTGGAGCGCCGCGGCTGGAAGCGGGTGTACGACCTCGCCGAGCGCGCCGTCCCCGCCGACCTGCTGCACGACGAGCTGGACGACGCCGAGTGCGTGCGCCGCCTGGTCCGGCTGGCCGGCCGGTCCCTGGGCGTCGGCACCCGCGCGGACATCGCCGACTACCACCGTCTGAAGGGCGAACAGGTCGACGCGGTGATCGCCGACTCGGGCCTGCTGCCGGTCACCGTCGAGGGCTGGTCCAAGCCGGCCTGGGCCGACCCCGCAGCCCTGGAGACACCCGCGCGCGGCCGTCACCGCACCACGCTGCTGTCCCCGTTCGACTCCCTGATCTGGGAGCGCGCGCGTACGGAGCGGATCTTCGGCTTCACCCACCGCCTGGAGGCCTACGTCCCCAAGCCCAAGCGGGTGCACGGTTACTTCGCGATGCCGGTGCTGGCCGGTGGCCGACTCGTCGGCCGCGTGGACCCGGCCCGCGAGGGCGGCACGCTGGTGGCCAGGCAGGTCACCCTGGACGGTCCGAAGGCGGTCCCGGCAGTTGCGCAGGCCCTGGTCGAGGCGGCGAGCTGGGTGGGCAGCACCGACATCCGCGTGGAACGGGTGGACGCTCCCGAGCTGCGCGACCCCCTGGCCAAAGAGGTGACCCGAGCGCTGACCGCGGCCCTGCGCTGAGCGGGGTTCGGGTCGGCGTCAGCGGATCTCCAGGATCTTCTCCCGCATCGCGTAGACCACCGCCTCCATCCTGGAGTGCAGCTGCAGCTTCTCCAGGATGTTGCGCACGTGGTTCTTCACGGTGTTCTCGGAGATGAACAGTTCCTTGGCGATATCGCGGTTGTTCATCCCGGTGGCGACGAGCTTGAGGACTTCCAGCTCACGGTCGGTCAGCCGGGGGGCCGGCACGAGTCGACGCTCGTCGGTCCGCTGGATCATCGACTTGAACTCGGTGAGCAGCTTCGACGCCATGGAGGGGCTGATCTGCGACTGTCCGTCGGCCACAGCGCGAATGGCGGTGGCGACCTCGTCGGTCGAGATCTCCTTGAGGAGATATCCGGTCGCGCCGGCCTTGATCGCCTCGTAGAGGTCGGCTTCCTCGTCGCTGATCGTCAGCATG
The DNA here is from genome assembly GCF_055570355.1 of Streptomyces sp. NPDC031225. NCBI lineage: Bacteria > Bacillati > Actinomycetota > Actinomycetes > Kitasatosporales > Streptomycetaceae > Streptomyces > Streptomyces sp. NPDC031225. The sequence goes on along the minus strand of NZ_JBVIHJ010000026.1, from coordinate 15,583 downwards.
ATGATCTTGGCGCTGGGTGCCACCTCCTTGATGGAGGTACAGGCCTCGATACCGCCCCGCTTGGGCATCCGCACGTCCATCAGAACGATGTCCGGCAGCAGGTCGGCGGCCTTGTCCACGGCCTCCGCGCCATCGCCTGCCTCGCCGACGACCTGGATGTCCTCCTCGGCCGCGAGCACGATCTCAAGTCCACGCCGGAAGAGAGCATGGTCGTCCACGACAAGGACCCGGATCGGCTCCTTGCGTGGAGAGCCCGCGTCCGCGCCCATGCTGACGACGCCGTCGCCGGCGTCCTCGCCGTGCAGCGGTCCGAAGCTGTCCGCCATCGTTCCTCCCCCTGAAGGCTGTGGCTGGTCCTGTGCCATCGCCAACCAAAGGCACCGGCCCACCGGTTGGGCCGGACGTAGCCATGATTCCATGCCCGGACGACAGTGAGGTGACAGAGCGGGGCGCGAAAGGGTCGCACGCGGGTGCCCCTGGGGCGCACACGCGCTCCAGGGGCACCGGCTCACCTGTCGTCCGACAGGGTCAGCTCCCTGTCGTGCCGCCGGCAGCGGAAGAGTGCGCCCGGGCGACCATCGGGTCCGTGCTCAGGTGGATGACGCCGTAGTCGTAGGCGTGCCGTCGGTAGACGACACTCGGTTCCTTGGTCTCGGAGTCGACGAACAGATAGAAGTCGTGGCCGACCAGCTCCATCTCGTAGAGAGCCTGGTCGAGGGTCATCGGGGAGGCGACGTGGGTCTTCTCACGTACGACGAGGGGGCCTTCACCCTTGATCTCCAGTGAGCCGATCTTCTTGGTGGGCACACCGTCCGGCTCTTCCTCATGGACGGGCTGCCCGTTGCCGTTGAGCGTCGCCGCACCCGGGACGTGGTCGGCCACCTCGGCAGCGGTGAGCCGCCGTGCGCCTCGACGGGTGTGACGCTTGTCGTGCTCCTTGCGCAGCCGGGCGTCCAGCTTCTCCGCCGCCAGGTCGAGTGCCGCATACGGGTCGCTGGCTGCCGCTTCCGCCCTGATCACCGGACCGCGGGAGCGGAGCGTGATCTCCACTCGGTCACAGCGGTCGGCCTGTCGGGGGTTCGGCTCCTTGGACACCTCGACGTCGAGGCTGATCACCTTGCCGTCGAGCTTCTGGATCTTCTCCAGCTTCAGCTTCTCGGCCACGTGCTTGCGGAACCGCTCGGGCACCTCGGTCTTGCGGCCCTTGACGACGATGTCCACGCAGAACTCCGTTCCCGGATCGCTCCGCTTCTCTGCGGAGCGTCTCCCTTTTGCACCAGGCTCCGGTGAGCCCCGGAACCTCGGACTCGGTGACGTCCACCTCCTCCCCCGCGGGCAAGATCTCCATTCCACCGTCGCGGGTGGTGGTGGAAATCCCGCGGCACGACATTCGGATTTGCGAGGTGTGGCCTGCGCCTTTTCTCTCACAACCGAACATATCTCGCCTGGACGGATGTCGTCACCCTCTACCGCGGTGTACCTCCGTTCAGGTGAATTGACTCTCTCGTAACCTGCAACGATGCAACTCCGCAGTCAGTTCCGGTTTATTTCGAAGGAATCCGGCGGGGCGGCGACCACAGCAGCGCAGATCGCGTCACGGACGCCACCGGCGCCCGATGCTGCCGTCGAGCGGCGCTCCCGGCCCATGTCCTCCTCCGTCACTGTGACCATCCGTTCCCCCATGCCTTCCCGGGTTACGGCGGTGTACACGACGCCTGCCCCTTCACCACCGCATCCATCCACTTCCCGTCCACTACGCAGCCCGCCGTGCCCTGCGGCCGTGTCCCGCTGTTCTTGGCCCGGCCGTCCACCGAGCCCCCGTTGCCGTTGATCACGGTGCCCGGCCGCTGTCTGTTCAGCGCGGTGCCGGGCCTGTTCACCGCGATGTCCCGCGTTCTCCCGCCGTCTCGCCTCCCGGACGGCCCGCGCCGCCTCGGTCAGGGACGCGCCTGTCGTCATCAGGTCGTCGACCAGCACGATCAGCCCCTGCGTCAGCAGCCGCTCCCCGCCGGGGGCCACCGTCAGCGCGCCGGCGAGATTCTCCAGTCGCTGCCGGGAGTTGAGCCCCGACTGGTCGGCCACTCCCCGCCGCTGCCGCAGGACGGCTGCCACCCGCGTCGGCATGCCCGCCCGCCGTAGTTCCGCCGCCGCCGCGAGGGCGATCCTCCTCGCCGGATCATGCCCACGAGCTCGCACGGCCCGCCGCGCCGACGGCACGGGGACGAGCAGCACAGGCACCCCGAGCCCGCCCCTCTGCCAAGCGCCACCGGCGCCCCAGCCCGGCGCCACGTCGCCACCCCGCGTCAAATGCCCGGCACCCGACTGCACGTCACTGCCATACGCCACAGCCTCCGCACCCACCCGCCCATCACCACCCCGCACCCTGGCCGCAACACCGGACCACGCGCCCCCACCACGAGCCAGGGCCTGCACATCCACCTGCCCGTCACCATCCCGCACCCTGTCGTCCGCACCAGACGGCATGCCCCCGCCCCACGTCACAGCCTCCGCACCCCGCGCCTCGGCACCCGAAGCACCAGCCGCCGACAACCGCCGTTCCCCACCACCACCCACACACCCCCGCTCCCAGGGCCCCGGAGCGCACCCCGACGCCGATCCCCCGCCATCCTCCGGCTCACAGACCTCCCGCACCCCCGCCCACACGGCTCCCGCCAGAGCCGAACCGAGTGGCCCCGCCAGGGCCAGCGCTCCCCGCTCCTTGTGAGCCAGCAGCACCGCCCGTACCGCGTCCGCATACCGAGCCGCCGCATGCACGGCCGGCAGTCCGGGCGGCTCCGGCACCGGTCGCACCCGGCGCGGTGCGACCCCGTTCAAGGCGGCACGGCACTCCGGACAGAGCACCGTGCGAGGCCTTCCACAGCCTCCGCACTCGGCCGGCAGCACCAGATCCGTGAGGTCCTGCCACCACCCCCGCATGACCACCACTGTGCCAACGCCGAAGCCGACCGACCACCCCTGTGGATAACTCCCTGTGGAAAACCCCGCCCTGCACGCGAACAACTGTTCCCACCGGAAATCCCGGCCCTATACAACCAATCGGCGAGGCCTCCCGTCAGGCCAGCCAATCAACCCCTCGCACGACGAATCCGCCCCGCCCTGCGTTCAATCGGGACCGCCCTCCGACCAATCCGGACCGTCCCCGGCGAAAGCGAACCACCCCACCCCGCGATTCGGACCCGCCAGCCAGCGGCGAATCGTCCCACCGTCCCGGAGCGATTCCCCATCGCCCGAGCAAAAAAAGCGGCCACCCCCACCAGGACCCCGTCCCGGCAAAAGTGGCCGCTCCCGACAGCGCGGTCCCGTCACCTCACCCCGGATACACCGGCGCGGTCCCGTCCGCGTCCACCTTCTGCCACTGCGCCCCGGACGGCAGCCGTACGATCCCGTCCTCCGAGTACGCCACCAACGGCATCTCGTCGTCCTCCGACGCCGCGATCTCCTTCACCCCGGTCAGAGCGGCCGGCGGCGGCCCCTCGGGCGTGGAGCCGTCGACCTGGACGTATCGCGTCTGCTGCACGCCGCCCTGCTCGCGCCCGACCACCACCAGCCTGCTGTCGCCGGCCCAGGACATGGTCGTGACCTCTTCCAGATCCGGCGTCGTGGAGCGCATTTCCCGGACCGAGACGCTCTGCGCGTCCCCGGTCCTCCCCTCCCGCTCGATCCGCCCGACGAAGAGCGACTGCTTGCCGCCCTTCTCCACGACGAGCGCGATCCGCACCCCGTCGGCGGCCACCCGCAGGTCCTTGATGCGCCCGTCGAGCCCGGGGGTCTGCACCTTCAGCGGCTCGCCGGCGCCCTCCTTGAACAGCAGCAGCCGCGGAGCTGCCGGGTTCCGGTCGGCCACCCACAGGTCGCCCTCCGTGTCCCAGCTGGGCGTGGTGAGCCGGTCGTCGGCCGTCTTGCCAGCACTGACCAGGACCGGCTCCCCGAGCGACCCGCCCGACACCAGCGAACCCACGTACAGCGCCTTGCCGTCGAGGCCGACACCGGCCGCCATGTGCTCGTCCCGCGAGACGGCCACCGACCGCAGTTGCTTGACGCCCTCACCCAGCGCCCCGGGCACCGGCACCGGGTCGGCCTTCGTACTGCTGCCCTCCGGACCGGCCTGAATCCGTACCAGCCGGTGTGCGCCGTTCACGAAGTACAGGAACTCGGGCTCCTCGACCGAGCCGCGTGTGGCGGCGCCGTCGGCCTGGGTCTCGTTGGTGGAGCACAACTGCTTGCCACCCGCGCTCAGTTCGATGTCGTCCACCGCGGGGGTGAGGTTCTGCAGGGTGAACAGCAGTTGGGCCGCCATCGCCTCGCACTGGTCCGAACCGACGTTCCTGGCCTTGTCGTTGAGCGGGACCGTCAGCGTGTTCTGGTCGTCGGGGGCCAACGAGGAGACACCCTTCATCAGGGCCGTACCGGTGGGAAAACGAGTCCTGACGACAGGGTCGAGCCAGTGTGTCGGTCCGCTCAGCAGGGACCGCACCAGCTGCGTCATGGGGTCCACGCGCTCGCGCACATACACGGGATCGGCGACCGCCACGGTCTGGGGAGCCGTCGCCGCCTTGGTGTGGGAGGCGAAGTAGTACTTGTTGACCGACACGTAGTTGCGCTGGAAGTCCGACTTCCCCATGACGACACCCTGCGGAAGGCTGTCGATCCGCCACTGCTTGGTCTTCTTGTCGTGCACCAGGTGCACGGTCCGCTGGTAGTCACCGGAGGACGGCGAGTACGACTGCTGCCCGTCCACCACGGCCACCCTGGTGCCGGTCAGCGTGAACGACGTGTCCTCGTCGGTCCGATCCCGGTCGACCGGCGGCGTGAGGGAGGCACCGGGCCCGTCCTCGAGCACCGTGGTGGACAGCCCCGGCTGCCACTGCTTCGCCGCACTCCCGGTCAGGTACTTACGGGCCGTCTCGTAGTTCGGATCGTCGCTGGTGAGCGCCTCCAGGAAGCCCTGCACGATGTCCAGCGGCTCGGCGTCCTCCTGCGGCGGCATGGCGAAGACCCGCACCTGGGTGTCCTGCCGCGGCGTGGCGTCGACCCCGCGCAGGTCCCCGCTGTCCGGCATGGAGGCACATCCCGCCAGCAGTACGACTCCACAGGCGGCGTACGCCAGCCCGCGCCCCGGCCTGCGCCGGCCGCTTCCTTCGCGGTCAGCGTCCACGGAAGGCCTCCCCCTGCTGTTCGTACGACTCCCCCGGCCCGGCGCCCGGCCGGCTCGCGGTCTCACCAGCGGCTCCGCCGGCGGATGCGCCGTCCTTCCGTCGCCCGTTCTGCGTCGGACGGGACACCACACGCGCGCCGTTGCCGGGCAGCGCCGTCGGATCGGCGGTGGGCGTCACGGCACCCTGCCGGGGCGCTATGGGGTCCCGCGAGGTCCCCTGGTCGCCCTTGTGCTGGGCCGGCACGGTGGCCGCCTTCTCGCCGCCCCCGCGCGGCAGTCCGGCATCGTCGAGTCCACGGTGACGGCGTGAGTCCTTGGGCTCCAGCGGTATCGGCGAGCCCCGCAGCGGCTCGTCGGCCGTCCTGGGCAGCGTCAGCCGGAACTGGGAGCCGCCGCCCGGCTCACCCCACGCCTGCAGCCAGCCGCCGTGCAGCCGTGCGTCCTCCAGGGCGATGGACAGCCCCAGCCCCGTACCGCCGGTGGTACGCGCGCGTGCCGGGTCGGCCCGCCAGAAGCGGCTGAACACGCGCGTGGCCTCGCCCGGCTTGAGCCCGACGCCGTAGTCGCGCACCGCGATCGCGACCGCCCCGCCCGCCGAGGCGAGTTTGACGACGACGTCCTTGCCCTCACCGTGCTCCACGGCGTTGACGACGAGATTGCGCAACACCCGCTCCACCCGCCGGGCGTCGGCCTCGGCCACCACGGGCTGCTGGTCGCCGACGATCCGGACCAGGGTGCCCTTGCGCTCGGCCAGGGGCGCGGCCCCGCCGACCACTCGCCGCACGACCTCCCTGAGGTCTATCGGCTCCGCCTCCAGCGCCGCCGCGCCCGCGTCGAACCGGCTGATCTCCAGCAGATCCGCGAGCAGCGTCTCGAACCGGTCCAGCTGGTCGGCGAGCAGTTCGGCCGACCGCGCGGTCATCGGATCGAAGTCCGCGCGCGCGTCATGGATGACGTCTGCGGCCATCCGTACGGTCGTCAAGGGCGTACGCAGCTCGTGCGACACGTCCGACACGAACCGCCGCTGCATCCGCGACAGGTCCTCCAACTGCTGGATCTTCAGCTGAAGGTTCTGCGCCATCTTGTTGAAGGCTTCGCCGAGCCGCGCGATGTCGTCCTCACCGGTGACCTTCATCCGCTCCTGAAGCCGCCCGGCGGACAGCCGCTCGGCGATCCCGGCTGCCATCCGCACCGGCGTGACGACCTGGCGCACCACGAGCCAGGCGATGGCTCCGAGGAGTACGACGACGAAGAGGCCGGCGGTCGCCAGAGTGCCCTTGACCAGGCTGAGCGACTTCTCCTCCTGGGTGAGCGGGAACAGGTAGTACAGCTGGTACGGGTCGCCGTTGGGGTCGTTGACCTGCTTGCCGATGACCAGGGCCGGCTGGGACTCCTGGTCGGTGTCGTAGGCGATGCGGGTGTAGCTCTGGGCAGCCGTCGTACTGTCGTCGACCTTCTCGCGCAGCGCCTCGGGGACGCTGGACGTGGGATCGACGTCGCCGGAGGCACGCGGCCCGCGCCCGCTCCCGCTGTCGCCGCCCACGGGCAGGGTGACCACGTCGAAGGCGCCCTGACCGCCGCTGGAGAGCGAGTAGACGAGATTGCTCATCCACTCGATGACGAACTGGTCGGACTGACCGTCCGCCGGGGCCGAGTCGTCGGTCCCGGCCGCGGCCTCGTCCGCCTTCTGCTTGGCCACCGCGAACCCACCGGAGGCCTGGCTCTGCGACGCCTTGACCTTCGCGTCCAGCAGGCCGTTGCGCACCTGCCCGATGACGACGAAGCCCAGCAGGAGAACCACACCGAGCGACATCAACAGGGTCGTGGCGACGACCTTGAGCTGGATGTTGCGCCGCCACAGCCGCATCACGGGCAGCAGCGGCCGACGCACCCACCGCATGAACAGCCTCAGGACCGGACTGCCCTGAACTCCGCCCTGAAGCAGCCCGCCCTCCAGGAACCGCCCCCAGCGGGAGCGGGCCCTGGTCTGCCCGACAGGCCGCCCCGCGCTCGCCCCGGTCCGCCCGGGCGACGAAGCGGCACTGTCTCCGGACATGTCAGCTGGGTCCTGCCTTGTAACCCACACCACGGACGGTCACCACGATCTCGGGCCGCTCCGGGTCCTTCTCGACCTTGGAGCGCAGCCGCTGCACATGCACATTGACGAGCCGGGTGTCAGCGGCGTGCCGATAACCCCACACCTGCTCGAGCAGCACCTCACGCGTGAACACCTGCCACGGCTTGCGCGCGAGCGCGACCAGCAGGTCGAACTCCAGGGGCGTCAGCGCGATCGACTGGCCTTCCCGCTTCACGGAGTGCCCGGCCACGTCGATGACCAGATCGCCTATGGCGAGCTGCTCGGGCGTCGGCTCCTCCGACCTCCGAAGCCGAGCCCGGATCCGGGCCACGAGCTCCTTCGGCTTGAACGGCTTCACGATGTAGTCGTCGGCGCCGGACTCCAGCCCCACAACGACATCGACGGTGTCGCTCTTGGCCGTCAGCATCACGATCGGCACCCCGGACTCCGCCCTGATCAGGCGGCACACCTCGATGCCGTCCCGGCCGGGCAGCATCAGGTCCAGCAACACCAGATCCGGCTTGGCCTCGCGGAACGCGGCCAGCGCCTTGTCGCCGTCAGCTACGAAAGACGGCTCAAAACCTTCACCACGCAGCACAATGCCCAGCATCTCGGCAAGTGCGGTGTCGTCGTCGACGACAAGGACTCGTCCCTTCATAAACGACATCATCCCATTCTCGTAACAGTGACCGGGGCGCTGGTGAGCAGGGTCACTGGCCTGTGACGATAGTCGTACGTGACCGGCACTGTCTGCCCTCGTCCATCGGCATCGATGTCAGCTACGGATGTCAGCGCCATTCAAGTCAAGCAGCCCGGCCGCGCGCGTGGCGAAACCCTGACAGCAGCGACATGGAGCATTACGCTCCGCGACCCTCGCCCCATGATGAGGCCAGAGCGGACGAGCGACTGTCTCTGCGTGCTACACCGCCGACGTCGGCTTCCCGAGTCGGGCGAATCGTCGCCAGGCCACCCGCACGTTGATCAAGAGCAGGGCGCATCCCGCGATGGGCCAGCCTACAGATCCACCGCTGTGGTAGGTCCTCATGCCGAGGGACAGCATCAGCAGACCTGCCACAGGCCCGCCGACCAGGTCGAGGAAGGTCTTCGCCCACCTCGCGATCTTCGCCACGTCAACCACGGCCTGATCGTCACAGTCCGTCGCTTCCGTTGCCAAGGGCCCGATCCCTGCAGAACCTGCACCGGTGGCCGACTGGGATCACCGCGTCCACGGCGCGTGCCTCGCGCGGACCACGCCGACCCCGTTCCTGGATCAGCCGTTCGTCATCTGCCGGGACCTGGCACACAGCTCGGCAAGGGCCTCGCCCGTCACCGGTGACACCACGCCCTCCTCGGTGACGATCGCCGTCACCAGCTCCGGTGGCGTCACATCGAACGCCGGGTTGTACGCCTGCGTCCCCAGCGGCGCCACCTGTATCCCGCCGCCCGCCTCAGCTCCCGCCACCGGTACCTGCGGCGCGGCGATCTCGGTCACCTCGTGCCCGGCCCGCTGCTCCACCTCGATCGACGCGCCGTCCGGCGTGTCCGGATCCACCGTCGTCACGGGTGCCACCACGATGAAGGGCACATGGTGGTACCGGGCAAGCACGGCGAGCGGATAGCTCCCCACCTTGTTCGCCACCGAGCCGTCAGCCGCGATCCGGTCGGCGCCGATCAGCACGGCGTCCACCTCCCCGGCCGCGAACAACGAGCCGGCCGCGTTGTCGGTCAGCAAGGTGTACGCCATCCCGCTGCGCGCCGCCTCGTACGCCGTCAGCCGGGCCCCCTGAAGCAGCGGACGCGTCTCGTCCACCCACAGCCGCCGCAACCGCCCCGCCCGATGGGCCGCGAGCGCCACCGCGAACGCCGTCCCCTCACCACCCGACACCAGCGAACCGGTGTTGCAGTGCGTCAGGATCCGGTGCCCGCCGCCCGACAGCAGCTCGTCCAGCAGCGCCAGCCCGCGTTCGGCCATCACGGCACTGGCCGCGGCGTCCTCCCGGTGCAGCTCGCGCGCCGCCGCCAGCGCCGCCCCGGCCGCCCGCTCCTGATCACCGCTCTTTCCGAGCTCGGCGCGGTACGCGGCCTCGGCTCTGCGCACCCCGACAGCGAGGTTCACCGCGGTCGGCCGCGCGCCCGCCAGCACGGTCACCGCCTCGTCCACGTCGAAGCCCCGCGCGGCGGCGAGCGCGACCCCGTACGCCCCCGCGATCCCGAGCAACGGCGCCCCGCGCACGGCGAGCGAACGGATCGCCTCCACCAGCGCGGACGCGTCCGTACAGACCAGTTCGACCTCCTCGGTCGGCAGTCTCGTCTGGTCGAGAAGCACCAGCACGGGACCCTCGGGTGGTTCCTCCCAGCGGATCGCCGGTATCTCGGTGGGCTTGCTGTCCTCGCCGGTTTGCGCGTACTGATCAGCCATGCGGTCAGTCTGCCCCTTGTCGGGCGGAGTATTGAAGGTGCGCAGCCCATACCGCGGCTGGTCCCTCGCCCACCGCCCCATGACACGATGGCTGCCAACCTGCCGCCGCGCCCGCGGACGGGCACCGTGAAGGAGCGACGATGAAAGACACTCCGGGCTGGGCCTCGCCCGGATCCGCCCCGTCCGACGGGCACGAGCCCGGCACGTCCGGTTCCGCCGAGCCGACCGAGGGACCCGGCGCCGCGAACCCCGCGCAGCAGCCTGAGGAAGCCCCGCAGGACGCCGGCTCGCAGTGGTCCCAGGAGCAGCCGCCACCCGGTCAGTGGTCCGCTCCCACGGGTCCCGCCGCTCCCGGCCACGCTGCTTCGCCCCCGCCGCCCGGCCCGGGCTGGGGATCCCAACCTCCCGCCGGTCCGCCCGGAGGCTACAGCCCTCCCCCGGGCTGGGGCGGTGGCTACGGCGGACATGGCGGCTGGGGCGGTCCTCCGCCCGCGGCCAAGCCCGGCGTGATCCCTCTGCGCCCGCTCGGTGTGGGTGAGATCCTCGACGGCGCGGTCTCCACGATGCGCACCTACTGGCGCACGGTCCTGGGCATCTCGCTGACCGTCGCGGTGGTGACCGAGGTCCTCGTCATCCTGCTCCAGGGCTTCGTCCTGAACGACACCGCCGGGAGCGAGGCCCTCAACGACCCCAGCGCCAGCGTCGACGAGCTGACCCACGCCATGGGCGAGGCCATGCTCGGCAGCACCGTCGTCTTCCTGATCTCCCTGATCGGCACGGTCGCCGCGACGGCGCTGCTCACCACCGTCACCAGCCGGGCCGTGCTCGGCAGGCCGGTCACCACCGGCGAGGCCTGGCGCGACGCCCGCCCGCAGGTACCCAAGCTGTTCGGCCTGATCTTCCTGCTGCTGCTCATCACCTTCGGTGTGCTCGCCGTCGGTGCGCTGCCCGGCATCCTCGTGGCCGCCACGGGTTCCAACGACGGTGGCATCGCCCTCGCCGTCCTCGGCATCCTCGGCGCCGGCGTCGTCGCACTGTGGCTGATGATCCGCTTCTCGCTGGCCTCGCCCGCGCTGATGCTGGAGAAGCAGAGCATCGTGAAGTCGATGGGGCGCTCCACCAAGCTCGTCCGCGGTTCCTGGTGGCGGGTCTTCGGCATTCAGCTGCTGGCCGGGATCATCGCGAACATCGTCGCCGCGATCGTCGTCGTCCCCTTCACCTTCCTCGCTGCCGCCTTGAGCGGTGAGGGGCTCTCCGGTTTCGTCAACGGGACCGGCGACCTGGGCTGGACGTTCCTCATCATCAGCGGCATCGGCTCGGTGATCGGCTCCATGATCACCTTCCCGATCACGGCGGGCGTGACCGTGCTCCTCTACATCGACCAGCGCATCCGCCGCGAGGCCCTCGACCTCGAACTGGTCCGCGCTGCCGCCGTCCAGGACCACGGCACCGGCCCCACTCCCGGGAGCTGATGCGGTGCTGCCGGGGGGAGTGCTCATCATGCTGCGCGCAAGCGGAACATTCATGCTGTCATCGGCACGGTCCGCCGACGAACCGCCGTTGACCGTCCCGCGCGACCCCGCGCGGGAGGCGGCCCGTCGCGAGCTGTCCAAGCGCATGTACCACGAGAACGACCCCGGCTGGCTCGAGCGCACCCTCAACGCCATCTGGGACTGGGTGGACAAGCTGTTCAGCTCCGCCTCGTCCGCGACACCAGGAGGGCCACTCGGCCTGCTCGTCGTCATCGCCGTGGTCCTCCTGGTCGTCGGCGCGCTGTGGTGGCGCCTGGGCGCCCCGCGCCGGGGGCCGGCCTCCTCCGCCGCCCTGTTCGACGACCGTCCCCGCAGCGCCGCCGACCACCGCTCGGCCGCCGAGGCACACGCCGCCCAGTGCCACTGGAACCAGGCGGTCCAAGAGCGCATGCGCGCCATCGTCCGCTCCCTGGAGGAACGCACCCTCCTGGACGTCCGCCCCGGCCGCACCGCCGACGAGGCCGCCGCGGAAGCGGGCCGCACCCTGCCCTCACACACCGACCGACTGCGCTCCGCGGCCCGGGACTTCGACGACGTCACATACGGCGGCCGGACCGCGACCGAACAGGCGTACGTCCGCATCACCGAACTCGACCGCGACCTGGAGCGCGCCAAACCGGTACTCGCGACCACCCTGAGCAGCACCCACAGCGCGGACCACAACACCCGCCAGGGGGCCGCCGAATGACCACCGAGGCCACGCTCCCGTCCACCTCGGTCTCCCGCACCCCCGGCCAGATATGGGCCCGCGCGCGAGGCATCGTGATCGCTCTTGTGCTCCTCCTCGTCGCGGCCGTGGCGATCGCGGCGATCCGGTCCAACGAACAGCACGGCAGCCTCGACCCGCGCTCCGCAGACCCCTACGGCAGCCGCGCCGTCGCGGAACTCCTCGCCGACCGGGGCGTCGACACCCGCGTGGTCACCACCCTGGACGAAGCACGCACCGCCGCCGGCCCCGACACCACACTCCTGGTCGCCGGACCAGACCTCCTGACACACCGCCAGCAGAGCCGACTGCACTCCGCGACCGCCGGCTCCGACGGCCGCACCGTCCTCGTCGCCCCCGGCAGCTGGTCCGTCGAACGTCTGGTGCCCGGCGTCGTCGCGAACCCCGCCACCAGCCTCAACTCGACGCTCTCCCCCGACTGTGCCCTGCCGGCCGCCCGACGCGCGGGCAGCGCCGACACCGGCGGCATCCGATACGCCGTCACCCACCCCGGCAACGACGAGTGCTACCCCAGCGAGCGGCTGCCCACCCTGGTGCGCGTCCCGGCAACCTCCGGGGACGGCGACACCGTCGTGCTCGGCGCGCCCGACATCCTCTACAACGACACCCTCGGCAAGCAGGGCAACGCCTCGCTCGCCCTCCAACTCCTCGGCTCCCGCCCCCATCTGGTCTGGTACCTCCCCTCGCTCTCCGACTCCTCCGCCGCCGATCCGGACGACGAGAAGAGCTTCCTGGACCTGCTCCCCTCGGGCTGGCTCTGGGGCACACTCCAGCTCTTCGTCGCGGCAGGACTCGCCGCACTCTGGAGGGCACGCCGACTCGGCCCACTCGTACCCGAGAAACTCCCCGTGGCGATCCGCGCCTCCGAAACCGTCGAAGGCCGCGCCCGCCTCTACCGCAAGACCAACGCCCGTGACCGTGCGGCCACCGCTCTTCGCTCCACCACCCGCACTCGCCTCGCCCCCCTCATCGGCGTCCCCGTCACCCAGGCGCACACACCCGAAGCCCTGCTTGCCGCGCTGGCCGCCCATCTGGACAGCGACACGCACGGACAGTCCCTGCAGTCCCTCCTCTTCGGCCCGCCGCCCGGTGACGACGCGGCCCTCATCTCCCTCGCCGACCAACTCGACGCCCTCGAAAGAGAGGTACGCCGTTCATGATGGATCCGACCACTGACAACGCCGGGACCACCGGGGATCCGGGCACCGCCCGGGACTCCCTCGAAGCCCTGCGCGCCGAGATCGCCAAAGCCGTGGTCGGCCAGGACCCCGCCGTGACCGGTCTCGTCGTCGCCCTCCTCTGCCGCGGACACGTACTACTGGAAGGAGTCCCTGGGGTCGCCAAAACGTTGCTCGTCCGCGCCCTCGCATCCGCACTCGAACTCGACACCAAGCGCGTCCAGTTCACCCCCGACCTCATGCCGAGCGATGTGACGGGCTCCCTGGTCTACGACACCCGCTCCGCCGAGTTCTCCTTCCAGCCCGGCCCGGTCTTCACCAACCTCCTCCTGGCCGACGAGATCAACCGCACCCCGCCCAAGACCCAGTCCTCCCTCCTGGAAGCCATGGAGGAACGCCAGGTCACGGTCGACGGCACCCCACGCCTCCTCCCCGACCCGTTCCTGGTCGCAGCGACCCAGAACCCGGTCGAGTACGAGGGCACCTACCCCCTCCCCGAAGCCCAGCTGGACCGTTTCCTCCTCAAGCTGACGATCCCGCTCCCCTCCCGCCAGGACGAGATCGACGTCCTCACTCGCCACGCCGAGGGCTTCAACCCCCGCGACCTGCGCGCCGCCGGCCTCCGGCCCGTGGCAGGACCGGCCGACCTCGAAGCCGCACGCGCGGCAGTCGCCAAGACAACGATCTCCCCCGAGATCACCGCCTACGTCGTCGACATCTGCCGCGCCACCCGCGAGTCCCCGTCCCTCACCCTCGGCGTCTCCCCGCGCGGCGCCACGGCCCTCCTGGCCACCTCGCGCGCCTGGGCATGGCTGACCGGCCGCGACTACGTCATCCCCGACGACGTGAAGGCCCTGGCTCTCCCCACCCTCCGCCACCGCGTACAGCTCCGCCCCGAGGCCGAGATGGAGGGCGTGACGGCCGACTCCGTCATCAACGCGATCCTCGCCCACGTCCCGGTCCCCCGCTGATGGCCCTCACCGGCCGCGCCGCACTCCTCGCAGCCCTGGGCTCCCTCCCTGTCGGCATCTGGGAACCCAGCTGGACGGGCATCCTCGCGGTCAACGCCCCCTTGGCGCTGGCCTGCGCCTGCGACTTCGCTTTGGCGGCCCCGGTACGACGGCTCGGCCTGACCCGCTCCGGTGACACCTCCGCCCGCCTCGGCGAGACAGCAGACGTCACCCTCACGATCACCAACCCGTCCGGCCGCCCGCTCCGCGCCCACATCCGCGACGCCTGGCCCCCCAGCAGCTGGCAGCCGGGCACAGAGGTAGCGGCCTCCCGCCACCACCTGACCGTCCCCGCCGGTGAACGCCGACGCCTCACCACTCGCCTACGCCCCACCCGCCGCGGCGACCGCCAAGCCGACCGAGTGACGATTCGCTCCTACGGCCCCCTCCGGCTCTTCTCCCGCCAGGGCACCCACCGGATCCCCTGGACGGTCCGTGTCCTCCCTCCCTTCACCAGCCGCAAGCACCTCCCCTCGAAGCTCGCCCGCCTGCGCGAACTCGACGGCCGTACCAGCGTCCTCACCCGCGGCGAAGGCACGGAGTTCGACAGCCTGCGCGAATACGTCCCCGGTGACGACACCCGTTCCATCGACTGGCGAGCCACAGCCCGCCAGACCTCCGTCGCCGTCCGCACCTGGCGCCCCGAACGTGACCGCCACATCCTCCTGGTCCTCGACACCGGCCGCACATCAGCGGGCCGCGTCGGCGACTCCCCCCGCCTCGACGCCTCCATGGACGCGGCCCTGCTCCTGGCAGTCCTCGCATCCCGAGCCGGCGACCGCGTGGACCTGCTCGCGTACGACCGTGGGGTACGAGCACTGGTCCAGGGCCGAACGGCAAACGACCTCCTGCCCTCTCTGGTCAACGCGATGGCCTCGCTCGAGCCCGAGCTCGTCGAGACGAACGCCCGGGGTCTGACGGCCACAGCTCTCCGTACGGCCCCGCGCCGCTCCCTGATCGTGCTGCTCACCAGCCTCGACGCTGCCCCGGTCGAGGAGGGCCTGCTGCCCGTTCTCCCTCAGCTCACCCAGCGGCACACGGTGCTTCTGGCTTCAGTGGCAGACCCGAACATCGCCCGCATGGCAACGGCCCGTGGAAACGCAGAGGCGGTCTACGAAGCCGCAGCCGCGGCCCAGGCCCAGACAGAACGTCAGCGCACCGCCGAGCAACTCCGCCGGCACGGCGTCACCGTCGTCGACGCGACACCGGACGATCTGGCTCCTGCGTTGGCCGACGCCTATCTGGCGCTGAAGGCAGCGGGGCGCCTGTAAACAAAAAAAAGGGGGGCACGATGCGCCCCCCTTTGAGAAAAACCGGACCGGAAATGCAGAAAGGCCCACACCATAAGGTGTGGGCCTTTCATTCAAAAATTGTTCGGCGGTGTCCTACTCTCCCACAGGGTCCCCCCTGCAGTACCATCGGCGCTGTAAGGCTTAGCTTCCGGGTTCGGAATGTAACCGGGCG